>CALMPB010000400.1 GCA_937871985.1 uncultured Burkholderiaceae bacterium
GTCGCGTCCTTACATCGACCTTTCCAAGCTGCCGGTTGAGATCTCGACCAACAACCCGTATCAGATCGCAGTCGATGAGTTTCTCTCTGACGACTGTCTGCGGGCGTATTTCTCGCTTCCTCAGTCGTTCATCGTCCTCGTCAATAACGAAGACATGTTTGCCGACCTGGAAGTCTTGCAAAAGGTTCCTGAACCCGGTAAGCATACGACCTATACGCGGCCTGAGTATCCGATGGTAGCAGGCTACGGCTTTAGTCCGAACTACTGGGCGGTCGAAGAAGACGGTCAGTACGCCATCAGTACGCACGACACGCTTTACCGCTACCGGGTGTTTAACACTACTGATCCGTACAAGCAACAAAGCTTGGACGATTCGATGGTATCAGGCGAAGCGGAAACCACGCGCAATGCGCATTTCTTGAAGATCGGGGCTGACCTGCTTTTCTAGGGCATAAAGCCAGGGGTTTCGACCCCTGGCGGTTTTATGCCGTAGCGATGATTAACGCTTGAAGGTGAGGTCTTGGAAGTACTCTTCCAGTTCCATGTCGATCTTGGTGAGCTCGGTGAGCGAAAGCTCCTCGATCTTGATGGGAACAGCTTTGTTGTTCGCGCGGTTAAGCACATACACATCGCCACCGGTTTGCGGCAGCGACAGCACGAACACGCGGAAGTTTTTGGTCACCAGGTGCAGGTTAAACGCTTGGCCTGCTGTGGTTTGCGACTGGTACAGACCGCTCGGCCAGGAAGCCGTCTTTTCCGGATTGTTCATCCAGATGTCTTGATCCCAGCGCTCCAGTGCCGCGCACGACTCGGGATGCAGAGCGCCGCGCCCACCGATGAGCACCGCCGGCGAGAGGTACTTCACGAAGATGCTGCGCGGGCCTTTGAACGAACGGATGGCTTCGCTCATGCGGTGCGCATGTTCTTCGTTGGAAAGCGCGGGACGTCCCGTACGCGTTTCGGCGGCGCGCCCGATCATCTCTTCGGCTGCCGTGATGGCTTCAGCCGCCGAGAGCATCTCGGTCTTGGGTGCGAGCGGCGTGGGCTGTGCCAGATGGCTGGCGGGCGCTGCGCTCACAGCCTCAGCTTCTGCACGGCGCGACATGGGCGTCGGACCATCGGGGATCGGATCCGTGGAACCCGTGGTCAGGCGCGGACGATAGCGATCGGGTTGCGCGGGCAGCTCGGTTTGCGCGGGCTTGGCGCGTTCCAGAGCCAGGCGATTGATCTCTTCGAGAGCGCCTTGCAGCTGCGCAGCCTCGCCTTGCAGCACCGTAAAGCGCTCGACGATGTTCACGACGTCACGCGTCAGATGCGTGAGCGCCATGTTCAGGTTCGTGGCGCGGTCAACCAGCGTTTGGATGTTCACGAGAAAAAGCTCCTTAGGTAATAGTCACGTGCTCGTTATAGACGTCGGGCACGATGATGTTGTTGGCGTGCAGAACGCACACTTCTTTGTTGGGGAAAGCGCCGTACTGGTCGTAGTCGTGGCTAATCATGAAAAGCTGCGTGAAAGGCTGCTGCTCCATGAGATTTTTGATGAGTTCGACGGCTGCTGAGCGGTGCGCCGCATCCATCTTGGCGGCAAACTCATCCAGATAAAGCGGGGCTTCATCCAGGCCCAAGTAATGCATCGCCACGATGTTAAACGCAAGGTTCACAATCTCCTTTTGGCCAGCGCTTGCCATGCTCACGTCCGGCACGGGATTGTCCTCATCGACAACCAAGAGCGGAAAGTTGTAATCCAGCTCTGCGTCCTCACCGCCTTGCACGACGCAGTCCTTCACTTCCATGCGATACGCCCAGATCTGTTCGATGATAGCGTTCATGCGGTTCGTGTAGTTGCGGATGAACCCGAGCAACCCTTCGGCGATCAGGCCATCGGTCGGACTCATCTCTACCACGAGTGCCTTGGCCGCGATCTCTTCGACGGTCAGCAACTCAATACGCATCTGGATATCTTGCACGATACCCTTTTGCACATCAAGTTCGCCCAGAATATCGTTCTTCTTGGCAAGGTTGCTTTGCAGATGACGGATGCACTGACGGATCATCTCGCGACGCGTCGTTTCGATGAGCGCTGCGTTGTTCTGCTCCAAAGAGCTACGCAACGCGTTTACACGCTCTCCAAGCGCGATGGAGTCTTGGACAAGGGTTCGGTACTCCATGAGCACGCGAAGCTCTCTACGCTCGCTTACGATCTCCGCATTGATACGTTCAGAGCGATGCGTCAAGTCCGTGAGCTGGCCAGTCATGTTCGAGAGGTTTAAGTCCCCAACTTGTTCGGCTGCCGAGATAAGTGCAGTCAGCTCTTGCATCTTCACCAGGTACTGATCCGCTTCTTTGGTGAGCTCGATATCGCGCACCAACTGATCGAGCATCATGCGGGCTTTCTTCGGGTACTTGACCACCAGATCTTCTTCAGTGAGCAAATCCCAGAAGGGTTTCAGAAGCGGCTGGCTCGTAACGCAGCGCGTGTAGCGACGATAGAGCTCAGCGTAGTTCTGAATCTCACGAATCTCTTCTTCGAGCTTAGCAACTTGCTCATCAAAGAGACGCGATTGAATCTCGGCCCGACCGATGTCTTCAGAAACCTGACCGTAGAGCGCTTCGCTAAAGCCTTGGATCCAGCCGTGACCGCATGCCGGGCAAAACGTCTTAGGCGAGTTACGGTGTTCGTCTAGGTGATTGCGCTTGGCAACGAGTCCAGTGATCTGGGTGCGTAGCGTGTTGCGCTTATCGACGATGGCGAAATGCTCTTGCGTGAGCTGCGCTAAGCGCGCCGAACTGAACTTACGCTCTTCGTTACTGGGGATGACGTCTAGCGTCTCAGTGAGCATTTCGTAAATGGCGTTGACTGCCATCTCAAAAGCTACGCCCACGTAGTCAAAGTGAAACGTACGCCGACCCAAGAACTGATGGCGCGAGCTTTCGGCTTCGGCACGCTTGAGTACCAGTGCTTTCACGCCATCTTCACCGGTGAGCTTTAGAATCTTCGCAGACTCTTGGAGCTTGTCGTGCTCTTCGATCGTGCTGTTAAGAAGCGCTTCGTTGACTTTGATCGAACTTTGCAGGTCCGAGATCACGCCATCGATCTCAGCCGGGCCACTGAAATACCGACCGTTCGGAGCGGAACACCGCAAGTGCAGCAGCCGATGCGAAAGCGAATGCAGTTCACGCAAGCCCTGCTCTTGGATCTGCTCGTAATACGCCACCGTGTTCTCAGGCGGCGCGCTCACTTCCATGAGCATCATGAGGTCGTTGTGCAACTGATCGCGCTCAGCTTTCAGACGCGCTTCGTGTTCGGGCGTGATGACTTTCTCAGTCTCGATCACGATGCGCTTTTTCTCAAGCTTCAGTGCGCCCGTGATATCGCGTGCCCGGTCTTTGAGCGAAGCATAGACCTTCAGCGCGTAGTCGTAGTTCACCGGCGAAAGCTTAGTGAACCAGTAACGACGCTCGGGCGTTTTCATGGCGCAGAAACTCGTCTGACCTGTCAACAGCTTACGCACGTCTTCCGTGATGCCGAAGTATTTCTCGGCCAGTTCGCGCTGTTGGGCAGCCGTGCCTTTGTCATTTAACGGCACGCCGTCTTCGGTAAACGTGTGGTAGCCCGTTTTGTTTTTGTCATTGAACTCGCTAGTCAATACGTACTGCTTGCCCAGGTGCTCGTATGTTATGGTTTTCGAACCTGTCTTGGTGTAAGCCAAGCGGTCCGCCGGCAGTGGGAAGAGTTCCGCGATAAGCGACGACTTCCCACTGCCATTAGAGCCCAATATGAGCTGCAGCGGCTCGGTCATGGTGATCGAGATCGTTTCGATCTGGTTTAGCTTCATGCGCGTAAAACCAGATAGCGTGGCTGAGAGAATTCTCATGATGATTGCCCGGTAATTCTTATCAAAGAATGGGGCGAGGGTGTAATTTTTGACACTGGATTTGAGCCATGGCTTCGAAGCTGGAAATTTACGGATACGGCGTGGTTGCCGCAAACAAACCGCTCGATAGCGATGTGATCGAAGTGGTCGATATCGAATCGAATTCGACGGTCGATGGAGAGCTTACCGATAACGGAGAGATCCACGAAGCGACGGGCGTGGGTGCTGATGGCCAGGCTTACAAAGAGTCGGCTGGCACCAGCAACACCATCAAAGCGAGCTGGCTCTGGATGGGGCAGGGCAACCGCATCAGCGCGCCTGACGTGCGCCGGGGTGCTGAAGTCATCCTTTATCGCTTTGCTGATCGCGATGCGTACTTCTGGACGACTCGCAAGAACGACCTGGCGCTGCGCAAGCTCGAAACCGTGATCTATGCGTTTTCGGCAACCGAAGTGGAGGGCGCACCGGTTAACGCAGAGAACTACTACTTCCTGGAAATCTCCTCGCACCGCAAAGCGATTACGTTAAGTACGTCCAAGGCCAATGGCGAACCCTACGCCTACACCGTACAGATCAACACAGGCGAAGGACGTGTCGTGATTCAGGACGATATCGGAAACTCGATTACGCTGGACTCGCTGGCGCGCCTGATCGAACTCATCAACGCTGATGGTGCGCGCTTTGCTGTGGATCGCAAAGACATCACGCTTGATGCGCCGGACAACATCTTCGGCAAAGCCGGTAAGACGATCAAGTGGGAAGCCCAGGAGATCATCAACGACGCACAGACCTCGATCATCAACGACGGCCCGACCATCCTGAATAAGGGTAACATGGCCACCGCTGCCGGTAAGGCTGGCACGACGGGCACGGCTCAGATGGCGGGTGACACGCGCATCAAGGGTAGCTTGACGGCTGAACAAGACGTGACGGCTGAACGAACCTTGACGGGTAACCAACTCGTCTCGATCGAAGATATCATCGCACCGAACATTCCGTAAACGGCATAAAGGTACGACATAGCGCCCAGGGGTGAGACCCCTGGGCTTCTATGCCGCTTAGATGCCAAGCAATTGACTCCGGTTATCGAGGAGTTTCTCGATATCCTGCTGCATCTTCGCTTCCGGGGCGTAACGCAACCGAGCCGGCATGCCGGCTAAGATGTGCTGGATCGCGCGCTGTTTGCGCGTGAGGTCGATCTGACCTTCGCAGAGATTGTCTCCGCAAATCTCGAACGCTGTCTTGCCATTCCAAATCGCTTTGGACAGGTGTGCAGGCAGCTTCAGCATATCCCGGTTTTTGTCGCTCGAAAGCACCATCACGCGATTGAGCTTCTCCAGCGTTTCGTTGTCGAAAAGCGTGGAGCCTTTCAGACGAGCCGACAGAGAAGTCAAAAAGATCAGCCGCTTCACGCTCGGACTGAGCCATCCTGCGACGGCGTCAGTAACACGGTGTGAGAGGGCGGAAAGGATTCGCCGCATGGGTGACTCCAGACCAGTAGGCTCTAGGGATGAGGTCCTACCGAAAGTTCGAAAGAGTACGTCTGCGCTGATGCGTTAGGCGTGAGCTTTGGGGGGCATTGAAGGGCACTCCTATCTTGAAAGGTTATTGGGAAAGTTCCTCAGCGGTGAGCATGCGCGTGTTGGAGAACACACCCGCCCAGATTCCGATGTCGTCAGCGGTCTTGATGATCGTGGCGTAGCGGAACATCTTCGGAGACTCAAGCCAGGTAACGAGATGCACCGTGGGCTCGTTTGCCTCCAGACGCTTCAGAGCGTTGCGATCCAGCAAGTCAATGCTAAGCGTGAGCGCGATGGGCGCCGTTTTCACGCCTTCGCCGTTCTGGTATTTCGCTTCGACCTTAAGCGAAGAGAAGCCAACGTTGTATTCGGGCTTCAGCTTGAAGACGGTCTTCGGTTCACCCTTTTTGGGAGTGACGACTTCCATCTCATACAAAGTAGGCGTAAGGTCGGTAATAACCAGGGCCGGATCACACGCGAGGTAACCTTCCAAGCGCTTGCCAAGCATGTTGACTGCGTCAATCGCACGCATCGCCAGGCCCGCCGGATTCAGTTCACGAGAGACGGGTTGCTCACCCAAATCCACCATGTCCAGACGGCTGAAGTCGCGACGCACGAGCGCGTATTCGCCATGCTCGTTCAGTTCCCGATGCGTGCTGCTGCGATAGAGCTGATCCAGACGCAGCATGACAAGCGTATCGGAACCCGCGCTTGCCCGGCTATGGGCGCCACGCACCAGTTCCAAAATCGCATCCGGTTCTTTCAGACGCACCAAGGAATGCGCGCCATCGGTGATGCGCTTACCCAGAAGGTCGTCTTCCTTGCCGTGCTCGCCCAGGTAGTACTCGCCAGGGCGGCATTTCTCGGGATCCGTATTGAAGTACATACGGCGATTGGCAATGAAGGGGTGCTTGTCCGACTCGTACTTCCAGTAGCCATCGGCTTGCGAGGTTTTGACCTCACACATGGAAAGGCCGCCGCGCGCCCGCATGACTGCCGAGGTCGCCAGGTGGTCGGCAAGCGAGTTGCCAAAGGCTGAACCCTCGCCAGACGATTCGTTGTGACCACGCACCCACTGGACTTTCACCACCGTGCCGCGCGCTTTCAACTGATCGCGCAGGGCAGCAGCTTCTTGCCAGGCTTCAGGATTGGCAATCGATTCGCCATCACGGCGCTTCCAGCCGTTACGCTGCCAGTTCGTCAGGTACTGGTTAAAGCCCTTGACGACATACTCGCTATCGCAGCAGATGAGAAGCGAGTTGATGTCAAATTCCAGCGCGTGTTTGAGTGCGTGCGTGGCACCCACCAGTTCGCCCACGTTGTTCGAATTCGAACCCGCGAGCGAGGCGTAACCG
Source organism: uncultured Burkholderiaceae bacterium (assembly GCA_937871985.1). The sequence continues at coordinate 6,751 of CALMPB010000400.1, forward strand.
TCCACGTAATGGATGGGCGTGACCTGCTCGAAAGGCGGCACACGCTTACCGGAGCGGCCATCCGATTCGGCGGCAACTTCCGGGTCTTCTTCACCCAAGTGCAGCGCGGCTTCTGCCTTGGTAACGTAACCGATGTTGGTCAGGATGTAGTCCGGGTTACCCGAACCTTTCTTGGGCTTGGCGTATGCAAAAAGGTAGCCGTGAAGCCCCCAGCCTGCTTTCCCGGGGTTCGGGCGAGCACCCCCGTCCGTCCAGAGCACCATCCCCTGAGCGGGAGTGACTTCTTTCTTTTCTTCAGACACCGTTTTCTCCGAATAGCACGTGTTCTACACGATACTCGGGGGTTATAAAAACTACTGCCCAGCGTTGTTCCGAAGGTACGTCTGGCAGTTCAGGAAGTAATCTTTGTTGGCGCGCTTGATGCGTTCGTCCACCGATTTGATGTACGTGTGCAGGCTTGCCATGTGGCGCTGCATGAGCCGATCGAGCGCCTCCAGATCGTTGGGGTTCAGTTTCTTGAATTCCCCAATGGGCGCTTCAGGCGCCTTCGGAATCGCGGGCGGTCGCCAGATCGGACACACGGGCGTCGTGTCTTTCTTTTCGACAACCGGGGTCGGGACCGTATCGGCAGGCGTGGGAAAGAGTTCTTCCACGATCGCCGGGTCCTGTCGCAAGCTCGGGTCCAACCCCAGGTAGGGCTGACCCGAGACTTCGAAATGGTTGACTGTGTTGAAACTGTTGCAGCTCACCAGTCCGAGGCAGGCGGTTACCAAGACGTAGCCGCCAATTGCCCGGACGGTGTTTCTGGACAGCGTGATACCGTTAGAGGTCGTTTCCATTTTGAAGCTTGTCGAAAAAGTCGCCGTAATTAGAGTACCGGTCATACATCGAGCCGGGACCTGCCGGTTTAGACACTTCGGGTTTCTTAGGCGTGAGTTGGTCGGATTTGCCCAGCACGGGGCCATTGTTGCTACAGGTCTTCAGCTCAGCCAAGAGCCGATCCCGTTCCGCATTCAGTTTACGGATGGTTTCCTTTTGAAAGTCTCCTGCATCGATAGCGGCTTGGGCAAGCCGATCGCGCTCAGCGACGGTGTTGTATCTCTTTTCGAGCTCCAGATAGTCTGCCGAAATCTTGATGAGTTTCGGAATGAGAAAAAAGTGCATGGCAATTGCCGACACAATGATCACAACACCCACAACGCGGATTTTGTGATCTTTGACGGCTTCTTTCACCGTCTTCTCGCCCAGGACTACACCCTTGATAAAGGGCCAGAGGAACACGATCGTACGGTACATGGTGACGAACATGATGAGTCCTCAGTATTCATTCTATAGGTCGTATTTTACCACTAAATCCAACAATTTGTCACTTGACATCTTGATTTATCCGGCGTTTAAAGCCGTGAGGAGAGTTTGATGCTAACGCTCAAGGGCTTTGCCATTCATGAGCAGCTCGCTGACAATACCCCGGGCGTGGTCTCCAAGATCGGCGAGATCTCCACGCAGTCGCTCACCTACAGTCGCGACAAAGGGTATTACAACAACGCCGGCGCACCCGCAGTCGGTCTGATCAGCTTTACGGCTAAGCGCGACACGGTCGCCATTCGTTTGCCGGCGGGAGTGGCGGACCAGGCGATTTTGATCGCCAAGTACGTCTACGACAAGACGATCACCTCCAGCAACCCGATCTACCAAGACGAACTCCTCAACGACCTGATCGATCACTTCGCAGCGCAAGCCGATAACTTCGCTTGCGGCGAAATCGTGCAAGACGACTCGGGTCGCTACTACGCCCCGGCCTGGGTGAGCTGGCAGAGCAAAACGGCGGGCGAAGAGAACCGTATCAAGATCTGGATGGCTGACCAAGCCTTCAAATCCCAGTACGACGATTACTCGATCACGGTCGTGCCGCCGCTTGAGCCGCTGAACGACTTCTTCCGTCCGGGCAATGACGTGGAAGTGCTACTCACCAAACGCACGTACCCCGAAGAGATCGCGCTTATCGAAGAAGCGAAGAACGACCAGCCGGTCACGGTCCTGCGGGCTTACGAGTACGACTACGTGGATCCCTTCAATAGCGCGCACCGCGTGCCGTCGAAGTGGACGGTGCTGATCTATGGTGCAGCGGGCGACAACATCGACACCATCAAAGATGCGCTCGTTGACTACATCCTGGAGAACTCGGACCACACGCGTGACGAGTGGAAAGAGATCCTGCCCGATCTGTTTCGTCGCACCGAAGTCGTACTGATGCCGCTCTGGTCGCAGTACGCGATTCCGAACCGCGTGACTCAGGAAGGCATCTACTCGCCTTTCGCTAAGGCTGTGGCAACCCTCACCCAGCTCAAAGCGCTCGTCCCGGATTACGCGGGCTCGCACGTCGATACGTACGGCACGATCTTTGGCCACACGTACCGCTCGCTCGTGGTGGCGGCAATCGGTGGGCCTGAGAACCGTGACGACAAGTTCGAGCTGGTGGACTTCTACCCGGATTACATCAGCGTGAACACCGGTAGCGTGGATTTCATCCGCATGTCGGCTGCCACCCGTGCCTGGGCCATCGCGCTGGACCAAATGATCCAGGTCGCTGAAAAGATGGGTGACTTCACGGACATCCCGATTGGCATGTCGCGCCTGACGCGTAACGGCAAGTTGTTCCTTGTGAAAAGCGTGGACAACGTGCACTTCCTGGTTGCTGCCAAGAAGAACTTCCCGCAACCTGACTAAGGAGGAGCATGATGGCAACTAGCATCATTCCTCAGGTTGGGGTCAGCGGGATCTTCGAATTGGCCGAGCCGTTTGAGAACGCACTGCAACCGGGTGTAGAGTATTCCTGCGAAGCGGTGCGTAAGCTCTCTGACGTGGTAGCCGCTGGTGGCGATCCTCGGGAAGAGTATTACACGCCTTACGGGCTGGATGAACTCATCTACGCTCGCGATGTGGAAAACGGAGAGTGTATCGTCACGCTGCAGGCCAGCATTGCCGATATCGTTCACGTACCCACTTCGTTTATCAAGAGCTACCCGAGCATGGGCGGCATCCCGTACTCGGTGGTGGCTCTGGGCGTGCTGCTTTCGGCGTTGCCTGAGTCGCTCGATCTTACCCCGCTTCGTAATGCGTTGGCTGACCGTACGCACGAAGTCTTGGGCGTCACGCCCGAGATTAAAACGATGGTGATGTCCTCTACGCTTTTGAAGAGCTTGGCGGATCACCAATCGATCGAAGCGGCGCGGCAAGCGATCATCGCAGCCAATCCGACCGACCGGCAACTCTACCTGCAAGAGAAGGCACGTGCTGATGCCCTTCAGGCGCAAGTAAACGAGCTGGAAGCGTACATCCTGGCTCACCAGTAACCAGCAGGCATAAAACCCAGGGATCGCTCCCTGGGCCTTTATGCCGCTTTCTGGGGGACTTACTTCTTGAAGACTTCCTTGAAATGCGTGACCGTGCGGTTCAGCGATTCGTTCAGGCTCATCACGCGGTAGTACGTGGCGCTGAAGAATTCCATTTCCTTGGCCACTTCGTACACGCCTTCGGAGAGGTTCTTCACGACTTCGGGCGAGACGCCCTTCATCTGACCACGGTTGATCTTGTCGATGAGCTTGGTGGTAAGGATCACCGCTTCGTCGAGCTTTTTGCCCATGGCCTTGCGATCGACCGCCGTCATGGTGTCAGCCAGGCGCGAGGCGCGCGAGAAGACTTCTTCCCAGTCAGCGTTACGCGAGACGACTTTGCCGAAGGTCGATTCGTTTTGCGTGGAGCCCGAGGTAAAGCAACGCTGCAGGCCCTTCAGTACCACTTCGCGGCGCTTTTCCAGATCACGGAACTGCGTGAGTTCCTTGGTGCTGAATTTCGCATCGTCTTCGGAGACGAGCTGAGCAAGGAATGCCGTGAAGGGCGCGACCACGATGCCCATGACATTGGTCACATGCTGCACGGCCGGTTCGAGCGCATGCAGGTAATCGAGGTAGCGCACGCTCATGCCTTCGGGCACGTACGCGTAGATCGGACCCAGATCGAGGAAGGCGTGCTTTTTGACTTCACGCACGAAGTCGCTTTGCTTGCCGGTGAGCGTCACGACCGGGGTATCGGGGACGAACTTGTTCGCTACGCCCAGCAGACCCGCACCCAGCGTGGGGAACAGCTTTTTCAGCGAAGCCGACAGATCGGAGACAGAGAAGGCTTCCAGAGAGAGCACGTCTTTCTGGATTCGATATTCTTGGAGCATGTGTGACTCACTTGGAAGAGGGTCGGTAGGGGCGTGTTTCAATACATAGAATTGAATGTTAAATACAAGTGCTACGCATGGTTTGTAAAAATAAAGCGGTGAGCCGCATCTTTTGATAAGACATTAATCAGTTCCTAGGAGAACTTTGTGGACGCGCTTCGCCCTAACTTTACCCCGGCCCCAGTCGTCAAGACGCTCATCAACATCGGGGCGCTGCTCGATATTCCGACGGGCTTTATTTTGGAGTGTCGCTTTGGCGAGCACGTGATCAACGGCGGCCTGGCTACCTTTACCGGCGTGGTCGGGATCGGTAACAACTTCAAAACCACCGTGATGGACCACATGGCCTTCACGGCGCTGGCTCGCATGCAAGAATCCACCGGGTCGGACTACGACACGGAAGTGAACAAGCACGAGCACCAGATCTCGGAAGGTCGCATCCGCACCGTGCACGACCTGTTGGGCGAAGACGTGCTCATGACCGGGCGCTGGATCCACACGGACAAAACCGTGTACTCGGGCAACGAGTGGTACGCGCAGCAAAAGGAGTTCTTGGAGAACAAAGTCAAGAACACGAAAGTCCTGTCGCGCGACACGCCTTTCTGGAATCGCGAACGCACCGGGTTCATGCCGATGCTGGTGCCGACCATCACGTCGGTCGATTCGTTCACCGAGTTCGAAACCGATGACGTGATCGACATGCAGGACAAAAACGAGCTGGGTGAATCGGGTGGCAACACCATTCACATGCGCCAGGGCTTGGCCAAGCTGCGGTTCCTGATGGAAGCGCCGCGCCTGAATGGCGCTGCGTACAACTACCTCCTCATGACCGCGCACATCGGTAAAGAATCGACCATGCAAAACGCAGGTCCCGGTGGCCAGGTCCCGATCAAAAAGCTCACCACGCTCAAGCACGGTGACAAGATCAAGGGCACGACCGACAAGTTCACCTTCGTCACGCACAACTGCTGGCAGTGCTTTGACACCAAGGCCATCACCGCTGATGATCGTCTCGGCCCCAAGTGGCCCCGGGACGAATTCGATCGGGCCAAGGACGAGCAAGATCTGAAGGAAATCAAGATCACGCTTTTGCGTGGCAAGTCGGGTCCTTCGGGCCAGAACATCTCGATCATCGCTTCGCAGCGCGAAGGCGTGCTGCCGGCACTGACCGAATTTAACCACTGCAAGACGTTTGGCAACTACGGCTTCGAGGGCAACAACACGACCTACTCGCTCTCGCTTCTGCCTGAAGTCAAGCTCATGCGCACGACGGTGCGTGGCCTGCTCGATACCAATCCGCGTTTGCGCCGGGCGATGAACATCACCAGCGAGATGCTTCAGATGTCGTATCTGTGGCCGCAGTGGCGTGACCTGTACTGCACGCCCAAAGAACTGTACGACGACCTCAAAGCGCTCGGTTATGACTGGGACATGCTCCTGGACACCCGTGGCTGGTGGACGTACAACAACCACCTGCAAGACGTGCAGTTCCTCTCGTCCTTCGATTTGCTGCGCATGCGTCAAAAGCTCTACGTCCCGTACTGGCTGACCGATGAGCAAGTTCCCGCTGCCGTCAAGGACGTTGTACGTCCCGACCAAGCGTTCTACCTGGAATCGCTGAAAAAGCACCGGGCTCAACTGAAAAAGGCTGCCTAACATGAACGACGCGGTCGTCACCCCTGAGATGCGCCGCACGATCGTGCGTACTACGGTCCATAGCGTGCGTAACGCTTTGCAGGTCGTGTACGCGCGAGCGAGCCTGAATAACGCCAAAGCTCAAACCACGGTCGTGAACTCGGCCGCTGGTGTCACTACGGTCAAAGTCGCGCAAGCACCGGATGCCAAAGTCCCTTACTCGGTGACTGACCAACTGGTTGACGGCGCGCGTCTGGAAGCGCAGCTGGGCACGCAAGAGATCTCTTCGGAGGTCTTTCGCTTTGCGGTCGATGAGGTGGTTCGCCATGTGAAGTCTGGCGGGCTGTATCAAATCTGCTCACTGCCCTGGGATAACTTCCTGGAAGCTGACGGCACCGTAGCCTATGGATACCGTCGCTACGAAACAAACCAAGCGGTAGGGATTATCTACTACCGCGCAATGCAACTGATGGAAGACGGGCGCTTCACGCGCGTCTAACCTTACCCCCTTACCTGGAATAAGCATGGAAGCCAAACTCGCAATGCCCACCTTCGACCCCGAACACAACCGCGTGGGGTACCTCGCCGATCTGATCAGCGACGTCCTCGCCATGGCCGGCCACAAGCGCCCGACGGCCTGGCTGAAAGAAGTCACTCCTGATGCGGTGAAAGCTGAACTCACCCATAACGAGCAGCGCTTTCTCATCAACCGCTACTGGCGCAACGTCCTGGGCGAGCACGGCGTGGCCGCCAACGTGAGCACGCAGCACGAGCGCTACTACCTCGTGGACCAAGGGGAGATCGTGATATGGTTGGGTCTTTTTACCGAGAATGTGGCGCCCTTTATCGTCCAAAACGACCTGGGCTAATCGGCGAGCTCACCGAGGCCGAACTGCCTGAATTTACCACTCCGATTATCGTAGCCGGTAGTCGGAGCTTTAACGACTATCCTCTCTTTCGGTATTTCCTGGAGCACTATCTCCTGGAGATTCCGAGAGAGGAGTCTGTCGTCTTTATTTCAGGCGAAGCTTCGGCAGGAGCAGACGCCATGATTATTCGTTGGTGTAAGGAGAACCACTACCCGTGGATTCCGAAGCCAGCGGACTGGGATCAGTACGGCAAACGCGCTGGTTATTTGCGTAATGCCGAGATGGCAAAGATCGGAAAACGGCTACTCTCCTACTGGGATGGTATGTCTAAAGGTACCAAGCACATGCAGGACATTGCCCGCAAGGAGCAATTGCTCGTGCAAGTGATTCTGGTCGCTCCCGATTTAAGGAAACCTACCCATGGCTGGAAATCGAGCCGCAGCTCAGGCATGGATCATTAAGGCTATTGGCGAGACCTCCAACGAGGATAACAGCAAGATCTGGGCAGATCGTTTGTCGGCAATGTCCGATGCGCAGTTCGCCCAGTTCATGCAAGGTCTGAAACAAAAGACCACTCGCCTGGCCGTAGTGATTCCGAACCTGAAGAGTACCAAAACGTCCACGCAGCGCAATCTGGATTTCGGTAAGCGCTACAAAGTCCCGCACTTCCAACATCTGTCGATGGTGGGTGCGGATGGCACGCGTTATGTGACGCCTGAAAAATACCCCGTGTTGCTGTTGCCCTTCCGTCGCCAAGCACAGCTCCTCGTTAAGAAGATCTCCATTCCTGAAGATAACCGCTCGGTTGATGACATGACCGGCCAGCCTACGGGCAAATCCAAGGGCAGTAAGATCTCTTACCCGGAGCTGCAGATTCTGGCCGCGCGTGACCTCGGCTTCTCGGTTCTCGAACTCATCAAGTATCGGGGCGGTGACGAAAAGGGCTTTAACGCCACCAATCGTTTCATTGGCCAAACGGGTCATGCCAGCCAAGCGGCGGTTGAACCGTTTAGCGGTGGAGTCAAATCTACCCAGACACTGAAAACGATCCTCACCTCGATGCACTTTGACACGAAGATCTAACCATGACTACTGCCGCAAACGGCAACCTGCACCATCAGGAAATGAAGATCGTCGAACGCGTGTTCGCCGAAGCCTTCCAACAAGCCGTGGCGCGTCTGGATGACGAGTACGGCGACAAAGTCAAGAAGTTTGTCCGGCGTCTGGTCTTTCAGCATAAACCCTATCTGCTGGTTACGCCTGAGGGCCTGATCACCATTTCGGGTGAAGTCTTCAAAGATGAACAGGTTCGTTACTTTGTGACGATGCTGCGCTTTGACTTCTTTGCGCGTTGGGGTGAGAACACTGGCAAGGAAGGCGCGCTCATCCAGAACCTTGCCGACGGCCTGGGACTGCGTAACGAACAAGACGGCGTGCTCTACACTGCTGAGAATCCGGGCGAAGACGCATCTCCCCTGGACTTTCGGATGCGCTTGGCCACGCGCGCCGAAGCCTACAACGTCATTGACAAAAACCGCTGGCTGCTGATGCTGCTGTTGATTCAACTGTACGTCACACCCACGCCGGAAGAACCGCCGAAGAAACCGTCCGCATCTGCTGGACAAACGTGACCGTCTAGTTTTACTGGGCGGCTTTCATAAACCCTTTGGATCTTCGCATGTCCAAACCGACAAACCCCAACAAGAAGAGTATCCTGATCCCGCTTGATGCGGTACTCGATACTCGATTGGGCACGCTTGCTCGCCTGGATCCCGAGATTGCGAAAGCAGTCTTGAAATCCGGCAAGTACCACACGCGTACCACGGACGACTTTCAAAAGCTCGTCCCGGAGTTGGAAATCGACATGGAGCGTTACAAAACGCTTTATGCCAACCGTGACGTGGAAACGCTCCAAGCGTCCACCATCACGAACATGTTTCTCGCGCTGCAAATGGTGCTGGTCGAAAAGCTGTACGACGGCTCCTACGACCCGTACACCGAGCGCAGCGATCTGTACCTGAATATCTTCCCTTACGAACTCACGGATGAAGAAGCAGACACGATCCGCCAAGCAGTAGCCGCGCGGGTACAAAACCTCGCTGACGTGAAGATCATTCGTAAAAGTGTTGCCGAGCTGACTCCTGAATACCTGAAGGACAACTTCTCGGTCATCATCAATTACCACTACGAAGATTGGCTTGACGCTCAAGCTAAGGCCTTCGAGCAGACGACTCTGCCTTCGGTAGAGATGCTGGTCCCGGCTCTCTACTTCCAAAAGGAACCGACTCCTGCAGAGCTTGAGGAGCTGTTAAGAAAGAACATGCATCCGTGGGCCATGGCTCGGGTGATGCTGTCTGGAATAATTGGCCTCAACGTCATAGACGTCGAGAACTACTGCATCGCATACAGCACCGCCCAGAAAGCCGGCATAAAGCCTGCACCTGTCCCTGACGCTCAGTCCGGACAGGTGCAGGCTACGCCAGGTGCTCAAGGCGATGCGGGCGGTTGATTCTCGAACTTCTTGTTGAATTCGACAATATCCATCGTGGGTGGATTGATGTCGGTCTCGCCCGGAACCATCTCCGGGCGGGGCACCTCATCACCCAGTTGCGGGATCGTCGACACATCGACCACTTCGCCTTCGCCGCGTTTGAAGCGGTACGGGTCTTTACGGCCGATCTGAGAAAGTGCTTCCGAGACCAATGCTGTATGCTGAGCCAGTGCCCCCGCCGAGGCTTGGTCAGCGTTGATGCGTTTCAGGGTCAGGACTTGGCGGTCCATCCCATCCACAATCTTGAGGAGCTTATCGAGCTCATCGCCCTCAGGGTTTCGGCCATTGCGCAGCAGATGGTTAGCTGCCCGACGACGGATGTTCTGGGTAAAGGCGAGTTGCTGTTCAGCCGTTTCCACCACGTCTTCCGCGAGTGGATTCGTTACGGGTTCAGTCATGGTAGGTACCTCAAAGGCTTTTCAATCACATATCATCAACATGGGACGCTGGGAAATCCGGCATCCCTAATCATACTTACGGAGCTGCAATGCGTTGGTTACCTGACTTCCTTCGGAAAAAGAAGGTCAAGCAACAAATCGCTGCCGTGGTAGAAAAAGCTCCTGATGAATCCAAGCCCAGTCGCAAATTGTGTCTGGAGCTTTTGGATCGCTTGGAGCCAACGCGGTTCAAACGCTATCGGCCCTTCACGGGTGCCGTCACTACGTTCGATGCGCTTTACCACAACATCGATCTTTACACTCTCAAACTTCGGTACTTTGCCGATCACATTGAAGGAGGCAAACATGTGACGCCTACCATGGTGGAAATCACGACCGTGCCCGTCACCGTTGAGAAGTTCTTTCTCACAAGCGCCAACCACTACCAAGATCCGGTTGTGGCAGTGCGTAACCTGGCCGAACAAGCTCGGCGTCTGTGCGTGCTCATGGCGCCCTCAGATACCGCATCTTATGGACCGTTTGAGCACAACCTGCGTATGCTCAGACAGTTGTTCGTCAATCTTCGAGTCTTACTCGTCACACTCATCGAGGTTAGCCTCGCCGAGTAAATAATGAGCCGAATCACGACTGACCGTGACCTAGGCTAAAAGAAACCAAGGAGCATGACATGGCTAAAAGCGCCATCATTCGACTTCTTCAATCTCCGAATAAGGAAAAGAACCAGACCACCGGAGTCGGTGGGATTCTCGCTGGCCTGTGGCGACAGATCCTTTTTGATCTGGACATCAGCTACAACCAGTGGAACGTGTTGATGACCGATCACCTGACCGATCCAGCCAACAACATCGAACAGAACAATCGCGCTCAGATCAGCGAACGTGGCAACATGGTCAATGAATTGGCCAAGCCCTCGATGACCTGGCGCCTCTTTATCAAGGCCCTGCGTTTCCTGAAGGTGCGCGGCCTGGATATTCAACTCACGCTTCGGCACGCTAACGGCAAAAAGACCATTCACACGCGCAGTGTGGACTTCGGTCGACCGGGCGCGCCTGGCGAAATGCGAGACGAAGAGGCATCGGATTCCTGATGCTGCAACAAACGATAACCCAGTACGCTGGAACACACGAGGCATCTATGACCACCGGTAAGCCCGATAAGCGCAAAGTCACCAAACCGGCCTTTACCACGGCAACCGACGGCGTCGATCACATCAACCTGCACATGGAAGGTAAAACGGAAGTGGGTCGCATGCTGGCTCACTTTTACTACGCGCCGTTCGTGCATCCGCATTATGGCTTGTTCTACTGCCTGGAAGGGCTGTGGCACTGGCTGCGTCTGAAAGACAAGGACGATGCGCTGCGCAAGTGTGCAGGGGCTAAAGCGAAGAAGTACGCCCAAGGCCTGGATACCGTGTACTGCAAGAACTTCCAAGAAATCATCCTTGAAGCGAATTACTTCAAGATCATGAACAACCCGAAGATCAAGGCCGCTGTCATCGAATCGACCTTGCCCTTTGACAACTACTACCTCTGGGGGCCTGCCAATCTGCAGATCCGTCCCAAAGAAAGCGCGTGGTTGTCCCAAGGCATGGAAGAAGTGCGCCGCCTGATCAAGGAAGGCTTGCCGTACCCGACCGTGGAATACCCGCCTATTTCGTGACGTCACGAAAATGGTAGGAGGTAGGCTCATCCCCTACCTCTTTTTTTTTGCTTCAATACAAGGACATTAGCCATGGCCGGCCAACTCGCTCCGACTACTTTTGTCTCAGCCGCCGATCGTAACATGGCGGTGGTTGACGTTTACAAGAAAACCAATGGCACAACGGTTAACGCCATCGAAGACATTACGCAGAAATACAACTTTGACGTGCAAGCTGCACTGCAAGGGGGTCTGCAAGCGTTTCGTTCGATGGCGCCCATTGTGCAAAGCTTTGCCAATGGCACGGCCGTGGTCAGTAAGCAGGCGCTGCTAAACCGAATCCTAGCTGCGACTTCCGTCATGGGTCGTACCGTTACGACGGCGCTCAAAGACGTGAAAGACGACGGCTCTTTGCAAAGCACGATTGCGGGCTATGTGAAGGATGGCGCGGGTGTTGTGATGAAAGTGGGTAATGTCGCGCAGCGCGTTGCCAGCACCAACCTCACTAACCTGAATGCGGTGGGTTCGCTCATTAACAGCATCTCGGGCGATACGAGCAGAGCGACGATTAACGATCGGGATTCAACGGCAGCTGTGCTTTCGGGCGTGATTAGCGAAGCGTCTCGCTACGGGATTCCGCAAAGCTATTCGAGCGTGATGTCGGCGATCACCGATAGCGTCATCACGCGGCGCGTGGTGGCCATGGTTCTGCCGGATGTGGTTAAAAGTAGCGATCACCGCACGCTCCAAGACATGGCGCAAGCCAGTCCGGTCGGTGCGCTCAAGATGCTTAACCCGAACGTGCTGGGCGATTTCGGTTCGACCTATCAAGCTCCGCTGGGCTCGACCACGCAAAAGCGCTCCAGTGATTTCTCGGAGATTCTCACTGCATTCTCGGCGGTGGATTCGAAATGGAACACAGCAACGCGTCAAACGAGTGCGGGTGCGGAATCGGTCTTTAACCTCTCGCAAGTTACCAGCTTTAGCAAAGACTTGCAGCGCACGTTCGATATCGGCGCCAAGGCTTCGGAAAACATCGACGATAAGCTCTTTGGCTTTGCTTCGATGTTTGGTAAGCGTGACGTTGCTTCCGAGCTCTCTAAGGCATTTCCGCTGTCGGTGGCTGCCACGTCGGTGCGCACAAATCCGCGTGTGGTCAGTCCTCTGACGCTCACGGCATAAAAGGCATATAGGCCCAGGGGAGCTCCCCTGGGCGCTATGCCGTACTTTAACCGCGCGAGGTACCTGCGTAAAGGGCAGAGAAAATCCGCACCGGCGGGATGTCACCGAACCAGCTGGCAAAGTGCGAGATACTCGCCCAGTTGTTCCAGTTGGCGATCTTACGCGTGAGGTTGAGTTTGAAGCGACGCCACGTGTAGATCTGATCGGCAAGACTCATGCCGGCCAAGGTCGAGAAGTAATCGTTGATAGTGGTTTGATCGTCAAAGATCCCGTCCAAGGGATTAAGCGAAAACCCTGCCGAGATCGGCATGTACATCATCGAGCTCAAGTCCTTAACCGTAAAGGTCACGTCAATGCCGGTAGCCTTGCCTTCGTTGGTCCAGCCCAGGTTTCCAACGCCACGCGTGACCGTCATCGAATCGATGATGCCCAGACGCGTTTGGCAGCGACCCTGGTCGTAGAGTTCGCAAAGGAAGGGCGAGGTATAGGACTGCTTACCGGTTGCCAGCGGCAATGCCCCAGCGATCAACATCGCAAGCGGGATGTCTAGGTTCAGCAGTTGCGACATCGGGTTGTTATACGCGGTGCGCAGCTCCACCGTGTACGACGCATGAGGCAGGGTGGCTGACGAGGCTTGCCAGTGCTGAGGAATGTCGACAAAAGCCGCACCACCCAACGCTGCCAGGCCTGAGATCTGCAGCTGATCCATGACGCCTGCACCGAAGTCTTTGACAGCCGTAATCGCGCTACCCAGGATCGAACCCACTACTCCGCCGCCCAGGTTCCCGTTGGCAAAGTTAAAGTTCGTCGACCGCGACTGGCTCGACATGCTGTTGATCTTGTTAGCGATCTCCGATTCGGTTGTCGTACTGGAAAAGCTTTCCGACATGGGGCCTGTGGCATTGACTCGGAAGCTGGCAAACGCTCCGCCATCGTCAAACTCAGCCGAGAGCATCTGCGCCCACTTCTCAACTGCCGAAGGTTCTTCCAGACCCGTTTCCTCATCCACTACGACCGATTCTGTCGAAGCGTCCGAATCCCCGTTGTCAGCGCCTTTCGGTTTGGAAGCTTCTGCCTCAAACCACGTATCCAGATACTTCTGATACGTAGGCGGCTGATCTTCCAGGCGGTTATCCATGATCTGCTGGAAGCGCTTGGAGATATCGGTGATGTCGTCGTTGGCGTAGTTGCTACCGATGCCGTTGGTGTTCAGGCGAGACTGCATGAAATCGCGATGACGGTGTGCCAGACGCTGCGCGCGGTTAGCCAGCGCGTAGACGTCAATGCCGCCCTTTTCCATGAAGATCTCAGGCAAGAGCTGATGCAGCTGCAAAAGCGCGCTATCATCAAACTCGTACTTGTCGTTCAGTGCGCTTTGGTCTTGGCTACCGATACGCGGCACGACGCCCCGGTTCACCGCCAATTGGTTCACGATCGTCGTAACGGCGTTCCAGTAAAGCGGCATGGTGGGCTTCAAGTAATAGAACTTACTCGAAGGCTTATCGATAAAGAACTTGAAGCTGCGGCCCAGGATGTGGACAGCAAGAAGCTTCCAGCTCATGATGCTCACCACGAATGCAGTGGCCCGACCAATCGCATAAAGCGCCGAAGTCGAACGACCCGTACGGGCGAGCTGGCCTGCGCTCGTGTTGTAGAACCCAGAGAAAAATTGCGTGAGCGAATTGAACCGGGCAACGCCAAAGCGCAAATGGATGATCTGCGCGTTATCGTCGTAGGCCTCGCTATAGTACCGGCCCATGCCCTGGCTCGCTTTAAAGCGACTCGGGATATTCAGATCGGCGTTGTCGCAAAACTGCGGCAGCGGATTGATAGCGAAGTTTCCGCCCGGCGTGGTATCGGTGTACTTGAAATTGGCGGTGCTGTGTGTTCGGTTTTGAACATCCACTTCTTCCAGATCGTCAGCCAGCACCAGAAAGGACTGACGGATCCAAGCGGAATCTCGTGAAAGAGGACTGGCCACGTATTTCTCCAATGCAAGTAATTGGGGTGACCCGTAGGCCACCCCTCATACTCTCTTACGTTGCATGCGCCATGCTCACCGGACTGCGCGGCATGGCTTGAGGTTGCTGGCGAGATGCGCGCGTTTGCACGGCAGCATCTACCGGGTTCGCATCATTGGCTGCCGGAGCAGTTTGCGAGCGTTCCCCCAGCTTTTGGCTAAGGCCTTTGATCTCAGCAAGGATCTGGGACTGCACATCCAGCGAGCGCGTGAGGATCTCGTTGGTCGGACCCATGCCTTGATCTTGCAACTGCTTTTGGTACCGCTGCTGCTCTTGCAAACTGAGCGTTTGCGCAGACGGCTGGAACTGCACGGGCTGGGTAGGCGTGACGCCCACCGGACCGATCGGGTTTTCCTGCGTCGCAGTCGAAGCCACAGCCGGAGCGCCCGGTGCAGCAAACGAACTAGAAGACGAAGGCGCGGGCGTTTGACCAGGCAACTTCGGATCTTGGGATTTCACCGGATCGTTGTTCAGGCTTGCCGTCACAGGACCCGAGGCATCATCGACACGAGCTGCGGTTTGATCCGCAGCCGCACCAGCAGCCGCACCAGCAGCCGTTTCCGGCGTGTTGGTATCGATCCCAAACTGCTTACCCTTCGAACGCACGCGACCATTGATGACTTGATACACTTCAGCAAAGGTAAGCGGTCGACCGTTCTTGTAGAAGATCGATGCGTTCGCACGGGCAGCTGCCGGCATGGCAGTCGCGGCAATGGCGTTCGGATCAGCACGCAAGAACTGCCGCGCGCCACCCGCACCCAAGAAGTGCGCCAGGTACATGTCGGTATCGGTCAGCGGGCGATTCACCACGCCTTGCAATGCCTTCGTGTTTTCCTTCAAGAACTCCGCACCCATGAGCGCGTTTGCACGCGGATCGGTCGGTGGGGTGTTTGGCGCAATCCCGTACTTTGCCCCGTACCGCTGGAGCATCGTCTGCCACGTACTCTTGATGAACTGGTACAGCCCGGTAGCCGAAGACGTGCCCGCCTTCACTTGCCAGTTAAACCCGGACTCGATTGCGGCCATGGTCGCCATCAAGCCCTTGTCCACTCCAGCCATCTTCGAAGCCCCAATGATGAGGTCTTTGAGTGCCGTCCAAGATTTGTTGCCCTTCGGTTCCGGCAAGTCGTTAATGCTACCGCCAGTTCCGTTACCCGGATGCTGGACAGCCACACCACCGCCCATGCCGGCGGCACCACCTGCGGCCGAACCCGGAAGCGACTCGTAGTTACCGTTGATGCGCGCCATGGCTTCGCGAGCCTGGCGAGACGCTGCGCGGTAACGATCGATTCGAGAACCGCCGTCAGCCTGGTCAGCCGCTTGCGCTGCCGCTGCTCCATCGGTACGCGCCCGACCACGATAGACGAAAGCGGCACCGCCTTCGTTTTCCGTGAGCGTGGGTTTGGCACCCTGGCTTTGCTCGGTCTTCTTTTTGTCGCTTCCAAACAGACGCGACCAGAAGCCCGGCTTTTCCTCGCCTTCCTTAGCCTCTTCACGCTTGGCTTTCTCAAGCCCGGCATCAGAGACCTGCTTTTCTTCAAGAACCGTACGCTTAGCCTGGTCTTTCAGGCTTTGCATATTCAGTTCAGTGGATTTCGATTCGCTGTTGAGCACGTAACCAGCCCAGGGGCTCGTCGGAATGCCCCACACGCTTTTCGTTTCCCCACCAAACTTACTCATCGTCGTGTACGTCGCCATCGCAACATCAATGGCTTGGTTCGGATTCAGAGTCGCGAGCGCTTGCTCAGGCTTGAGTTTGCCCGTAGCCTGGTGCAGCGCTGTGAGGTAGTTCATGAAGACAGGCAGGAAGCGTTGGTTAAACCAAGTGATCCAGTCGTAGCCTTCGTCGGTGTTGATTGCGCCAATCCCAAAGACAGGCGCCAGGGCTTGGCTGGCTTGCTCAACCGACCCCGACCAGTACGCGGCTTTCTCGCCAGAGTAGGCCACGCGTTTGAGCACGTAGTCTTCTAGCGTATCGAGCGTACGCACTTTGGCCGCATCCATGGAGTTCAGGCCGTAAGTTTTAAAGCGAATCGCCGTGAGCTCATCGACCTTGCCGCCAGACGCGCGACTAAAGAGTGCCTTCTGGCCCGTGACCGAGATCATGCCGGCCGTAGAGGCTTGGGTAGAACCCGCACCCGTATTGCTCTTGATTCCTGCGATGGCTTTGGAATCGAGCTTACCAGCCTGACCTTTACGCGAGACAAATGCAGCACCGCCCGCGTTCTCAACCACAGCCGGAGCAGCCGCCATGCCAAAGACTGCAGCTTTCGCTTTGTCATCGGCTTTCGCATCGTCAGACTTAGACTCGCCCTTGGCGATCTTGGCTTCAGCCAATTCCACCAGGTTCTTCACTTCGCTCGGACCAGCCTTCAAATAGCGCTGACCAGGCAGAGGTGAATCGAGCAGTCCGTAAGGACCCTCGGGGAACTTGATGATCTCCAGGAACTTGGCCTTGTCTTTGTCTTCAAGCTTCGAGTCGATCTTATCCAGATCGTCCGAGCCCGTCATGCGCCACAGCGTATTGACCGTGGTGAGGTAGACGGGTTTGAAGCGGCCATGGAACCAGCGCATGAAACGCTCTACGTTACGCTTGTTGTCCATATCCACGCCAAAGCTGTTCAGAGCCTTAGCAATGTTGAACTCTTTCTCGCCCAAGGTGAGCGAGCCGCCTTGGCCTTTGACCAAGCCCTTACGAGCCAAGTCTTCCAGGCCGAGCACGGTTTGCAGGTTCTTCTCATCCGAAGGCAAGAAGCCGTACTGCGCGTAACGAATAGTGGACCACGTATCGAGCGTCTTCTTGGTGAAGTACTGGTAGGCCTTGTAGCCACCGTAACCGATCGCAGCCGTAGCTGCAGCACCGAGAAGCACCGGAGCACCCACGATACTGGCCAAGCCCGAAAGGACCGTACCACCCAGACCTACTGCGCCTGAGATAGCGGAACCCGCGAGCGAAGCCGCGCCACCCAAGAAGCTTCCCGCCGCACCCAGGATACCGCCCATGCCCAGCAGGTTTGCACCCCACTTGGCAGCAGAGCCCAGACCAGACAAGCCTTTGCCACCCAACCATTTGGCCTTGTTCCAAAAGCCCTTGGTCTCTTTCCAGCCTTTACCTTTCTTACCTCCTTTTTTGTCTTTGCCGTCGCTGTCGCCACCACCTCCAAGGAGATACGTGTCGCCGTCGCCACCTTCCTCTTCTTCGCCTTCTTTCTTGCCGCGAAGCTTGTCCATGAGTGCTGCAAAGCCTGCGCCCATCGAACCGAGGAGTCCTTTACCGCCTTTACGCTCTTGCGCTTCGCCTTCCTTTTTGGCTGCGCGCGCATCGCGCAAACGTTTCAGGTCTGCGTAGCTACCGTCACGAATACCGTCGCCAGTCGAATCACCGATCACACGACGCTTAGGCTTAGGCAAGCGTTCCAAGAGGATGTCGCGAATCTCGTAGAGTACGCCGCGCGTTTTGCGCGCACCGCGTCCACCCAATCCGCCAAAGATACCGCCCAGCAAATCCTTAAAGCCTTCGATCGCGTCTTTAGCGCCTCCCAAAAGGAAGTTACCAATCCGCTTACCAGCTCCCAGGACCTTGCCTGCCGTATCCGTTACCATGCCCACGAGTTTACCCAGACCCGTACGGATGGGTTTTCCGTGTTGGTCAAGCAACCCCGTTTTCATGTCGTCTTCGGTCAGTACGACTTCATCGTCATCATTGATAACAGTGCCGTCGATATCGCCAACCTTCGCGATGACCTTACCCGTGCGCTTTGAGCGATAGCCGCCAGCACGCATGATGCGAGCGAGTAGAACCGGATCTTCTTTGCCCTTGATGTACACGTCGCGAGGACCGTCCAAGAACTTACCGACCAGGTTCTTTGCCATGCCAAGTGCCGTGCCATACACGCCGGTGGCAGCACTGAAGGCTTGGTTTACCGCATCGTTACCGAACTTGGTCACTGCACCCAGCGCAGTCAAGAAGTGACTCTTGCCTTGCGCGCCAGCTTTCATGACTGCGGTCTTGATCTCGTCTTTACGCAGCACGATGTTACCGGCAGCATCTACCACATCGCCCTTGATGTCCTTGAACGATTTGATGACTTTGCCAGTAGCAGCGTCACGGTACTCGCCAGCCTTGAGCTTCAGAGCCGACAGACGCGGGAGTTTCTCACCCAGCACGAACACATCGTTGATGCCGGTAGAGAACGTACCCTTCAGTACGTTAAGCGCAGCACCAGCGCTAGAGCGAGCCAGACCAAAGCCCGTCATCGCACCTTGACGCACTGCGCCAAACCCCGTCTCAGCAATCCGGTTACCCAGGCGACCCAGACGCGCAGCACCTCGACCCGCACCGCCCAACATATCGCCGATGCTCTTTTGCCACCAGCGCTTGTTGTCAGCAGCACCCGCCGGAGGCGGACCATCAACTTGACCCACACCCAGCATGGCAAGCGGTTGATCCAGACGCTTTTCGATTCGCAGCAGCGTTTCGTTGGCTTTGTCCAGACGCTCGGATTGATCCGCCCGCTGAATAGCTTCCAGGATCTCGTCGCAGTTACACGCATCCATCCCGTCAGCACGCGCAGGGCTCGCAGCAAAAGCCGGAGCCGACGAGGCCATCGAAGGCCGGGCCGTAAAGCCGCCACCCGTCATGGGGTTCGCGCCTGCGCCCGAGGGCGTGTACTTATCGCCGTAGAAGTACGCGTAGAGCTTCTTCTCGTCAATCGTGCCGTCAGGCTTGATGATCCCTGCATCGATCAGGAAGTCCTCTTGCCCAGCGTTGATGTACGACTGGATGAGCGCGCGCGGATCACCTGCCCAGCGGCCCAGATTGGAGAACTTCTCAGCCGTGTCGGTAAGCTTCTGACCCGTCGTGTCGTTAGCCAAGTGTTTGCTGAAAAGCTGCGCGTACTTCTTACCGCGCAGCCCGCCACCAAACGTAGCCGAGTCGGTCATGCGCTCTTTGCTAAACAACCCGTTATTCAGGTTGTCTTGCAGCAAACGCCGTCCCAGGTCTTCACGCTCGCGTTTGGAGAGCTTCTTACCCGAGGACTTTTCAACCTCGTCGATCAAGCGATCGGTGTCTTCACGGTTGTACTTCGTTTGCCCCGAATCAAACATGGAGTCAAACGCAGCGCGCCGCACATTCGCTTGGGTGTCGAACTTGTTGCGGTTAAAGTCATACGACAGAAGCGGTGCATTCGCATCGCCCGTACGGATGATCTGCAGTTCTTGATGGATGCGCGCCAAGAACCCCGGGATGATTTCCGTGAGGGACTTGGCAGCTTGCCGAGTAAAGACCGAAGGCGCTTGCAGGTCTTTGACCGAATCGCGTCCGACCTTAAAGTCCGTCTGACCCGGGATGGAGTTCTTAAAGAACCGCACCAGGCCGCCCAGAGGACCCGATTCATGCTTGCCGCTTCGGGCGTACTGCTCAGCGAGCTGCGGGAAGTTATTCACCAGGTACTGCAGGCGATTGCCGCCTCGCACCAAACGCGGATTCTTCTCAGCTCGGCCACGCAGCTTCGCACCGATTTTCGAACCCAAGTAGTCGGCACCGAAACTTCCGGCAATGCCAGCTGCGCGTTGCGTGCCCGTCGTGCGTTCACCAGTAAGCTCTGCCATCTCCTCTTCGAGACGGGCGGCATCAGCCATGGCTTCCACACCCGACAAGCCCATGCGCACACCGCCTGCGAAGCCTTGCGCTGCGCCCTTGATGTTAGCGCCCAGACGTTGCGTAACGCCTTGCAGGAAATTACGCCGGCGGTCAAAGACCATGTCCGACATGCCGCCCAAGAACTTGTTACGCATGAGTTCTGCGAACCGCTCTTTGGTCTGCAGTTTCACAAAGTCCGGCAAGCTCGTGTTCTTGCTGATCGCTTCCAGGTTTTGCTGCAGCATAGCGCTCGTGCGCTTTTGCTCTTCAAACGCTTCCATCGCCAGGAAGTATTTGCGGTAGTTCAGCTCCAGCATCTTGCGCTGGTACTGGTTCCCCACACGCTCCTGGTACATGGCGAGTTGCTGCACGCCCATGCGAATCGCGTTCAGTTGCGAGACGCTATCGCGGTGGCGGATTTGCTCCAGACCTTGGCGCAGCTGCTCGCGCGATTCTTCCTTGCGGTCTTGGTGTGCAGCCGACTCTTGCTGGTTTTTGAACACATCGTTCATCATCGCAGCAATCGATGCGTCACGCATCTGCTCAGCCGACGGCGTACCCGATCCCGTGCGGGCCATCTCAGCGAGTTTACGCTGACGATCCACGATAGATTTGGGCAGTTTCTTCTCTGCCATGGGTAGTGTAGAAGCAGCAGTTCGCGCCAAGTCCCCCTTGAGCGGCTTAATTTCTTTAGCGGCCGTATGGTATAGACTATTAACGGAACTGGAAATTTCGTCGGCCAAATCCATCGCCGAGCCGTAGCCTTTGGGCAACGAACTCTTAATCATGCGACGGATAAACGACTCGCTTTTGACCTGACCGGCAGCTCCTTTCAGGAACGATCGACCCGCAGCCAGTACGGGGTTACGGTCCTGTTTCGGAGGCGGTGCGTCAAAGTTGAAATCGGGCATCTCCAGATCGCGGTCAAATCCGAACTCATCCAATTCCAGCTTTTTCTTGCGTGCCATAATTCGGCTCCTTAAGAATTGGAGCAATAAAGCTCTTCATAGTTTCAGCCATTTTCCTAGGACTTTTGCCATGCAACGCGCTGACGTCCCTTTTAACGTGAGTATTTTGAACCTCACGCCGCAGAAGTTGCAGGGTGTGCAACAAGTCACTGCACTCGATCACTTCGAAGGCGCTACGGGCCAGTATCACCCTGAAGGGCTTTTTAGCCCGACGATCTTTGGTCGTGTCGGGGACCCGCAGCGCTGGACGCGCTACGGCTTTATCGATATCAAGATTCCGATCTTTCACCCCGTCCTCTTTCGCGCTTTGGTGAGCCTGAAGCGCTTGTATGCCGGGATCATCGCCGGTAACGAATTCGCAGTGTGGAACGAAGAGATCAAAAACTTCGAACGCTCCGACCCCATCAACGGCGAGACCGGGTTCTACTTCTTTCTGAAGCACTGGAAAGACATCGATCACGGTAAGACAGCCTCGGTCACGCGTGAGCAAAACATCATGATGCTCACGAAGTACGCAGACGTCGCCCTTACCAGTAAGATCATCGTGATGCCTGCCGGCATGCGCGATATCGAGGTCGGTGACGATGGTCGGGTGCGTGAAGACGAGATCAACGAAATCTATCGCAAGCTGTTGCGGATCGCCAACACGATCTCGGAAGCAGCCACGCGTCTGAACCAAGACATCATCAACACGCCGCGCTATCGGCTGCAGCTCGCTTTCAACGAACTGTACGACATGCTCGAGCGGATGGTCGAAGGCAAAAAGAAACTCATCCTGGGTAAGTGGGGTTCGCGCCGTCCGTTTAACGGTACGCGTAACGTGATCTCGGCCATGAACACCGCGACGCCTGTCATCGGTGCGAAAGGCTCGCCGAAATTCAACGACACGATCGTCGGGCTTTACCAAGCGTGTAAGGCAGTGCTGCCTGTCACGGGGTTCTTGCTGCGTAACGGCTGGCTCTCGCGGGTGTTCTCTACGGTTGAGCAACCGGCCAACCTCGTGAACAAGCGTACGCTCAAGATGGAAGCGGTCGCACTCAAACCCCACTACTTCGATCAGTACATGACAGATGAGGGGATTGAGCGTGTGGTCTCGGCGTTCGCTGACGAAGGTATTCGCCACAAGCCACTGGAGATCGCGGGCTACTACCTGGGCCTGATCTATAAAGGACCGGACGGTACGTACCGCCTGATTCAAGACATCGAGGAGCTGCCCGAAGACCGTAAGGTCGAAGACGTGCACCCGATGACCTTCGCCGAGTTTCTGTACCTGGCGGTCTACAAGCGCATCAACCAGTATCCGATTTTCGTGACGCGTTATCCGGTCGCCGGTAACAACTCGATCTATCCGAGCTGGATGTACGTCAAACCCACGGTGCGCACCGAGGTGCGGCGAGAACTGGGTCCGGACTGGGAGCCGCTGGGCGATGAACACACCGCCTACGAGTTTCCGACCAATACAGCATTCATCAACACCCTCCAACCTCACCCGGCTCGTCTGGAAGGCATGCAGGCTGACTTTGATGGCGATACGTCATCGGGTAACGCTGTCTACATGGACGAATCGGTAAAAGAAGTGCGCGACTACTTCACTAAGCGTAACGCTTACGTGGACGTACGCGGCGAATTCTCTGCCTCGATTGCGACCTCCACGGTCTCGCTCGTTTGGCATAACCTGACAAGGGAAGCGCTGTGATTCCTTATTACGAAAACCTGTATCGGAAAGCGGGCATCCGCAAGACCGATCAACTCACTTCGGCTACGCCGCCGCTACTGCCCACCAAGGCGGTAGAGTTGCCGCGTGCCTCGATCTTTCATTACGTCGGTAACGGCATTTTGGATGCGGGTCCCGATAGCCAGGACTTGCTGTATCGCAGCTACAACAAGCAGATCATGATCGGGCACGTCGTTGAGAATGGCGATAACCTGAGTAAGCCTCGTAAGCTTGCCGAGCCGCCCGCTCAAGACATCCGCGCGTTTCGCAATCGCAACCCGCGCTTTAAAACGATGCTCGATCTGGAAGCGGCCACGCGTGACGATCTGACGCTGGTGGTCTACAACTACGCGTTCATTCCGCGCTACTACCACTATAGCCGTGCGATCTACACGGAGTACCATAAGTGGTGGAACCAGCAAGCAGCCGTCTGGGAAAACATCGCCAAGGTCGCTGAAGCGTCGCCTCGCCATCAGTTCATCCGCGTGGCGCTGCCTCGCATCATCCCGTCGCTGGAAAAGCTGAATCAAGCTGCCGATGGCGGCATGAATCAACTGCTACTCAAGACCTTCAATAGCGCTGAAGCGTTCTTTTTCATCGAACTGTGGAAGTGGTTCGGTGACAATCGCGCGTCTTCGCTGCTGGCCAAGGTCCCGGTTGAAAAGATGGATCGCATTAACCTGATCTTCCAAGAGTCGGGTAAGTGCTTCATCATGAACCTGGGGCTGATTAACCGCTGGCGTAAACCTGCCAAGGTGGAAATCCCCGAGGGTGACAAAACATCCTACCAGGGCTATCAACCGAAGAACGTGCAGCGCTATTGGCTACGCCTCATGATCTCGCTCATGAAGGTGCGCACTGGCGAGGAAACGCAAGAAAAAAACGCTGCGGCCGAGGCCACCGGCCAAGCAAAGGAAAACCAATCTGGAACCGGCCCCACAGGCCCCGTCGATCAGCCCGTCACCGGAGCCAAGCCCGGAGCCAGCAGCAGCACAGGCACTACCGTTACCGAAGTGGTGGCGAGTGGGATCACTGGGTGCAACGTAGCTTCTGACGATGAGCAAGCGGATCCGGCTTCGGTCAATGAACCGGAAGACCTGGTCGCGCCTGCCGATGAAGACATCGAACTGGAAAAGCAGATCGATGCTGAACTCGCAGAGCTTGAGCGCATCAACGAAAAGGTCCAGGATCTGGAAGCGCCCCCTGAGCTGCAACCGGATGTGCCGGGAACGGCTACCGAAGGAGAGCTTGAGAACGGCGTGAAAACCGTTTGTGAGCGCCTGGCACCTTACGGCCTGATTACGGCTAACGAGATGCTGCGCCACACGAAGCTTGCCTCGAGCTACAAAACGCTCAAAGCGCCCGATGGTAAGTCGACCTTGGCCGAGTTCATCCAGATCCCGCCGGAAGTGCTGAAGATCGAAGCGCCTAGCAAGATCAAAGACATCCCGACGGTGCTCGATAAGACCATGCTCAAATCGTCGCTGCTGGATTTTGATCCGCGCTACGTAAAGCACGTCATGCAGCGTGACGTGGCAGGCATGGTGATGAACTTGCAACGGGCGGGTGTTTCGATTACTGGCTACGAGGTCGAGCGTGACGATAACGTCATGGGCGCATCGGACTGGTACACGGTGCGCATTGTGCCGGTCGAGGGTGTGGCAACGTCGGTACGCTTTAAACTGCCTGTGATCGATGAGGATGGCAACTACACGGCTAACGGCGTGAAGTACCGCATGCGTAAGCAGCGCGGTGATTTGCCCATCCGTAAGATCGCACCAGACCGCGTGGCACTCACCAGCTACTACGGCAAGATCTTTGCTTCGCGCAGCTCGAAAAAGGTTAACAACTACGATGAGTGGTTGCGTACCGAGATCATGGCAGCGGGCGAGAACCCGGAGAACAAAGTCATCACGGGCCTGCATCCGGCAGACGTCTTTGATAACCTCTTCGTGTGTCCGCGTGCGTATGGTTCGATCGCGATGAGCTTTCGGACGTTCTCGGTCTTGCCGCCTGTTGCAGAAGGTCAGCCGCGTAGCCCGATGTACCACATGCTCTTTGACCACACCAAGCGCGAAGAGACGTTTGGCGCTGAGGCGCTCAAGCGCTATGAACGCGACGGCATGGTGCTCGTGGGTGAATCGATCAACGGGGATTTCCTTGCGCTCGATGATAACGCGATGCTCTACCGCTGCTCGGAAGGCAAGGTCAATCAGTTCATGCACTTGGAAGCGTTCCTCGGTCTGGACTCGTCGCGTGCTCCGGTGAACTTCGCTGAACTGCGTATGGCGGGTGGCGTGAGCATTCCGATTGGACTTATCCTCGGTTACGAGTTGGGTCTGGAACGCTTGATGTCGTTACTCAAAGTCACGCCGCGCCGCGTGGCTGTCGGGGCTCGCAAATACCTGGAGCCGCACGAGTACGCGCTCGAGTTTGCCGATGAGACGCTGATCTTCTCTCGCGAAGACCGGCTGGCTAGTTTGGTGCTGGCGGGCTTTACCGAGTATCACCGCGCAATCCGAAACTTTAACGTAACGGACTACGACAAGCGCGATGTCTATCTGAATACGCTTGAATCGAATCGGATTGGCGTGCGGTACTTGCGTGAGATCGATCTGATGTTCCAGCTGTTTGTGGATCCGATCACGCGAGATCTGCTCATCGAGATGAAGGAACCCACGGACTTCCGGGGCTTGCTCTTGCGCAGTTGCGAACTGCTGATGAACAATCAGCACCCTGACGAACTGGATCCGGCCTTCATGCGGATCAAGGGCTACGAACGCATGCCTGGTGCCGTTTACTCGGAACTGGTGCGAGCGATCCGTTCGCATAACGCGCGCGCTGGCAAAAAGAACCTGCAACTCGATGTCCCGCCTTACGCAGTCTGGCAGAACATCACGCGCGATCCTTCGATTGCGCTGGTCGAAGACATCAACCCGATCAAGAACCTGAAAGATCCCGAAGCCGTGACTTATAGCGGTACGGGAGGTCGCTCGAGCCGCTCGATGACTAAGCACACCCGTGCTTACCATCCGAACGACATGGGCACGATCTCGGAATCGACGAAAGACTCTTCTGACGTGGCAATCAACACCTACACGTCGGCAGACCCGCAGTTCACTTCGCTGCGCGGCATGAGTAGTCGCTACGATCTGAAAAACGCAGACCCGACCTCGCTGCTCTCAAGCGCGGCACTGATCTCGCCGGCGGCTGATAAGGATGATCCCAAGCGGGTGAACTTTATCGGCATTCAGCACGATCACGGGATTGCGTGTTCGGGTTACTCGCAGTTGATGGTGCGCACCGGTTACGAGCAAGTGATCGGACATCGCACGACGGACCTGTTCTGCTACACGGCACGCAAACCGGGTAAGGTCATCTCGCTTTCGGAAACCGGGATGGTGGTGGAATACACTGATGGCGAAACCAAGGGTATTGAACTTGGACGTCGCTTCGGTAAGGCAGGCGGCTTGACCATCCCGCACGAAGTCTTGACTGGGCTTCGTATCGGTCAGAGCTTTAAAGAAGGCGACACGCTTTGCTACAACAGCGGGTTCTTTGAACCTGACGTCCTCAATCCTGCCCAGATGGTTTATAAGGGCGGAGTGATGGCACGCGTGGCGCTTTTCGAATCGCCTCTGACGCTGGAAGACTCGTCTGCGATTTCGACGAAGCTCGCTGGCCGCATGACCACCAAGTCCACCAAGATCCGCGACATCGTGGTGAAGTTTGACCAAGTGATTAGCAACCTCGTCAAGCAAGGAGATTCGGTCGAGTCGGAAAGCATCTTATGCATAATCGAAGACGCGGTGATGGTCAACACGAAACTGTTTGACCAGCAAGCACTCGATACGCTGCGCGGCTTTGATGCCCACCAGCCCAAGGCGAAATCCAAGGGCGTGGTCGAGCGTTTCGAAGTGTTCTACCACGGGGACAAAGAAGACATGAGTGAGTCGCTGCGGGCTTTGGCCAATAGCGCTGACCGTGACCTCTCCCGTCGTAGCCGCTCGGCAGGTAAACCGGCTTACACCGGAAGCACGGATGATGACTTCCGTGCAGATGGCAATCCGCTTGTTCTGGATACGATGGCCATTCGCATCTACATCACCACCGACGTGATCGCCGGCATTGGGGATAAGGGTGTGTTTGGCAATCAAATGAAAACCGTGATCGGTGAAGTGTTCGATGCCCCGATCTACGGGGATTCGGGACAGGAAATCGACGCGTACTTCGGTCAGAAATCCATTGGAGATCGGATCGTGAGTTCGCCGGAATTCATGGGAACGCTCGCCATGAACTTGGAGTTCATCGGTGAGGAAGCGGTTCGTCTGTACGAATCGTAACTCCGTGTTTGCTCGCTCACTCTAGCTCTTTCGGGTTAGGGTGGGTGAGCTTTCCGGCTACCCCTTTTCTTTTTTCTCGCCTAGGCGTTGGTTTCTGTAAATCCAAGGAATTCCCTTATGAAAAACCGCTCCT
The DNA here is from genome assembly GCA_937871985.1 of uncultured Burkholderiaceae bacterium. Next base: position 34,075 of record CALMPB010000400.1, read on the forward strand.
CCGAGCAAACGCTCGTGACGCTGGCAAACGCTGCCGAACTGGTGGCCGATCTCGCTCAGGAAAACCTGGGCAACGATATGGCCAACACGTTCGCCGGTTCGCGCCTGACGCGCACTGTTGTCCTTAACCTCGTTCAAGCCGAAATGCAAGCCGGCCTGATCAAACGCATCGGAGCGCAATAATGTCGCTGAGCCGTGAATCCCTCGAATCGGCCTACCCGCTGGCCGAGCGTCTGGACGCTGCCCGTGTGGTGGTGACGCCCATTACCGACAGCCCGCTCGAGTGCCTGGTGTGCGACACGCGTTCCGACGAATCGGTGATGCGTGAAGACGGCCCGGGTAACTTCGTGCCGGACTTTGACATGATCTCGTACCTGGCTTCGGCCAAAGACGAGACGCTGCAAGTCTCCGAACACGACACGACCAAGGCTGCGATTCTTGCCAGCGTCGGCCAACAAACGCAAAAGCATTTCGCGTTTGCCAAGACGGTGGTGGCACCCGCCATCCAAGCGCTGCACGATGGCGTGCAAGACGCACTGGCGCTGCTCACGCCCTCCAAGCTGCTGGGTGTCGAGATCCGTGAGCACACGCCGCCCAAGCTGCTCTCGAACAGCACGTTCCTTGCTCAGATCAAGGAACACGATGCAACGCCCTTCGATAACCCGCACATTCCTGCTCGCCTGCCTGCCAAGACCGGCGATGAGCTCATCGAGCTGATCAAAACGGGTTCGGCTTCGGTTGACGCGGACGCAGCCGCCTGGCTTGCTGTCGAAGGCGCGTCGGTCCTGCAGTCGGTCTACAACACCGTCTTCCATCTGGATGCGACCACGCCCGCCGGCGCTTACGAGCGCGGCCTGCAAGGTTTGTTCGAAGATCGCGATCACGGCACGGCCTATGCACTGGCGGTGTACCTGCTCGCACGCAACCTCATCGACAACCCGCCCGAAGGCACTGAAGCATCGCTCGATGCGTACAACGCGCAACTGGGTGCGTTCCGTAACCAAGCCGGTGCTGCGCTTTCGCGGGCCAGCGATGCGATCGAGCGCGAAGTGCGTCTGGGCTCGCTCGTGCGTCGTTTCGACGGTCTGGTCATTTACGTGAACCAACGCGTTTACGAGAAATGGCTCACCGAAGGCGGCAACGCCGAGATCCTCTTTGGCAATGCGCTCTCGCAACGCCAAGAGATCATGATCGACAAGATCAACGAGCGCGCCCAGGAATTCCAAGAAACCTGGCTGCGCCATGTGAGCTACACTCGTGAGCTGGAAAACAGCCAGCGCGTGAACGCTCAGCGTGATCTGCTCAAGTCGGTGTACGCCGCGCAACTGGACGCCCTGCCTGCCGAGACGCCCAACCTGAATCGTGGTGAAGCCTACAAGCGCTTCGAAGCGATGGTGAACGCCACGGGTGGCGCGGATCTGAAAGACCTGCCGCGTCTGTGCCAACGCCTGGTGTGCCGTGCGCAGTTCGATCACACGAACGCCGAAGACATCCTCGCCGATATCGATCAGATCAAGTGCGACAACCCGGAAGTCACGGTGCGCGAAGCGGCCGCGCTGGCCTACATCAAGCACTGCGCACGCTGGGCTGTGAACATGATGCGTGTTGAGCGCATGTAACTTCCTTTCTCTGAGGCCAAGATGGATCCCAGAAAACTCATCCGAGATCCGGATAAAGTCAAGGCCGCGTTAAAGGAGTTGCCCGATGGTCGTTTGATTACGACCAAAGGCGTGCGCATCTATATCCCCGCTCGGTTCGCTGAGCGGGGGTTGGCACAAATCGGTATCGAGACCTACTCGATCGGCATCTTCGCCTGCGTGGTCGAAGATCGCTACTACGGCGTGTATCTGGTTAACGCCATGATGCGCTTGGAGCCGAGCTCCACGTTGAAGATCAAAATCTTCGATGAGGAGTATTACGAATTCACTTTCGATGAAGGTGCAACCGTAGTCTCCACGCTCAATCTGGTGAAAACCGATACGTTGGTCTACAACGTCTACGATGAGGTCATCTCCCGTGGACGTGTGCCCTGGTACATCGGCTATCTCGAAGAGGCAAAGCTCTTTGATACGGCGCAAAAGTACGCAGGAGCCAACGTGGGCCTGAACCACAAGGTCACTGAGCTATTGGTCTCGATGGTGGCGCGTGATCCCAAAGATCGCAGCAAGCCCGTGCGCCACATGCTCAAAACGCAAGACGATCTGAAACGGATCACACCTGCGTTTGTGGCTTTGCGCAGCGTCACGTACGCTGCGACCAACACGACCAACAAGCTTGCGGGTGCGCACTTCCAAGAAGGTTTGGTGAGCGCGCTCAACACCCCTGCCGAAAATACCGAACGCATCGAGAAACTCCTGAGGCTCTGACATGTCCGCCCTGAACTCTGTCGTCTTTTCCTGCGCAAAACTCCCGGCTGGCAAGTCGGGGATTCTGCGCCCAGACGCCGATGGTTACTATCGCGTAATCCTCGGTGGTCTGAACGTTTACAACTCGGTCGGTCACTACTACCCGTTTGACTCGGCCCGCCAGCTCTTCAAAGAGTCGAGCCAGCTCATGCGCCGCATCAAGCGCGGTGCGCTGCGTGGCGAGATGGGTCATCCGAAGTGGGTGCCCGGCATGACGGACGATCAGTTCTCCGATCGCTGTCTCATGATCGATGAACGCAACGTCTGCGTGCACATCGCCGAAGTCGAACTGGACCAGTCCATGAAGGACGACCAAGGTCGCCCCTGCATCGGTATCCTGGGCAAGATCCGGCCGTCTGGTCCGATGGGCGCTGCGCTTCAAGCACAGCTCGACAACCCGAAAGAAAACGTGTGCTTCTCGATCCGGTCGTTTACCGACAACCGGCGCGTGGGACGCGTCATGCATCGCAACCTGGTGAACGTGGTGACCTGGGATGCGGTAAACGAACCCGGCATCTCGTTTGCCGAGAAGTACAAGTCCCCGGCGCTGGAGTCGCACCTTGACTCCATGATCGTGCTGGACGATCGCATCGTCACGCGCGGCTCGTTGGAACGCGTCATGCAAAAGACTACCCCTGGCGGTATCTCGCATGAAGCGACCATCCTGAACCTGAACGAACTGTTCGGCGTGATGGGCTGGACCGTGGACCAATCCCGCAAGCCTGGCTGGTCGGGCTGGTAAGGATTTGGGCATAAGGACCCAGGGGCAACCCTGGGCTTTTATGCCGTATTGAAAGAATTCTCAACCATATATCATCGAAGTGAGCATTGGGTAGTGAGTAAAAAATACCAACCTTACTAATCCATTATGCACGAAGTACCTTTCCAATTTCTCCATTAACCAAACGAAGGAGTTCCATGACAGATTCGACTGAGTCCCGGATGTTGAGCTTCGGTGGCGCGGAGTACGATCTGGACTTGATCCTGTCTCTGAGCCGCACCGCACCCAAGGTCCAAGTGGATCTTGCGGATGTTCATGGACTGGCCGAAGCCAAAGACACGCAGGCAACCGATGAGTACCACGTTGCCTACATCCCTCCCACGACCCAGCACGACATCGGCCCGGTGATCGTCTACAAACAACACGGCGGCTACGTTGTGCTGGTCGGCAAGAAGACCGTCAGCGACCTGAAGGGCGCAGGCTCGACTGTCTTCAGTGCGCGCTTGCTTTCCAAGCATGTACTGAAGCGTGCACGCATCGCAGAACCCGAGGCCCCACAAGCCGAGGAAGCGCCGCGCTACACGCCTCCCGAACGCCCGTTTCGTTCCACGCATTACCCTCGTGACCGCGAGTTCCGCAGTACCACGCAACCCAGAACGTCTGACTATCGCAGCCAGACTGATCGGCCCGCGTATCCCCGTAAGCCTCGTCCGCAGTTCGGTCGCTGACCAGTAGCTGAAGACAAACCCAACAAACCGTTACCAATCTGAAACATTCGTTTCTAACCAAGGAAGCATCATGAGCAAAAACCAATTCGAAGATCTGCCCGTCAACGACCGCTCCAAAGCAATCGCCGCCATCATCGCTCCGGAAGCCAAGGCCGTCCTGAACGCCGACACCGGCGCCGCCGCCCTGGGCAAGGAAATCCTGGCCAAGATCCTGCCCGAAGGCCTGACGCCCGAGCACCTGAAGCAAGTCTCGGACTTCTACACCGACGCCATGACCGGCACCATGCTGGCCGCCGGCGAAGTCGCCGTGCCCGCGCTCAAGAAGCACAAGAGCCTGGAAAGCGTGCACGTGACCCTGCCGCTGACCGGCCGCGACAACCTGGGCGTGAAGATCGATCGCTCGCGCACCGTGCCGCATCGCTCGGAAGACGGCGTGCACGGCACCCGCCAGAAGTTCGGCTCCTCGACGCAGGAACTGAACCTCTTCGCCACGCGCAATCGCGGTGATCTGGCCAAGGCCAAGAACTGGGTCTCCGAGCAAGCCACCGGCTCCTTCGGCTCGTAACTCGGCGCCAGCCAGTTAGATCCTCGTTTCGAAGACGGGAATCCCTCCTAGCCCAGCTTCGGTTGGGTTGGGAGGGTTCTTATGCCCTGCCTTTTCTTTTTTGAGAAAAAAACAGTTAAGGCGTCTTTATGTGAATAGGGTGGTCCTACTATCTAAACGTAAATAAAAACGCCCACAGGGCCGTTAAACTCGTCTGAGGAGTGTTTCTGAAATGTCTGAACCTTTACTGATTACGGACGAGCGTACTTTCTCCATCTGGACGATCCAATTGGCGAAGTGGCGTAACGCTAAGCGTCAAGGGATCTTCCTCTTGGACACGACTGCAAAGTCTGGCATCCAGCAGTTTGCCCCGACCATGGAGAACGTCTTAGCGTTCAAACGCAACGAGCTTAGCGTGCGCGAGTACACCGAACGCTACACTGCACGCATGGCAGAATCTCGTAAACGCTTTCCGAAGGTGTGGGAGGGTTTGACAAGCTCGAATCGCTTCGCTATTGCCTGCTACTGCCGAGCGGGTCAGTTCTGTCACCGACATCTGTTTGCAGTGGAAGCTGAAACCTACCTGAAGGACAAAGGCTACAAAGTCGAACGCATGGGTGAACTTGTCTAGTGCGGCATAAGGGGAGGGCGCGTTGCCCTCCCCGAAAGAGCATTGCACTCTTTTTTTGCCGTCGTTTAGACAGCGACGCTATTCGCGCTGATGTCTTCCAGGCCGCGCTGGTACGACTTCTTGGTCGCCAACACTTGGTTGGAGACGCGATCGATGAAGGCATTACGCAGGTACGGGTTCGCACCGGTAATGTTGATGCCGTTCATGATTTCCTGGGCCAGTGCTTTCACGCCGAGCGTTTGCTGGGTGATGGCCGAGAAGTTGATGCTGGGCGAGGACGTTTCGCCAGCCGCCGTGATGTCGCGACGGCCGATGATTTCGCCCGTGCCGAGCGGGAAGAAGTTCGTGCACAGCCACGCCTTCACCACACGCTGATGCTGGGGATCGGGTTCGTAGAAGAGCACGGTGGCCGCGTACATGTCGGGCAGCATGTCGCCGGGGCGATTGGTGCCGAACGTGTTGACGGCCGCGAACTTCGAATCCGGATCCATGATGAGGTTGCGGATCCAGCCCATCAGGAAGTTGGCAAAGGGCATGCCGTACTTCTCGTTGATGGTGATGACCGGTTGGCTGCGCTCGCGCGTAACGTTGGTCGGGTCCTGCTGCATTTCGCCCGCGCCACCGACCGGGTTTTCGGCCACTTCAACCGTCAGACCCGAGGCCAGACCGTCGATGGTGATCGCGTGCAGCTCGAGCATCGAGCGCAGCGTGCCCACCCAGTACTCCGGGTTGGGCAGGTATTGGAAGCCTTTGGGTGCTTCCATGAGAACCGCCACCAAGTTCTTGCGAACGTAGGAAGCGTTGGAGACCCACTCGTCCAGGTCGACGGAGTAACCCATCTGACCGCCGTACTGCGGGTCCACCATCGGCGCCGTATTGCCTTGGGCAAATGCGGCGCTCGAGTTCATGATGGCATTGTTGATGCGTCCGCTCATTGCTGACGACTCCTTGAGGATGTGAGAAAACTGTCTCTGCTAAGCAAGTGGCAGGCCTGGGGCGCAAACCCCAGGCCTTTATGCCGTTACTGCGCTTGCTGTTGCAGATCGGCCAGACGCCGCGCGTTGATCTCGAGGAACTGGACCGTCTTCATGTTGGGACCGTAGAAGTCGATCGGCAGGTGCCAGGAGAAGCCGTTGTTGGCGTCTTGCTCGGTGACCTGAGCATTCGGCGTGATTTGGTAGTACGTGCCGAAGCGGTCACGCAGACCGTCATTCACGTAGTCGTTCACGGAGTCGACCAACTGGCCATCGGTGAGCGTTTGCACGCCCGAGTGGAAGCGGTGCGCGCGTTCGCCCACCTTTTGCACTTCGGTGATGGCCATGACGGTGATGGCGCCGGTGAGGATCGACGTATCGTCGTCGTACACCGTTTTCAGAGCCGGGATGTAGTGCGTCTGACGGTCGAACGACTGCACCCAGTTCAGGCCGTTGTCCCAGTCCTTCACACGCACACGGCTCGGCGTGAACGTCACGTTGATGTTCTTGAACATCGTGATGCGAGCCAGTTCGCCATGGTCGAACATGGCGCGAGGACGCCACTTGCCATCGCCAGCACCAGCCAGGTCGCAGACCTTGCTCATCACTTCGAGCAGCACGGGCGTTTCGGCCTTCCACACGCTGTTGATGAGCGTGCCCGAGCGACCGAAGATGACTGCGCGCATCGTGCGCGTGCCGAAGTAGGTCGATTCCGGGTAGTTCTGGCAGCGCGCCTTCAGAGCCACGGCGAGCGAGGACTCTTCGGAGGCCGACAGCGGTTTGGCACCATCGGTGTGCGTGCACAGCCAGACCATGATGTCCTTGCGCAGGGCGAGCGCCGAGATCATGGCGTACTTGGTTTCGAGCGGGAAGGCGCAATCCCAGATCGCCGAGACCGGGTACTTCGCCACATCTTGCAGGGGCGAGTCGGGATCCGCGAACTTGGCCACTTCTTGAGCGACCAGCTGCGCGTAGATCTCGCGGCTCATCGTACCATCGCCACCGCCCGTAGCCCAGAGGGTGTTGGTTTCGGTCAGACGCACGGAGTCGCCCTCGGTCACCAGTTCCCAGCTGTTGTACGGCACGTTGGCCGAAGACACGCCCGAGATGAAGTTAAAGCGCCACTGCTCATCTTCGGAACCGTCGAAGTCAGAGAAGGGTGCGAAGCCGGCTGCCTTTTCGGCCGCGTAGAACATGTCGACCAGGGTCTTCACGTTCTCGGCGTAGATGTGCTGACGGCCGAAGGGGCCGTACTTGGGCGGCAGGCCCGGGGTGCCGATGTCTTGGTACGCTTCGATGAGCGTGGACGCGATGTCCATGTCCAGTTCGAAGTTGCGGTCCCAGGCGCCGGGCATGAAGCTCACTTCCTGGTACTGCTCGCCCGAGTTGTTCGTCACGATCGAGGGCGTGGTCAGGTCATCCGGACGCGAGACAAACGCCACGCGGAACGGGTAGAACTTGCCTTCGGTCAGGCGGCGCTCATCGATCGGGTCCGAGGAGAGCTGAGTGGGCGCCCAGACGCGCATGCCCTTGTTGTTGCCGTTCGAGCCGAAAGACGGCACGGCCCAGTCACCGAGCGGGTAACGGATCGATTGCGTTTCGGTTTCAGCGTCGGTTTGGTCACCGGCCGACTGCGTACCCAGGCCGAACATGTCCTCGCCGTCTTCGCCCAAGGCGATCGGTGTGACGAGGAGCTTGGTGCGGTAGCCCGCCACCGTTTCACCCGTCGGGATGAGGGCGTTGGTGTCCGGGTCGCGCTTGAAGCTGCCGTCAGCGTTACGCTCGTACAGCGGCTTTTGCAGCGGCAGCACGTCCATCGTCAGACGGAAGGCAGCGGGCAGGGGCGCATCGGTCGGCTTCAGGCGCTTGAGCAGGATGCTGTTTGCGCGGCTGATGGCCTGGTTCAGAAAGAGCGTGCCGCAGGTCGCCCAGCGCTTACGCAGGTCGAACGAATCGGCACCGTAGAGAATGTCGCGACTCTCGCCGTCAACCAGCTCGATGGTTTCGGGACCATCTTGGGTGAAGGCGTAGAAAAGCGGCAGGTGCTGCGGCACCACTTCCGGGGACCGTTGCAGCGTACGACGCGAGATGTCGTTAACGCCACGCCGGATCACATCGGGAGAGGCATTGTAAGGAACATTTGCCGTCATGTCAGATCCTAGTGAACGAATGATATGGTTTCGAAGACGATGCCTTGCATCATATTAATTCGAAAATACTTCCGGGACGTAAGTCTATTACGAACATCCTCCTTGAAGACGCGCAACGTATCGCAAAGAAACGTGCGATCTAACATAGGATGTTTGGAAAAACATCTCAGTCTTATATAGTTGTCTTTAGCCCGACTCCAGACAGGACGCTCACATGACCATCTTTCGTTCTCCTTACGACACCACCGCGTGCAGCGGGTTTATTTTGTCCAAGCTCGCTACCCAGCTGAAGATCGCCTTCGTGCGTGGGGAAATCTCGGGCGAGGCTGGCGTGCATGAAGTGCGCCAGGACCGGCCGGGCGCCGACGCTGTCGAAGCGTTTCGTCATCCGATGCTGATTGACGATGTGGGCAAACACCACGAGGCAGCCGTCTTCGTGGACGTGCGTCCCTTCGGTTCGTACGATCCGTCTTCGGGTCGCTGGCTTGCCCGCCAGCCCTGGGAATACGCGCTCACCATGATGCGTGCGCAGCTCTCCTACATCTGGGCCAACCGCGACGTCTCGCTTTTGCGCGACATCAGTCCGGTGCCGGCCAAGCTCTTTGGCATGTGGCTCGGTAACGCGGTCTCGCACCAGTACGGCCTTTCGCCCCTGGAGCGCCACCAGCTCATCATGCTCTCGACGTACTTCTACTACTCGCTCTTTTTCGAGCACAGCGACGAACTCGATCAGCGTGACAAGCAACGCTTTGTGGCCATGATCACGCGCGCAAGCGGCGCGTCTGCCGAAGACGTTTTCGCCATGCTGGAAAAGATTCCGCCCATCAAGAACCTGGTGGGGTTGGCGGAAGCGATGAAGGTCATGACCGGCTCGATCCGTCTGAATGACTTCGCTCTCGGTTCGCTCGTCGGAGTGGTGCTGCCGACCTGGCAAGGTCTCAATAGCAAAGAGATCGTGAACGTCGCGCTCGAACACCCGCCCACCTGGATCAGCATCCTGGTCGCTGCGATCATGGAAAAGAACTACAAGAATTCGGCCATCGGTCGTTTGGTAGACGCTCAGCGCAAGAAGGGCGACTACGACAACCTGGTGCGTGCGATTCAGCATCTCATCCAGTCCTCGCAGAAATAATCGCATGAGCGCCCTGGCCGACGCTGGGGCGCCAGAAGGATACCCATGTTCAACTACCTCATTCAGTACGCAACGGAAAACATCTGGTGCGCACCGGAGCAGGACCTGCAGTACATCGTGCAGCCTGCGCGGATCACGCCGCTCGGTGGAGTGTGGGGTAAAGTACGAGTTGGTTGGCGACAGATTACCCTGCCTGTTGCCAGCACGCGTTTTCACGTCTATCAGATTGGTCAGATCCATCCGCTGCTCCTCGGGTTGTTTCCCGCTAAGGATCAGTGGGTGACGCTCGCTGAGACGTGTAACTTGCAGAAGATGATGGCCGACGTCTACGCCGTGACTGGTGTGCAGATGCCGCGCTTTCAGATCTGGTACCGCGTGCTCGAGGACAAGAACATCATCCTGGCTGTCAAAGAACAGGACCGAGTTCCGATCAACCTCGATACGACGCCCATTTACTTGCGCGTCTACAGCAACGAGTATTTCGCCAGCCGCGAGAGCGATCCGCTGAACGACTTTGTCGAAGTCGCGGGCGCTATCCCCACCTCCACCCAGCAACTGCTGGACCTGCAAAACAAGTACGAGGCTAAGCGCACACTGCCGGGCCAAGTCTACGCATTTGTGAACGGCTACAAAGTCTCTGGCATTGATCTCTTTACGGCCAAGCTCGGGGACGTGATCGAATACGTCTACGACAGTTCCATCAAACTCGTCGTAGACTTTAAGATCAGTGAGCTGCAAACCTTTGCGAGCACCCTGGACGAAAAGGTCAAGTACCTCTTGCACTACGCCGGGTACGGCTCGGGTACGATCGACTATCACGACGACATCGATGTCTTTGTGTATAAGCCCCTGGCCAACAACCGGCATCTGGGCGTGTACTACCATCGCAATGCCCCTAACGGTGATGCGATGCGCATGGTCACGCACAAGGACTACTCGGTGCCGGTCGATTACGTCTACGCTTACGGCGCTTCGCACCCGGACTTCGGTAGCGCTGAAGACATGTACTTGCGGCTTCACATCCGTAAGGCTGGCATGTTCCGACCGCTCGTCTTTGAGAACTCGCGTATCTTCGAGCTCTACAAGCTGGACGACGCAGACGTACGTGGTGCCATGCTCGGAATTGACTCGACCGTCGATGTCTGGCGCGCTCCGGCTCTGGAGGCTTCGGCCTACACTGAGATCATGCGCTGGAGCAACAACCGCAATAGCGGGTGCTTGACGCCTCTGATCGTGCAAGAAGCGCTTGGCTACAACGCCATCAGCAAACTCATCGGCGATACGCCGAAATTCACTCGCACCGAGTCCGCTCGTCGTGTGGTGGACGTGCCTTACGGCTTGCAGTCTCGAGCGACTGCCTACGAGTACGATGCTGACGGCAAACTCATCACGTGGTACTCGCACACCGAAGGGTCGATCTATGCGGCGCGTAACAACAACGCACGCCTCATCGAAATGATCTCCGGGTTTGTGAATGACCGGATCGATGAAGATGTCGGTAGCCAAACGGTAACGTTGGATCCCACGGCCAACTACCGGATGTATCGCTGCCCGATTGTGAACGGCGTAGCCACCGAGCAGTGGACGGATGTGACCGGTAGCAGCATGTACGCTATCGTAAACGGTACGCTCACTTGGCTTATCGATCAGACAAAGTTCTTGACGCTGGTGCGAGGCGACAAAATGTCGCTGGGTGCTACGCTAGATCTCCCGGTCTATCGCGGCGTGCTCTCCTTTACGCTGCAAGTGCGCCAAGCCCGTAACGGTGTGGTCAACACTTACCCGCTGAACGTGCCGCTCGGCGAACTCGATCTCTTTCTGAACGGTTACTCGCTCATTGAAGGACTCGATTACTTCGTGCGCGATCTGAACCGAGTGGTGATCACCAACAAGCGCTTCTTGGTCAATCCGGAAACGGATAACCAGCGCATCCAGGTTCGCATGACGGGGTTCTGCAATCCGGATCTGTCTCGTACGCTTCCGGCTGACGACGGGTTCGTGGTCGATGGGATGCTCTCGTTTAACGATCGCTATGACGTACGCGACGATAAGGTCATGCGCTTTATCGCAGGCGGCGTTCTCTACGATCGCTCGGAGCTGAAGTTCCCTGAAGATCAGTCGCCCATGGTCGTGCCTGATGTGCCTAACGGCACGCCGTATCTGATTCGCGACATCATCGTGCCGCTGCGTGGATTGACGGCCGATGACACGTACAGCCTGCGTGCCAAAAGTTTGGTGATCGATAAGCAGGTTTCGGACTACATGACCAACAAGTATCCGCAGCCAATCCCGCCGCTGCCGAATGTGATTCCGGAGATGTACCCCATCTACAGTCCGTTCTGCTGCCGGTTGATGCAGGATCTGCTTTCCGGTTCGCTCTGGGACGATCGGCTCAAAGATCAGTACGGCAGTGAACTCATCGTGGAGCTTTGCGCGCCTTACCTGGATCTGCTTCGGTTTGACCCGACGCAGACTGCGCAAGAAATCGATTTCCGCTACGTGATCGTGCATCCGCACAATCTCACGCGAGTGGTGCCGATGGACATTTATCTGTACAAGTTCCTGCGCCGTGCCGTGCAGTACTACCTTAGCGATCGCGTTGTGCTCTCTGAGTTCATCTCGGTTGCTCCTTCTTCGTAATTGGAGTCATACATGGCTGATATTTCCATCCCCGCTGGCTCGGATGGGTTCGTACCTATTCGCGACCCCAGTAGCCGCTGGATGCAATGGGCGCTGTTTGAGATCTTCATGGGGATTGGTACGCCTGGCGCGCAAGACCCTGCTGGCCTCAAAGAGCGCTACATCCCCAAGGTCAACGACTGGGTGATCGATCCGGCTACCGCTGAGCGCTGGTCGGTGGTTTCGATCGACCCTTCGACGCTCAAGCCCGAACTGCGCGTGGTCAAAGACGCGCCGGTCGATGAATTCAGCGAAGACGATCTGCTCCTGGGCATGGGGCCGGGCACCCAGTCGGACACGTATCGCATCTACGTGAACGACAAGGTCAACCCGCACACCCTCACGGTCGATGGTCGCCTGAAGGTCAACGGCAAGTCGGCTGCCAGCTGCATCATCTTCCGAGGCTCGCTTATCGACGGGACGGCGCACGCTGTCTCCAAGGTCTACGACCAAGCACAAAACCTCGTGGGTCAAGCCATCCCGCTTGAACTCGTGAAGATGGCGGAAGGTCTGAACCGTGCGGTGTATTGCGTGCCGCCTGCGCACTGCACCGAAAAGATGCCTGACGGTGAAGTCGTAACTGCCGTGCTGTACTCCGACTCGGGTATCGTGCTGCACAAGCGCCAACTGCTGGTCGAAAACACGGCGTTCATCCGCACGTCTGATTCGGCTACCAAGTACGTGACGAGTATCGGTATCGAGTCGCCCTGGGTGACGCCTGCCGATCCCTTCACGCTGCGCATGCCGCTGAACGTGCCGCTCGATTCGGGGAACTTCATCGGCGTGGTGAACTTCAGCGACGGTTCGACCAAACGCTTGCCGGTCGATGGTACGAAGTTCCGCTTCGATGGTCTGCGTCCGTGGATCTCGGGTCTCATCGGTCAGAAGCAACGCCTCGTGCTGCAGTACATGCTCTCGCCCGATGAAATGACGGTCGAAGGCGTGGTAAACCAGCAAGGGTTCGTCGCCCAGGAGTTCGCCGCGATCACCACCAAGGCTGAAGGCTCCTACACCGTCAAGCTCCTCGCCTATCCGGAGTGGATCGATTCGGTCAATGGCTACAAGCTGCGCTGGTGGATGCTCAACCTGGATCGCGATATGCGTTACGATGTCACGCCCTACGTGCGCATCCAACCGAACTCGGCCGCCTTCAACCCGAAGGCCTACGGGATCAACCAACGCCTGGCAGTGACGGTGAACCTGCAGGATGTGAACGGTAGCTTCAAGAACTGGAACTACCCGCAGATCATCGACGTCGCACTCATGGCCATGGGCACTGAACGCGATACGACGCGCTGGCAGATCGGCTTCCAGGTCGGTCAGAACCCGCCCTATGGTGTGGACATCCGTGCCGTCACTTCGTTCATCAACCAAAACTTGATGCGCGTAAAAATCGACCAGGGCGAAACGAGCCTGGAAGATTGGCTGCAACGGATCTACTACCGCACGCTGCCTATTACCGATCCGGCCAAGGAATCGATCCCGCCGGCACCGAACTACTTCCGCATCATCAGCGGGGCTTGGGAGTCCGAGTACTTCCCGATCTCGCAGTGGAGCGAGGAGCTGGTCATCAACCGCGCGATCGCCGATGGCGGTACGCTTTACGTGCAGTTCATCAAACGCACGCCGGAAACCGATTTGGTCTTGTCGATTGCCGGTATGCCTGTGCAACAAATCACATAAGTCGGTGGCTCGGCCTTCCAGGTGTCTTCGGGCATCTGGAAGGCGGGTTATCCCCTGCCGACTGAACTTAAGGAATGCAGTAATGATTCTCTTCGCTCAAGATTGGCGCGAGTACCCAACAGCCATTATTGATGTCCACACGCGTAACCGCAGCTATGTCCGACTGGCTTCGGTGTATCGCGAGATGGGGATCAAGAACCATGCGTTTTTGCTTGCCCTTATTAACCCGCGTCTACAAGGCGTGGACCCGCACAGCCCCAAGCTCACGGCTGAGCAAATCATCGACATCGCCATTGAGTGTGCGATTAACCCGTGGTACTTCTTTCGCGAAGTGGCTCGGGTTCCGGCGCAGGCTTCCGATGAATCCATGATGCTTGAAGGCAATCGTGGCAACATCGCGCTCTGGTGGTGTTTCTTTAATCACCTCTTTACGATTCTGATCCAGCCTCGTCAGACCGGCAAGTCGCTCTCGACTGACGAACTGATGGCGTACTTGCTGAACATCATCTGCAAGAACACGAAGATCAACCTGCTTACGCTGAACGATAAGCTGCGCCGTGAAAACGTGCAGCGCCTGAAGGACGTCTCGGATTCGCTTCCGGCGTACCTGAACCAGCGTAGCAAAGCCGACGTTAATAACGGTGAGGAAATCACCATCAACGCCCGGGGCAACCACTATAAGACCCACGTGCCGCGTTCGTCGGAAAAAGATGCCTACAACCTGGGTCGCGGGATTACGTCGCCTGTCGTGCAGTTTGACGAAGCCCCCTTCCAGACCTGGATCAAAGTGGCTATGGGTGCGATGCTCGCATCCATGGGTGCAATCGTGGAAAAGGCTGCCGCCCTGGGCGTACCCTACGGCATGATCCTCACGACTACCGCTGGCAAGATCGATGACCGTGACGGCGGGTTTATCTATTCGCTCGTGCAAAAGGCCATGCCCTGGTCTGAGCGCTTGTTCGATTGCCTGGATGAAGCCGAGCTGCGCAAAGTCGTAACCACTGCTGCCGGTGGCGACTACATGGTCAATTGCACGTTTAACCACAAGCAGTTGGGTAAGACTGACGAGTGGCTCGCTAAACGGATCCGGATGGCACTGCAAGACGGGGAAGACGCGTCTCGCGACTTTCTGAACATCTGGACCACGGGCTCAGAAGGTAACCCGCTCGATAAAGTCATTTTGCAAGAGATCCGTAACAGCGCCGTAGGAGATTTCGTGCCGCAGATCTCTGAGCACGGTTACATGACACGCTGGTACATTCCGGAGCATGAGATCGAGCACCGGATGGCGACGGGTCAATTCGTCATGGGGATGGATACGTCTGATGCGATCGGCAAGGACGATATCTCCATGGTGATGGTAGACATCGAGACGCTGGAGACGGTGGCTGCCGGCACGTTTAACGAAACGAACATTGCCAAGTTCTCCGAGTGGCTTTGCGCGTTTCTCGTGAAGTACAAAAACGTGACAGCCGTTATCGAACGACGCTCGACTGGGACCTCGATTCTGGATGCGCTTATTTATACGCTTCCGGGCTATCGTGAGGATCCCTTCAAACGGTTGTTCAACAAGGTCGTTAACGACTACGATGAATACCCGGATCGCTTCCGTGAAATCGATACTGGCGCCGATCGGCGTCGCAGTGACGTTAATACCCGCTATCGCCAAACCTTTGGGTATGCGACTTCGGGTTCGGGTTCCAATAGCCGCGACATGCTTTACGGTAAGACCTTGTTTAGCGCTGCTAAGCAAGCCTGCCGGGTCGTGCACGATACCAAACTCATCAACCAAATCGCAGGGCTGGAAACGCGTAATGGCCGGATTGACCATTCGATTGACGGGCATGACGACATGGTGGTGGGTTGGTTGCTGTGTCATTGGTTCTTGACGCACGCAAAGAACCTGAAGTTCTACGGCATCAATCCGCTTCGGGTGCGCTCTGGCATGATTAACACGGTGGAAACCATCACACCGGAGATGCAGTATCGTAAGCAAGAGCAAAACGAGATTCGTCGCAAGATCGAAGAGCTCTACGATCGCCTGGGCAATGAACGGGACGATTACGTGAGCTTGGCAATTGAACGTGAGTTGCGTTTGCTCAATAGTCGCGTGATCCTGGAAGAAAACGAATCCTACTCGATTGATGACCTCATCACTCGGGCTCGGGAACGTCGTAAATCCACGCACACCCGTAAGCAGGGTTACGGTCCCACTCCGCAGCACGCCCGTCAAACGGACTATAGCGGTGTGGATCGAAACGGTCTGGGCGGGTTTCACCAGCCTCGCGTGGCAAGCATGTCGCCTGGTTGGCGGTATTAAGACTACGGCATAAAAGCCCAGGGGGATGAACCCCTGGGCGCTATGCCGGTTACGAGTTAAAGAGCTTCCCGCTTTGCAGCCGATCCGCTACGAGGTCAAGATACGCATTGATAGCCGCTTCTTTTTGAACCTCGTCGCTGATGAATTCCGGATGAAAGGGTGGGAAATCACGATCCAACTCACACGCACGTCGCAGCGCGTCTGGGGCATCGCTCGAAACCGTGCTATAGACCTGGTACATCGTCAGGTCTTGGGTGGAACCAAACCATCGTTCATATCGGCGTCGGTAGCGTTTCTTTCGACAGTAGATGGTGATCTCGTAACCATCGGTCGAGTGACCCGTAAGCGGAGGACCCAAAAGATCCCCCGGCACATGGAGCTCCTCAACAATCGAGGGACCCTTGGCGCGCGACACCAGAATGTAGATGAGCGACAACAACCAATTGACGAAACTTGTCATGCTCGTTCACCATACGCGAGAGGGTCTACGTGAAATTACGCAGACTAACTACTCGCCAGCGCCAGAGGTGTAGTACCGCATCGTGTACGCACGCAGCACCAGATACATCAGAAGCCCCGTACGCACGCCTGCGATGGCGTTAGGGCTCTTGCTACCTGTGGCGTTTTTCACGATCTTCTCGGCCTTCTCACGCAGCGAGAACAACACCGGGTCCGTACTGCGACTGCTCATGTAGACCCCGCGCAACCGATCGAGCATGCCCGCCATGTTGGAGCGCGACTTGAGCACATCCCGATTATCAAAGAGATAACCAAAGCTGTGGATCAGCGTCTCTGAGACGAGTTCCTCGATATACCGGGCAGCCGGCTGGCCGTAGTTGTTCGAGACCCAGACGAGCGTCTCACGGAACAAGCGCGAATTCATCGTGTGCATCGCTGACTCGATGACTTGCAGGAGTTCCTGACGGATGAACGAGTTTTGATCCCCCACGATGGAGGCGAGGTATCGCTCGTAGACCAACAAGCTCTTGGTCTTATCTTTCAGGATCTCCGCGCCATCGTGCTCAACGACCGCGCTGGTGGTGATGATCTTGCCGCCCTGGGTGTAGATACGACGAAACACCTTGTAGATGTTTTTCATCATGTCCCGGATTCGCCCTTGGGTGTCATTTAGCATGCGCACAACGCGATCGTCAGGCTGCATGGTGTTCATGACCACCAGGTGCGTGCTTCCCTTAGAGAGGATGTCCTCGGCGCGAGCGCGCAGCCAGGCCGACCAGCTGCGGTGTTGCTTGATCCCAAACTTATTGGTAAGCTCGGCATACGTGGCTTCGGCGACAGCCCGGTCTGCCGGGAAGCGGAAATACTGGTACAGCAAGCTGGTAAAGAACTTATACTGCAAGACCAGCAAGCAGTCGATGGCCGCCTCGTAGCGCACCTCTTCGGGAAGCGCTTTGTTCGTGAAGAACTTGTGGGCGAGCCATACGCAGGACTGGTTCATCGTGTTAGTCGCGATGTTCCAGTTCGGTTTAAGGGTAGGGAGTTTTGCGGTTCGTTCGGAAATCGCATCAGAATCGACTTCCATGATTTCTTCAAACCAGCGATCGCTGTCTTGCCTGGTAAACCGCACCACCTGCACGCCAAGCAGCACGCCACCAAAAAACGAGATGTGTTCTTCGTTCTTTGAGACAAAGGCTTGTTGATACTGGTGAAGCTTTTTGGCCAGGCGCGCATCGATCTCCAGACCCGAGCACTCGTCATCAAAGATGCTCTTGATAGACTCGGCCATGACGTCCTCGGCAAGTGGGGAGAGAATAAAAACTGTGGAACTTACACAGGATTAGCGCCAGCAAGGCCTTTTATCCTGTGTAGTGGTTTAAACCGCTGCGAAAAAACTGACGTCCTCGTCAAACAAGCTATCCATCTTCTAGGAGATGAGAAAAGCACACATGCACAGTGTAGAAACCGTCTGGAGGGCGTAATGCCTCATCGACTCATTAAGGAACTGCGGAAGCTTACTGCCGCCGATTTCACATCGGTAGCAGACACCACAAACCCTTACTTGACAGACTTCTCACGCGACTTACCCGACGAAATCCTGGACCAGCTTGAACTCATCGAGCAGCTGGCACGAGAAACCTTCGGGGCGCGTTTGGAGCCCACTGTCAGACAAGGCACCATCATGCGGGAGGAAGGGTTTCCGGTTTCGATCGGCAAACACACCTCGACCGTCTGGTTCACGGGTGTGATCAAAACACCGAAGGGGTTAATTTCCTACTCATAGTCCAACCACGCATTACTCCGTCATAAGGCTGGGGTGGTTGCCCCAGCCTCATATGCCGTCTCTAGCGGCTCAGGAAGTTGTGTACGAAGTCAGAGAACGAACGGTAGACCGTACCCCCGTGCGCCTCGACAATCGTCTCCAGCGCGACCTCCACGATCTTGAGCGCATCGCTCGGATCCGTGTCACCCACGAGCACTTCAGGAGATGCGCCGTCGACCACCAGCACGAAGTCCGTCTTGTTGGGCTTCTGAGCGATGGCGCTCGTCACTTCCACCACGCGTTCGTTGGTAAGCATCGTGCGACTCGTGCCGTAGACCGTCACGACATTTTCGGGCAGCTGCTCGGTCTCATCCGGACCCAGTACGAGTTCAGCGATCTGAGCAAGGATCTGGGCGTCCTGGGCTTGGCTTTCCAGCGCGGGCTTGGGGGCCTCGGGAATCTGGGCAGGCGTCACCGGGTTCGGCACCATCGGTTCGGTCTGGGTGGGGTCGGGGTTCTCATCCCCATGAATGGGACGACCCGTCAGGTGGTCGTTCTTGGCGTACGTGATGTTGAGCGCCTCGTACATCGCCAGACCCAGGGGGCCAGTGATCGTGACGTTCTTGTGATCCGCAGCGCCGGTCGGTGCGTTATCGAAACCTTCGATCGCCAGGCGCAGCATGGAAGCGGAATTGGACATGTCGACGTTCCTTCAGAAAGATGGTCGGATTTTTATCACACTATAGTGGATCGCGGCCCGCCTACCCCGCCATCGCCCTGCACCCGCCTCGCCGCTCCCCGCCGCCCCTTCTTTAAATTTTTCTGGCGATTAGCCGGTATGGGGTAGTTTGGGAATGAGGGATGTGTGGTTGTGTGTTTTGTCTTTTGCTTGAAAAGCCCTAATGGGAAAAGTGTAGGGAATCCCCAAGATTCCCGAAACGCTTGAACCCTATTTTACTACCCCTAGGGAAGAGTCATAAAAATTTATACCAGTGACTCTTCTAATGACCTACTGCTATATGTAAATATAGTACTCATCTACTCTCCTAGGGGGGTGGGTGGCACCCCCCTAGGCGAGGCGTGAGGATGGGGTCCCAACCCGGGCGGAGCCCTAACTGGCCAAATTTTCTTGGGGAAGGAGAGTTTGGTAGGTTTGAGGACAAAAAATTTAGGTTAAAGCGCCAGGCGAGCGGCCTGGCTTTTATGCCGTAAAATCGTGATTCTAGAAGATTTCAAACACATATTCTTCCGGTGAGACTGAGTAGGAAATCAACTCAAGTCCATCTAACTACAACTCCAATCCCTTAAAGGAAACCATCATGCAAGTCATTCGTAACCCGCACGGTTCCGCCGGTGTTCGCTACATGGGCAACCAACGCTTTGAACCTGCCCAGCAAAGCAAGCTTCTGGGCCTGCGCATGCAAGCATCCGAATCCATCCTGGACGCTATGGAGCCGCACCATCCCGATAGCCAACAGTTCAAGCTCCTGCGCTCGATCATGCTCGACATGAGCAAGTGGCCTGCCAACGATTCGTTTGACCAGCGCCAAAAGCGCTACGAAGACGTGATCGCAGCCGCTCGTCAAATCCACTAACCTCCCTCACCTCAAAAGGAGACTCCCATGGTTCGCGTTACCGATGTTTCTAACAGCCGGATTACCGAATCCAGCAACGCCGTCCAGACTGGCCGGTTAAACATCGCCTCCGATCGTTTCACTACGCTCGTGGCAAAGAAGCTGCAGATCGTTAGCATGGCTGACGTGATGCGTATTCTGGAAATTCGTGCAGTCATCTCCGAGACGCCGGAAGCCGGTCGTCTGAAAGCCATCGAAGAAGCGATCACTGAGCTGAACGCGATGGCGACCGTAAAGTGAGTTACTCACTACAAGGAGCGGAACATGCTAAACGCATCTAACGCTATCAGGCACTACCGATTGCTCTAGCCTTTAACCCGAGGAGAACTTGGGAGTGCGCTCGAGCTAATCGCCAACCCAATTACCCTCTCCTCCCTTTAAAGGAATTACCATGGCCCGTATCATCAAAACCCTGCCCGTGAACTACGTGTTCATCCCCAACACTTCGAGCCGCTTCTTTGCGGACGAAGACTTCGACCACGACTACGTGGAAGCCGCTCGTGAAATGAATGCCGTGATCGACAAGATCCAAGAAGTGGGCGCTACGCACCACTACGGCTTCATGAACACGATGGTTGAGCGCATCAACCAAACCCGCGTGGCTGACCGCAAGCATCTGCTGCGTTCGGTGCTGGTGAAGTTTCGTGAGATCTTGGTTGCCGCTGTCGAAGCGGTCAAGCCCAAGACCAAAGAGTACATCCTGCGCTAAACTTAGCGCATCATTCCAATTCCAAATCCTCAAATCCTTCCAAGGAGCATTGCCATGCAAGAAAACCAAACCCAAGCCGCCGCCCAACAACCCCTGACGGGCCTGGCCAAAGCCAATGCCATCTTCCGCATGTTCGGTGGCGTTACCATGACCGTGGACAACCTGCCCAAGCACACCAAGGTCCAAGCTGCCCAGTACGAATTCCAGCGCGGCTGCGATCGCTTCGTGGACGCCGCTGTCATGGCCTCGGACAAAGTCTCCAGCGTCTGGCAGAATCTGAAGGACACGGTCTGCGGCGAGAAGGGCGAAGGCAAGAAGGCTGACAAGCCCGCCGAAACCCCGGCCGGTGAAAAGCCTGCCGAAGCCGCCAAGTCCGAAGCCTCTGCCGAGCAAGCGACGACCGAAGCTGCTACCGAAACTCAGCCCGCCGAAACGGTGGTCGAGACCCCGGCAACAGAACCCGCTGCTCCGGCACCCGAAGCCGTCCAGCCCCAAGCTGAACCGGTCAAGGAAACGCCCAAGCCCCAGCAAGCCAAACCGGCCCCGCAAACGGCAGGCGACAAGGTCGCAGCACACTCTCTCTTCGAAGCGATGTGGGAGCGCAGCGCCTATCGCCTGAACCGCATTCCCGATGACTGGCGCGGCCAGACGGGTTACTTCGAGAAGATCATCAACCTGAACTTTGGCAGCCAAGCCAAGTCCGGCAGCGTGATCGCCTTCAGCGAAGACAATACCCAGCGGCGCGGCCTGATCGTCGTCACGCCGGTCGGCAACCTCGTCATGTTCGAGCGCTACACCAAGGGCGATGGCGGTCTGGTCGTCATGCAAGCGGCCGACTCGGTAGTCGAAGCCGCTGGCCTGCAAGGCATGACCGAAGTGACGCCGGACAACTTCTGGAAGATCTTCGATAAGGACGGCACCAACGTCGGTCACCGCATCAACGCGACGACCGCCGAGACGCAAGCGCTGCGCCACCGTCAGGGTCCCGTGGTCGATCTGCTCTCGCTCATGCGTGAGATGAACGCCTAAGGACGACAGGGGAGGGCTTCGGCTCTCCCCGCCCTTCCTTTCCCTTTTTCTTTTATAAGACAAATCGCCATGTTCCATAGTCGCGTGACATGGCGCCTGTCGACGAGGACGCCGAGTAAGAATTTACCACCCACCCTCATTACGTGGTGGGTCGGTAGCTAAACACCCATTCCAATTACAATCGCTAGGACTTTTACCATGACCCCCACTGCCGCTCAGATCGAAGCCCGTCTTGCTGCTTTCCCTGCCGCTCACCCCAGCGCCTTTGGCCAAGTCTTTGCCGAATACGAAGGCAAGGTCGTACCGCCCAACAAAGTCACGCTCTCCGAATACTTGGGCGAGGCTCAGCGCCTCATCCAGAGCTTTGCTGCCGATGGCATGCAGCTCACCAATTACCGCAATGCCCTGAACCAGCATTTCGTGATCGGGCACTTCACGGACATCAAGGACTTGTCCTACCCGCGCCTGCTCGACTCCTATAGTCCGAGTCTGTTCGGCGAGTCAGCCGACAAAATGGGTATGGCGCTGAGCATCAACGAATCGGCAGCCGGCATCCGCGAAGTCTACGCCAAAGCGTTCGATGACGCGCCGCGCGAACTCTTTTACCGGATCATCGATGCCGCTAACGCAGCGAGCGAGCGCATCACCCCCGACGGCATTCGCCTGCGCTGCGCGCAGTACAAGACCTTCACCACTATCTCCATCCTCATGGGGGCATTCCAGGATCAGGCCATCGCCATGATCTTGATTCCCCATGCCGCTTACAAAACCAAGGACCAAGCATGACTGCAGCACAAAAGCACGCCTACCTGAAGTTCAGCCAGGCCAACTACACCTTCGAATCGCATCACGACAAATTCCTGCGCGAAGTCCTCACCAACCGTTTCGTTGACAGCCTGCGCCCGGCGGCTGTGGCAGCACACGAGCTCATCCGCCAGCTCTCCAACCACCCGGGCTCGCGCTCGGTGTACATGATCGAGCTCGATGCCAAGGTCTCGGACAAGCGCATGCCGTATGTGACCGAGTCGCTCTACTCGACCGGCCTCATCGTGGAAATCACGCAACTGGCAACGCAAGAAGACCTGCCGAACGCCGAACCGATCAAGCCGCAGGAATTCGACCACATCACGCAAGAGCGTTCGGTGCTCGTGAACGCGCTGGCCGCCTGGCGCCTGGGCTTTGTTTCGCGCTACTGGCAGACCATGGACGAAGATGGCATGCATCGTCTGGACCTGCAGTACGTGGGTGAGAAAGTCCATTCGTTCCTCATGTCGATCCCGCATGAAGGCGTGTTCTCGTTCTCGGCACGTAACGATGGGTTCTCGCTATCCATCTCGTATCCGAATGCGGACGAAGACCTGTGTCAGGTCGCTATGGTCATCCCCACGGGTGAGCTGTACCAGCCCTAAAACGGCATAAGGAGAGGGCGGCCTTCACAGGCTTGCCCTCTCCGGTTTTATGCCCGACTTCTTTTTTGGTCTTAGCGATTGCCGCCCAGACCCAGACGGATGAGGCGCTGATACGATTCGCGATCGTTCATGAGCGACATTTTGGTCCACTTCTCATCGAGGTACTGCTGGTAGAGCTCTTCAGCGTCCGCGTATTCATCCACACGGTCTTTGAAGCGTCCGAGTGTCATGCCGCCATGCAGCTCACCGATATCCATGGGGATGGAGTATTCGTTAAAGATGTAGGCCTTGACTGCCAGCTCCACCAGGCGTGCGAATGCTCGGTAGTAACGCGGCTGGATATGGCTCATCTCTTCATCGTTCGCGACCCGGCAGCGCAAATATGCGTTGGCCGGTAGCGAGACCGTATCACGCACCATCACCCGGTTTTCACCGATGAGTTGGGTTGTGGCGGTCGAGGTCGTCGGGATGGTGGCAAACGCATCCATCACGGCCTGACCCATTTGCATCATGGCCGTGTTTTGGCAAGCCGCCGACATGCCGTAGTTGGACAGCTGGTTCGGATCGGTGAACGTCACGTTCAGGACCGAGACGATCGAGCGGCCATTGGTCTTGCTCTTCGGGATCTGGTAGACGGTGGAGTAGTCCGAAATTCGCACCATCGGCACGTCAGCCAAGCCCACGTACATTTCCGTGCCGCCCACCAGGTCGCAATCGACTGCCACGCGAGGACGCACCACGCGAGCCATGATTTCTTCTTCCAGGCTCATCGGCACCACGCGCCACTGGGAGACGCGTTGCAGAAATACCGCTTCGAGAATCTGACGTGGAATCCGGAACGAGACCTCCGCAATTGCTTTTGAATACGCATTCATAACACCAACTCCTTCGGGAGGTTTCCGAGTTCTAAAATCTTTGAGTCACTTATTATCTCTAGGACATGGATAACAATGACTGCGATGTCATACAATCAGCGCGAATAGCGTGGCGGAGGATGTTGTGATTATTGGCAACCAAGAAAACAATATGGCGGGCCTGAGTCAGGCATTGAACGCGATGAATTCGTTCATGCACCTGCCCACCCAACTGGGGGACGAACCGATTCTGTATCGGATTTCCATTCATTCCCACTGCATTCTTTATGAAGGTTTTGTCGCAGCTAGTACCGGTGCGACGTTTGTACCCAAGGACGAAAAAACCAAGGGCGTTCTGTGGGTAGGTCGTAAGGCTCATGTGTATCGCGACTTCGACGAACGGGAACATAACCCGCACGACTTTGCTCCGCTGAGCAATGTCTTTCGCGATGAAGCGTACCCCACGCTCACGGTCCAACAGGCCAAGCGTGTGATCCAGGTCAGTCTGGAGGGCGATGCCATGCGTATCGTTCTGAGCAAATAACTTTTCCTTACCATCACCTCTCTCTATGCAGAGGTATTTAACTCTTACGGAGTCATCATGAGTGAAGTTCTGAAAAAGCGCGGTGTGGTTCGTCTGTACGCCTGCGGCGGACTGGGCCTGAACATCGGTGCCAAGTTCGAAAGCCGTCGTGGCAAAGTCGAAGCCGGCTTTGCGGGCGTGGAAGTGTCCTACATCGACACCAGCCGCTCCAACCTCTCGAACGACATCCCCAACGATCACGTGTATCTGCTGCCGGACGTGGACGGCTCGGGCAAGATCCGCCGTGAAAACGCCGACGCCATCACCCAGCGCGTGCGCGAGATCCTGCACTCGCACAAGCCCCTGGACATGAACATCGTCGTGTTCTCCGCTGGCGGCGGTTCCGGTTCGGTGATCGGACCCTCCATCATCTCCGAACTCCTGGCTCGCAAGGAACCCGTGCTGGCCGTCACCGTCGGCTCGGCCTCGACCGGTATCGATGCGCGCAACACGCTCGGCACCATCAAGACGCTGGAAGCCATCAGCAAGCTGCGCAAGTCCTCGGTCGCTGTCAGCTACTTCCGCAACAACGGCGAACACGGCTCGCGCGGCCAGGTCGATCACCACGTCGATGCGGCCATCGTCGCCCTGCTCCTGCTCTACTCGGGCCTGAACGAAGAACTGGATTCGTCCGACCTCTTCAACTGGCTGAACTTCGATCGCGCCACGCCCTTCGAGCCCCAACTCGCAGCGCTGCAGCTCGCCGAAGGCCAGCCCGATCCGGCCGACTGCCGTTCGATCTACTCGGCCGCCACCCTGGCCAAGAAGGGCTCGAGCACGGATCTGATGTTCCGCCCCGAGTACCACTGCTACGGTTTCTATCCGACCGAAGCGCAATCGACGGCCAAGTCCGAAGCCCTGCATTTCCTGATCGGCGGCGACACGCTCGACCAAGAAGTGCGGGAACTCAACAAAATCCTGGGCGAGCTCGATGAGCAAAACCAGGCGCGTGTGAACCGGGGAGGGTTCCTCACGAATGCCGATCAGCCTACCGAGACTGGGCTGGTTCTTTGATAGCTGGTGGCGTGACGTAAAGAGTCTCCTAGATTCCTTGCGCACGCCACTCTATCTGTGTTCTCGTGCTGTCGCGCTCCCAGCTCGTCGGGAGCCGCGTGGTTATTCTTCATGTGGACGAGCATTCAGCCCGCGTGGGCCGGCACCGCACGTTTTCGGGACGTGTAGGACTGGTCTTGGTTGTTACATGCTCGCAGCACTGAGAACGCTAAGAGCCAAGACCCATGAATCTGCTTTCTCTACACTTCGAAGTTCCTTTTTAGGAACAGCCCCGCAGCGAGGCACGTATCGTAACACCTAGGGAAGTTACATGCCGGCCATCAGGCGCCGTGTCAATCTTCCGGGTATGTATTGGCGATCACCACGCAAGGATAGGGGCGGGCCTTCGCGTCCTGCACGATGCGCGTTACGAACTCGGGTATGGCAAATCCTGCTCAGTTGCGTAACGGCTTGCAGGCCGGAGCGCCTTCTACTACAGCTTCTTTTCGAGGCTAGAGTAGAAGGCGCTTTACCCCGGCTTTATGCCGCATCTTTTTTCTTCAACGCTGAAAAAATCAATTATTACACACTAGCCTGATTCTATGCATACCCCAAGGAGCCCTTTAATGGCACCACAACGCGCTCTTTTGGTGCAAGATCTCATCGAGTATCGGGCGCTCTTAAAAAACGCGCTCAAGACCGCTTTAGAGGCTTACACCTTTTTGGGACTGTCAGAAGACGACGTGCTGGAGTGGATCATCCGCGAGGAAGTGGAAGAGATCTACGGCATTCAAGTCAAAGGCCATGAATACAAGCGCTGGCCTGAGACCGTCATGCGATCCATCGTAGATCGCGAGTGTGGGCACCTCCTGACCGCCTACACGGGCTACTTCGTGAAAGTCCCTAAGCTGTATAAAGAAGTGAACGAAATCGAGGTTGAGTTGCGTGGCCGGGATGTGTTTATCCGCTACGAACGCGACTCGCTCTTACAACGAATACAACACGCAGGAAATTGTCATGGCCGCTCTCACTTCCGATGGTGATATTGCCGTTACCACCGCCATCGTTGGCGATAACGATACGGATGGCGAAATCGTCGTTACTGGCGCAATCGTTATCGACGCGCTCCCGTTTGCCACGGGTATTCAGCGTTTGCTGGACCGCTGGCTGGTAGACCCTGAAAAGGGCGTGTACATCAAAGGGTTTCTGAAACCCATCCTGAAGCACGGTGGCCAATACTACCAGGATGTGCTGGGACCGCGTGGGGATCTGCAGCGCACGCCCGTCATGGAAGTGCAAAGCATCACTCCGAACATCCCGGTCGTAGATAGCGAAGGCGCGCAAGTCATGCCGGCCATGTCCGAGCAGTTCCGTAACCTCATGCTGGCTCCCAACCCCACGGTGCCGGTCGTGGGCTTTCAAGTCGTGTGCGATCTGGTGCAGAACGTACTGAACCAGTGCAACCGCTGGGACCTGAGTGCCGGCAGCGAACGCAACTCCGACATTCTGCGCAAGCACGTCAAGGAAGAGTTCCTCGACTTGCTCTACGAGGGCGATGACGTCAACAATTACTTGCTGGGCGACTTCGAGCACATCGTTGCAGAATTAATTTACGCCGTACGCAAATTTGTAGGAGCAGATCGCTGGATCATGCACAACTACAGACTGCGAGGTCGCGACATCATCGTGGAGAAAACGATCGACTATCGCATCTGGCACTTCCATCACCAAAAACAAATCGAAGCCCTGCGCAAAGAACAAGACGTGCAGGACGAATAACAAGGAATCATCGTGGGTATGAAACAGCTGCTCTCGCTCATCGAGCCATCCATCCTCATTCGCAAGATGTTTGAGGAAGGGTCTTTGGAATGGAATCGGTCAAGCTTTGACCACAAGCCCTTTCTGAAGATGGTGCTAGACGATGTGATGGGAGCTGAAGCGCCTACGATGCGTAACCAAAAACCCACGGCTCAAAAGCTTTTTGATCAGTGGCGAGTGCGTGAGGAAGACCGGGCAGTGATTCTAGCCCGCGTCACGCAAAGCGTAATCGATTGCGTGACGTTTCACGTGCCGGATGCAGGCGCGTCTGACGCACCAGATTACACGTACGACCTCGTGGGTGAATACGATCTACTCGTAATTACCCCCGACTACATCAACTAGCGTTTGGAGGTATCATGCAAACCGTTGCGTTACCGATGTTTGCATTGATGCGGGAACTGACCACGTACGATTCGCTTTTCTCCTTTTACGAGAACGGCATTCGTAGCGTGGTTGAAGAGGCGGTGATTTCCAGTGCGTACCACAAGGAAGACACTAGCCACATGCATCCGGAAACCCGTCGTTGTTACGGGTTGCTCGGCAAGATCATCTGTGAGTATGAGATCTTTCTAGACCGGATGGAAAGCGAAAACGCAGCCAGCCAAGAGCTCTTGGACGAATACATCGATCGCGTAAAAGGCATCGAGCTCGTCGTGGACATGATCGATGAGCGGGTGCGTGACATCATGCATGCGCTCTTTCCCTACGGTCGCTACACGATCATGCCCGGTGGTCACCGCTGGATTGGTGATGATCTCTTCGTACACATCCGTACGTTTTCCCGTCCCGTAGTCAATATCAATTACAAGGCAACCCGCCATGCAACCCCTGCCACGTATCGTCCTTACCGAGGTCGCGGCTGAACTAAAGGCATTTAAACACCAGATTCTTGATGACTTGGAATTCCCCGTGGTAGATATCGATTGCGCCGTGGGGCAATTCTTTTATGCCGTGGTGTGTAAGAAAACTCTACGGCAAAGCGTCATGGCTGTGTGCGACGGTGTCGCGTTCGACGATCTCTTAATCGAAAACAACACTCTGGAAGATTACCAGAAGGAACGGCTCTTCTCAGCCTCGATGGATTTCTGTGATGGAATATATTTGAAGCTGGAAGCTCTCAAAGCGTACAACCGTGAGAATTACTTCCCGTACGTTTTCAAGGAATTGCGACATGATGGAACCGTCGTGCTTATTCGGGACGATGATGCCTAAGACAATCATTATCACTACCCACCGTTCGCTGCAGAACCTGATTGTGGGAATCAACTCGATTCCCTATCTGGAACTGAACGAGCGTAACGTCGTGGAGTATGCGCTTCTCGCTTTGGCTTACGAGCGCGACGCAGAAGCCAAGTTGGAATACGGTCGGTTCAAACTCGAACAGGATGAGTTCCTGTGCGCCAATACGGAAGATGCTCGGCGCCTCTCGCGCATGGTGCATGCCTTTGGCCTTTCGATGTTCCAAACCTTCCGAGCCTTAAAGCTTTACCGCAAAGGCTACCTACCCTATCAATTCGCCGACATCATCGCCAATGACCTGTTGCTTCGCCAACTGGAACCGGGCGACCCGAACTACCCGGATCTGAATGACCCGGATTCGATTTACGTCGGCCTGTAACTCTTGCGAGGTGAGCCATGAATATCGGACCTACCGTGAGCGTGCAGGACCTGCCGCGAAAGATCATCGTGGCTTGTAGCCCTGCAATGCAAACCTTTTACCACGACACGCGTTATCTGGCGCTTCCGCGTTTGATCGTGCAAGAGATCGTGATTCAGATTTTCGACACGTTCCTGAATAACACCCCGGAATGCGAAGAGCGTCTGCAGAGCCTGCCGAACTTTGACCGGCTCGACGAATTCATTGACCTGGGCCGCGATCCGCTGGCTCGTGCGACGCTGCGCGCAGCCGTGGCTAAACTGGGTCTCTGGATTCACGAATACATCAAAAGCTTGGACGGATACGCCACGGGCGATTTCCCGTACATGTTTGACAAGATGATCGGGGATGATGTCGCCTTGACGCGCTGCCCTTACTAATTAGTGTGTACAGAAACCGCACTTAACCTGAAGGGCATTTCCCATGGCTACCGTCTACAAAGTCCGGGGAGTTTACTCCTTTGACGTTTACCCGCCCCGGCTGGGTAACCTCTTTCAGAACGTCACCGTCATGGCTGAGCTTGACTTTGACTCAGCCAACCAAGAGATCGACGTGCAAGCGATGCATGCTGATTTCCGTGCCTCGGTGCCCGGCATCCCCGCTGATCCGCGTGACTACAACTACCTGAAGCTGCGCATGCCCTCGGGTCAAGTCACGGTGATCGGGATTCCCTGGATCAACGACGCGACCGTGCAAGAAGTCACTTCCAACACGATCGTGGTTGAGATCGCAGGTGGTGTGACGACTGCCGACATTCCCCGCATTATCGCTGCGCTTGGCCAGAACGGCTACCGCAACGTGAGCGCGACGATGAAATAAGCTTTGCTTGCCGCGTGGGTAATACTATGCGCAAGCAGTGCCCAGCCCAAAGTCTGGGTTAAAGTACCGTCTGTAGTTCAAGGTTCGCGAAGGGATTTTTTATTGCAGACCGGTATACTTTAGAAGGGGTTGGCCGCTCCGGATAGTCTTGGGTTTTTCATGAGTCGCCTCTCATGAACGATGCTGAGAAAAACGCTCGGGAGAGCTTAATGGCTTAAGAGCGCAGCCGGGTCCCACATTGGCGGGTTTTCCCCCCTTGGTTTCCCCGTCAGTGAAGTCGTGTGGGCCGCCTGCAGGTGGTCTTGATCCACGGCTCCGTGTCGATCGGCCACTCGCGTGGCTGCATGTCAGGCATACGACGCGGGACTCGGCAGCGCTTTTATCTTTACCCTCTGGTATTGTGGCTAAGCAATCTTTACGGAGGAGGGCTTCGGCTCTCCTCCGCCTTTTTTGCCGTAATCTTCTTTTTTGCCGCAATTGTCAAAATTATTCCCTTCCTCTGATACTGTAGCCACAGAAAGCATAAGAGGACAGAATGTCTGATAACCCATTCATTCTTGGTAATATCAAGGATTACAAACGCGACATCAATATCCTGAAGCACTACTTCGATGACCAGGTTGCACACTTGGAGATCGAAACCGGGATGCCGCGAGCCATGTGCGAAGAGTTCGTAAAAGAGATGATCCGTCCGGGTGGAGAACTCGGGATCGTCAACCCCAAGATCCGTTATCTGGAACGGGGCGAAAACGGCGATCGCATGGAGCGTGAAGATACGCTCACGAATTACTTGGGTAACGCAGTCAAGAGCCAAGACCTGATTGCACCCACGCTTACGACCTACATCCCGCCGCATGTTCAGCAATCGCTCTTGTCCCTGTACATTGACGAAAACATCGCAATGCGTAAGGTGGCAAAGAAAGCGAAGTTCCGTGCTGAGATGGCAGGCGATACGGATACGGCCATCATCAAAGACCTGGAGCAAACGAACCGCAAGCTTTCAAACAACGCTTGCTCGGGGGCTCACGTCTCGCCCTCGACGCCGCTATACAACAAGACCGCGCACAACACGCTTACGTCTAACTGCCGCTCGACCTCGGGCTACGGCAACGCAAATAACGAGAAGTTCCTAAGCGGTAACCGGCACTACCACACGGTTGAGGTGTTGCGTAACAACATCATCTCGATTGTGAACCACACGGACTACGTGGCGCTGGAAGCCGTGATGACGAAGTACGGCATTCGTTATCCGAGCGTGGATGAAACCATGCAGTGCATCGAGTATTCGGCGCGCTTGTATTTGGTGGGTGATCGCCCTTACCCGGCTATTCGCCGCCTGGTCTCTAAGCTCTCGGCCTTGCAGCGCGCAGCGTTCGTCTATACCGGGGACTTTCATCACCTGCGGATCTTTAACGAAGACGTGGTGCGCGAGTTCCTGCGCCGCATCTCCGAGTATATCCCCGTTGAGCATCCGGATCCCCACGCGTTCATGAAGACCGCACCGGAAGTGAACGTGAACCTAGCGGTGCAAGTGTGCTGCGAGATTCACCGAGGCATTTCGGTACCGGATGCTGCTGACTGGGAGAAGTTCCCGCAGCACAAGCGCGTGTATTCGATCCTGGCCACTGTCACCGAGAACATCGGTAAAGTACTGGACGATTACAAAGACCTCATCCAAGCCCTGTGGGTAACGGTGAACATCCCGGCTTCTGTCGCACAGTTTCCGAGCTCGATTCGTCGCTCGGCACTGACTTCGGATACGGACTCCACCATCTTTACCGTCCAGGACTGGGTCGAGTGGTATTGCGGTAAGATGAGCTTTGGTCCCGTGGGTGAAGCCATTGCCGCCACCATGATCTTTCTTGCCTCGCAGACGATCACGCACGTCTTGGCTCGGATGAGCGCTAACTTCGGTATCGAAGAAAAGCGCTTGTTCCAGATCAAGATGAAAAACGAGTATTACTTTCCGGTGTTCATCCCGACGCAGGAAGGCAAGCACTACTACGCGATCAAGACCTGCCAGGAAGGAAACCTCTTTAAAAAGCCGAAAGAAGAAATCAAGGGCGTGCACTTGAAGTCTTCGAACGTGCCGCGCTCGATCATGGCTGAAGCCAACCGCATGATGGAGCACATCACCAGTACCGTGATGAAAGAGGAGATGATTAGTCTGGCGCATTTGCTCAAGTGGGTGGGCGATATCGAGCGCGGGATTATCGATTCGGTGCGCATGGGCAGTTACGAGTATTTGCGTCGCGGACAGATCAAACCGGCTGATACGTATCAGAAGGAAGCCGATAAGTCACCCTACGCGCAGTACACGTTCTGGAACGAAGTCTTCGGCCCCAAGTACGGCATGGCTCCTCCCCCGCCCTACACCACGCTCAAGGTCTCGGTAGATTTGAAAAACGCTACCGCCGTGCAAGAATGGCTGCGCGTGATCGAAGACCCGGAGTTGGCGGCGCGCCTGAAAGGCTGGTTTGCCCGCACGGGTAAGAAGTCGGTTACGCAGTTCTTGCTGCCCGAATCCATTATCCAATCTCGGGGCATCCCTGAAGAGATCATGCAGATCGTGGGTCTGCGTAAGATCATTCTGGATACGGCCAGCGTGTTTTACATCATCTTGGAATCGGTCGGCTTTTACGCGGTCGGTGAAAAGACGACTAAGCTTGTCTCTGACTTTTACTAACGGCATAAACCCCCTCCCGATCTGGGAGGGGGCTATGTCCTAGTTCTCACCCACCGCGTCCAAGATCTCGCGCTGGATATCCACGTACAGATCACGTGGCAACATTTGACGCATGAGGTTCTCGTTACGGTACAGTCGAACCGAGCGCAGGATACGGTTGACTTCTTGGCGGTTACGAATGTCTGGGCTGCCTTTGGAGATCTCCATCAGAAAGCCCAAAGCGGGAAGCCGCGATATGACCAATCCCCATAGGACTTGACGGGTAGGCGCCGTATCGGGCAACCGCATCGCCTCGTCCATGCTGGGGTCGATTACACCCGGAACCGTGCGAAGAATCCCGCGAAAGTCTTTTCCCACATTCTCCAGACTTTTCAGGATCGCGCTTTGAATGCGGTTCATGCGCGGACCATAGTCAGTCAGAAAGAACGAATGCGGCTTTTTGGTAATGCCCATGGGCTTACCGAGTCGCAGGTTATTGATGCGGTTAAAGACCACCTGATCCAGATGCGTGTAGAGCATGTTGGTCAGCGGGTACATGTGTAGAAACTGCATGATCGAGCGTTGCGATTCTTGATCGGCCGCAATCTCAATCTCGGCTTTGCGAAAGCTGCGGTACTGGACAGCCAGCATCGGGACGTTAACCGCGATGACTGCCATCCCTGTTTCGATCCCGGTTTGCGAGCCATCCGGAATGTTCAGGGTCAGATCGCTTCGCGGGTGACGCAGGACCTGCACAGGCTGCAGATACTGCCAGTTGCGTTCAGCGTACGCAGGATTGAAATCCTCACGATGCGCGATAATGATCTCCTGCGTACCGGGACCATAGAAGATGCCGTGGTGCACGCGACCAGCAAAGATAGAGGAGGTCAGACCGAGCGCCATCGCAACGTTAAGCGCTGTGATGTCAACGTTATCGTAGTAACGCTCAATCGGTTGAGAGTGAGGTGTGGTGATCGCGGTAAGCAACCGTTCCAGAAGATGGCCACTTTTCACAGCCATCGGACGACGGCTATAAAAGCTCACCACCGTCTGCAGGTTACGTCGCAATCCATCTCGCACGTACGGCCATTCGGCATGCGTGAGGATGCCTTGACCGATCGGAGAGTTCAGATTGAACAGTGTGTGCATGGCTGGAAATACCCATTTTTTATACTGCTAGGACATAAAATAGGAGCCGTGATGCTCGAGCATTTTTATACATGGAGTCAAGCATGGCTTTAGTGAGTTACGCCAAGACCAAGCGCGGCATTCGCTGTAGCTGCAGTCGCTTCTGGGGTGAGGGTCGAAACCGCCAGGAAGCTTTCGCAGCATGGAAGCAGGCGCAGGCAGAAGGTTTGCGTGAAGACCAGCGCATCAAGAAACTCGAGGGCAAATTCGTGGGACTGCGCAACCAGGCTCACGTCGAACTCGTGCAAGACACGCTACCTGATATCATCCGTACCGCGACTGACACGCATACGGCCGACACGCTGCGTGAACTGCCGGGTAAGCAAGGCCTGGCTGCCCCAACGCCTGAACAAGTTCAGGAAGCGATTGACACGGAGACGGGCGTTAAGATCGAAACCGATTCGGAATCGAAGAAGCTTCCCAACGCGTCGCTGGCAGGCAAGCACGTGCCCGTGGACACCCGGTTGCTCGTGGATCCGGTCTTCGATGCGCTGACGTCCAAATAAATTTTTATACTCCAACAGGGTATTTTATAGGAAGAGATCTAATCCATCTTAACCGATATCATCTACCGAGCTGCAACATGCTCGGTAGGTGAGGCCTCCTATGATCGAGGCTATGTGTGGTCAAAGAAATTACAACCACATATCACCCCTTTGACATTGCGGAAGAAATACTGCACTGTTTGCGCAAACATCAACCAAGTTTTATCGTTATCAAACGAAAGGAAGGCCAACATGGCACTGCAAGGCACCAACCAAAACCAATCCAGCCAAATGGGCGACGCCATGCAATCGGCGCAGGCCCGCGCCCAACAGCAACAGGATCAGCAACAAACGTACGGCCGTCCCGCCGGCCAGCCGATCAGCCTGCTCGAACTGGGTCGTCTGAACCGCATCCCGATGAGCCGCTCGCCCGGCTCGGAAGTGATGGAGAAGCTGCGCGAGCTGCTGAACAACGAATACGCCGACATCCCGCACTTCAACACCAAGGTCATCGCCATCGACGGTCCGTCCTCGGGCCTGCCGTACTCGGTGCTGGTCGTGGCCGTGCAGGACAAGCAGGACACGTCCAAGAAGATCGCCTCGTTCCACTCGCTGCTGATCGCCAGCTCCGCTGAAGATCCGTCGCCGCGCATGGAAAGCATCGGCAATCGCCAGTACGAAGTCATCCGTGTTCCCGGCGACGCCTTCGAGCCCGGCGTGATCAAGGTCCTGACCGAAATCGTCTCGCGTGATCTGGGCACCGACCTGGCCCTGGTGAACGCCGGCGGCTGCGTGGTTCCCCGCGACTTCAACCTGCAAGACCAAGCGCTGGTGCGTCAGCTCGCCGCCAACGCCGTCTATGCGGCCGCGATGGAACTGGACATGCGTTCGGACACGTTCGTCAACATCAACCTGGCCAACACCAAGAAGGACGCCGCGCTGTCCACGCGCATCAACTGGAACAACCCGCAAGGCTTCGACGCCGTGGGCAACCCGGTTCGCCGCGACATCACCGTCGACCTGCTGGCCTCGGCCATGCAGCAATCGCAATCGATCACCGCTGCCGCGCCGATCCATCTGACGCACGCCGAAGCCTACATGGACCTGATCTACGTCGGTCCCGATGAAGCTGCCGCCCAAGCTGCCCGCTTCGGTCAACCCAACCCGAACGCGTTCCGCCTGTACGCGCCGCGCGCCGTCATCACCGGCCTGGACTGCCTGGTCCCGTCCACCGCTGGCATGCTGCTCGCCCTGATCACGATGACCTCCATCCGTGAAAATGGCCAGTTCTACCAGTACTTCCGCCGTCGCCACTACGGCCAAGGCATGGACCTGCACGACATCGGCGCCGTCGGCTACGAAGTCAAGCTGGAAGGCAAGTCCGAGCGCATCGAAACCGACACCGAGTTCGACGATCCGGAACTGGGCGCCCTGCTGAACATGATCCTGTACCCCAAGGTCGTGTTCTCGCTGGACGTGCCGGAAGCCGGCCCGAACACCTGGATGCTGGACGTGTTCTCGGCGGCCTCGGAAAACCGCCAGGAAGCGATGGACCACATCCGTCGTGAAGCCGACATCCTGACCGGCGGCATCTTCAGCCAGGTCTACCAAGGCTCGGGCCGCTTCGCGTTCGACGAAGAGAACCGCATCCATCTGGGTACGTTCTCCGACAACGGCGTGAAGTCCGACGGCCGCGTGTTCGACTACCTGGCCTGGCTCAACCTGGCTGGCGAACGCGACCTGGGCAAGGTGAGCGAATGGTCCGATACGTTCGATCGCACCGAGTACCCGCTGGTGCAACGTCTGGGCGAGCGCTACAAGCTGCTCACCAGCGCCGCTCCGGACTTCAAGGTCACCGGCTTTGCCAAGCGCGTGACTTTCGAGCACGAGTTCATCGAAGCCCTGGTGAAGGCGGCTCTGCAAGTTGGTCTGGACGTGCGCCAAACCGGCCCGATCGGCGACTTCCGTGGCCAGACTCGCGCGACCTCGCAGTACTTCAGCCAAACCGGCCTGGGTCTGCAAGCGTCGGGCCTGTTCAACCGTGGCGGCTACGTCGGCAGCCAGCAAACGTCGGGCGGCTACCGCTCCTCGTCCACCCGCTGGTAAGTCCTGGGCTGGGCCATGCAACGTGGCCTGGCACTTGACAGCAGAAAAGAAGGCCCTTCGGGGTCTTCTTTTTTTCTTTATGCACTACTGGGAGAATATCATTGGGTGTCTCACTCGAGCTACAGAACTTGGATGAAATCTTCATCACGCGTTTGTCCAAGCCCCCTGTGATCGTCAATGATGCTTCCGGATCTTCAGAAAGCGAAAAGAACACGTTCAACAATCTGATGTACACGACGTACACGAACACGGACTTGATGTCCAACGTGCCCAAGTGTGCATGCGGTGAGATTGTCGATGAGTTCAACATCGGGGTGATTTGCCACTTGTGTGGTACTCCCGTGACGTCCCCGCTGGAACAAGATCTCGAGCCTCTCATCTGGTTGCGTGCGCCCTCGGGTGTGCGTGCTTTGATGAATCCTGCCGCATGGTCAATTTTGCGCAATCATTTCTCCCCCGGGGGATTTGAGATCATTCGGTGGATGTGCGATACTAAATACAAAACCAACCGGCGGCCACCGCCGGAAATGCGTGAGGTCATCGACTTTTACGAACGCCGCAAGATCGAAAGAGGGTTCAACAACTTCTACGATCACTTTGACGACATCATGGCGATGTTGTACAACCTGAAAAAGCCTGCTGCCTGGCGTGAACAGATTGCAGTGCTACGGGAAATGATCACACGGTATCGCGACTGCATCTTCTCGCAATACGTGCCACTTCCCAATCGTTCGATGCTGGTCGTGGAAAAGACCAACGTCGGCACGTACGTCGATCCGATTGTCGTAGGCGCGATCGACGCTATCCGCACCATGATGGGCATCGATCTGCCGATGTCGCGTCACAGTGTGAGAACCAAGGAAAACCGGGCAGTGCGGACGACCTCCGACCTGGCTGACTTCTACGACAAATGGCACAAGACTGCGCTTGCTGGGAAACCAGGGATTGCACGCAAGCACATCTACGGCACACGGTGCTTCTTCAGTTTCCGTACGGTTATCTCTTCGATGACCAAAGCACACGATCACGCCACCCTGGAAGTGCCCTGGGGTGTGGGGCTGGCAGTCATGCAGCTTCATCTGTGCAGTAAACTTCAGCGTCGCGGGTTCACGCCCAACGGCGCCGTAGGGTATCTTTACGAACATGCGCAAAAACACAGTCCGCTACTCGAAGAGCTGCTGCAAAGCTTCATCGACGAGTCGCCCTACCCGGGCATTCCGGTTGTGTTCCAGCGTAATCCCTCGCTTGAACGCGGTAGTGCGATTTATCTTTTCATTACCAAGTTCAAGTCTGATCCCCGGATCCCGACCTCTTCGCTGTCGATTCTGGATGTGGCTGGCCTTAACGCGGACTTTGACGGTGACCAATTGAATGGTACACTGGCAGTTGACCACGTGACGGCTGAAGACCTGAAGAACCTCGCGCCGTACAAGTCCACGCACGACCTGAGTGCGCCTCGTACGATCTCGAAGAACCTCTCACATCCGAAGCCGGTGGTGGGCACCTTCGCGTATTGGCTGGAGTGCGGCAAGCACGAAACGCCAGATCCCGTGAAGCTTGCTTTGATGGAAGCGATTCCGGATGCGTAAACCAAGGAGGAATGATGCAGTTTGACGCTTACTCGGGGGCAGCGGCGTTTAACGCAATCGCGTACGCGCCTAAGCACCAGGGCACGCTCGCCGCCTTGCAACGCGAGGGGGAACGGTTTGGCCATGTCTTTGCCCAAGTCGGGCAAGGGTTCTTTACCCCGCTTGAAGAAGTCTACGATCGATTCAACGGTGCTGAAGCCATGCGAATGGCCCGCGCTACCGTGAACAAGATCAAGGGCCTCTTTAAGAAAGACATCGTGCGCAGCATGTGGGACGTGAGCGAGATGCAACAAGCCACGCCCATGATGCAGCGCTTCATTATGGCTGAACCTACGGTGCGTGCGCTGTACCATCGTCAAGGATGCGACGGGTTCTCCCCGACCTACGTTGACATGTACCCGGATGCGGTTGGCGTGAATCACTACGACTATCGTCAAGTGAAGAACGCCATCGTTCAGGAGCTGCCGCCGGATGAAAACGGCGAAGGCGACTGGAAGGTGCAATTCTTCTTCGATGATCTGGTCGAAGGGGATCGCGAACTCACGCTTGATGAGAAGTCTGACATTCTCAGCACGTGGGACATGGTGCGCGCTATCGTCGAACAAGGCGATGACGACCCGACCTCTCCGTTTGCAGGCAAGTTGTAATTGATGCGACCTGCCCCCTAGCCCCAACGCTAGGGGGACAGGCCTCGCATTACTTTTTTTTCCTAGTCCTGATCCTATGACTAAAACCCATACGTGAAAGGGACGCCATGGCTACTTCCGCCATTGACAAGGACATTATCCCGGTGCCGACGTTTTCGGCTGCCGGTTGGGTGAGCAGCAAACAGAAAAAGGCCGATTACCTGCTCGCGCACTTCCTCGAATCGCAATACTCCCAGTCGCTGATCTACCAAGGTAAGGTCTCAAGCCTTCAGTGGATCATCGCCCAAAACGCACAAGACATCGAGAAAACCAAACGCCTACTGCAAGAGACGTTTGAGGACTACCTGGGTGCCTACTACGAAACCGCTTCGGTAGAAGTCACCAGCGACGCCGACGAGCCTGACAGCACGGTCGCCAAAGTGACGCTGCGCATGAGCGCAACAGTCACGGAAAAAAACGGCAGTCCCACATCTTTTGTAGCCATGATCAGTATCGAAGACTCCAAGGTCTCGAACTTCATCCGTTTGAATAACTCGGGCTCCCTCTAAAGAGAATAAACCATGGAAATGCACATCCCGCACGTAAACGCCGAAGAGCAGCGCAAGATGGTGGGCGATGAGATCGCCGAGATCCATCAAGCCGTTGTCGGCGAGGCGGCCTCCGGGACCATGACCGACATCCCCGAACGCGTCTTCCAATACGTGTTTCTGCCCATGTTCGCTGGCAAGCCTTCGCAAAGCCCGAACTCCACGCCCGAGAAATGGCTCTCGCTCGTGGGCGGTCCTTTCCGCTCGGCTCGCGTGGTCGATGCCAAGGGTCAAGAACTCTTCATCGTGCCGCCCTGGTCTGATTCGCGCATCATCCAAGTGGTGAACGAATCCAGAAGCTCGATGGATCACGTGACCAAGACCAGTCACCAGATGCACGACGCCAATCCGCACGGTAGCCAAAACTACCTGTTCGAAAAGCTGCGTGCGCGCGCCCTGCCCTCGGATCAGTTGCCCGAATCGGTGCTCGATTACATCCGCACCTGGAACGCGATCTTCGCGCGCTACAACGAAGCGCCGCTCGTGGAATTGGGCGACGCTCCGCAAGCCAAGGCGGATGCGGCTGACGAAGACTTCCTCGGCTATGATCCGATCTGACCTCAAGTTCGCCGTGGCCAGTGATATTCACTTAGGCCACAAAACCGTCTCAGCAGATTTTATCATCGAGAACCTGGAGCGAGCGTTCCCGGATAACGCTGAGACGGCTGCGCTGGACATCATCTTTTTGGCAGGTGATGTCTTTGACAAACTGCTTAACATGGCCAACCCTGCTTGGCCTGATGTATTACTCTGGGCGAGTCGCTTTCTGAAGCTTTGCAAAAAGCACAACATCCTACTGCGGGTGTTAGAAGGCACGCCCAGCCATGACTGGCGACAATCGAACATTTTCCCAGTCATGAATAAAGCTACCGACGCGGGCGCTGACCTCAAATACGTGAAAACTCTTTCCATCGAGCACATAGAGCAATACGGGATAACCGTGCTCTATGTGCCCGATGAGTGGGAAAATGATACGGAAAAAACCTTAGCCCAAGTCCGAGAGCTGCTCAAAGCCCAAGGGCTGGAAAAAGTCGATTTCGCAATCATGCACGGACAATTCGAGTTTCAATTGCCGCCGCACGTTGCAGCCCAAAAGCACGATAGCCAGGCTTACCTGTCGCTCGTGCGAGAACTGATTTGCATTGGCCATGTTCACGAGTATAGCACGTTTGACCGAATCATTGCGCAAGGTTCGTTCGACAGGCTTAACCACGGGACCGAAATTGCCAAAGGCCATGTGCGAGTCGCTTACACAAACGGCGAGCGCTCCATCACGTTTGTAGAGAATCACGGTGCCAAACGGTTCGATACGCTGGACTGCACGGGATTGTCGCTGGCCGAAACGCTAACGAAAATCAACGAGCATGCAGCGACCTTGCCTAAGGGATCGCATATCCGGATCGAAGGCGATAAAGGTAGTCCGATCTTCAGTCACATGACGATCTTGGACGGCCATCATCCCTTCATTCGGTTCTCCAAGTTAGTTCGCGGCGAGGCGGGTAAGAAGTCTGCCATCGCCGAGAGCTTTAAAGATGACTACGTCCCCATGCGCATTGATTCGGACAACGTCATCGCCCTACTTACTGAACGGATGCAAAAGCGTGGTTTGTCGCCTGAAGTGCTACGAGCCAGTGCTGCGATCCTGAAGGAGTCTGTGTAATGGCATTTACCGAATCGATTGCCTCGCGTGCCGTGGGGCAGTTTCCGATATCGGTGGCCACGTCGCTCGCAATTGAGTCGGCGTTAGGTGTGCATGAGCTGATAGAACCCCGACCTGCCACGCCTCCGATTCTGGGGTATGGTGGGTTGTGGGTGAACTTGCGAACCCTCTTTCGAAACTTCATCGGCGCCCTGCCGGCTGGAGCAGCGGAAGGAATCGGTGGTAACGAAGCTGGGATGGTAGTGCTCGAAGAAATGGAGATGATCACCTCCATCATTCGCGAGACCTCGCCTCGTACTACGGTAACGTTCTATGTTAGCAATTACCGGGACATGGAGCGCAAGTATCGGCACTACGCACTTATCCGTGGCGACTCGACCCCGAAGCAAAAGTACTACACCTCGGTGCAAAACGAGGCGATTCAGTACATCCTCAATGCCCGTCCTCCTGAATTGGATGTGCGCGGCTTTGAGATGGGGTTAAAGTCTGCGGACAAGTTCAACTGCATGATCCTCACGCACTACGCCTACGATCTGCTCTCGTGGAAGGAATTCGCAAAGCTCACGCTTTTGGAATCCCATACGGGCGCAATCAAAGAGCGACCGATGTGGTACACCAAGTATTACAACGGCAAGGACTTGGCAATGATCCCTTTTAACGAAGGGTTCTTGCAGATCTTCGGTGACTCGGAAACGTTTCGCCCAAACAACATCCGGTGGCGTAAGACCCTCATTGAACTGGGGGAGAAAAACCGCTGGTCCGCACTTACTACGAAGGAGAAACTTCGGACTAATATCGAGACGCTACCTGACAAGTACTTCGTTTCTGTTCTGCGCGAACTGTTGAAATAATGGCTTAGTTCGCCTCGATTCAAACGGCTAAATTTTTACAAGACTACCGCATGTTTTGTACTAGCCACATTCCAAGGAAAACAAATGAGCGACCAAGGATTCCGGCGTCCGCCGCCCGAGAAAAACGCACTGGACAACAACAAACTGCAACTGTCCACGCCCTGCCCGACGCCTGCCGGCAAAGGCAAATACTCGACCCTGAAAGTCGAGTTCGTCAAGAACAACCCGCGCTTCGTGGTCTGGACCAATGATCCGGAAGACACGGGCGAGCGCAACAACTACGGCAAGATCGTGGCCGCGCTCGATCTGCCCACCATGTTCATGCTCTTCGGCCTGGTCGAAGACGTCATCGCCGGCCCGGCTGGTGGCGAGCCGATCCAGCTGCAGAACCTGAACTTCAAGTACCCGGGCGGCAAGCGCACCGATCGCCCGGTGCTCGAATCGAAGGTGTTCGTGGGCAAAGATGCCGATGGTGTCGTGTTCATCAGCGTCATCGCCTACGAAGAGCACCGCCCGAAGATCGTCTTCCCGTTCCTGCCCACGCAGTACCACAACCTGGTGCATCGCGACGGCACGGCCTGGGAAAAGGGCAAGCTCTCCGAGAAGTTCGCCCGTGGGTTCCTGGCCGCACTCAAGCCGGTCATCAACCACCTCTCGGTGATCAAGTACGTGCCGCCCGAGCCCAAGAACAACCAGGGCGGTGGTGGCGGTGGTAACAACTACGGCAACCGTGGCGGTGGCGGTGGTGGTGGCTACCAGCAGCAGCAAGGCGGTGGCAATCAAGGCGGTGGTGGTGGCGGTGGCGGCAATCCCGACACGTCCAGCTACGCCGACGATCTTCCCTTCTGATCGACTTCAAGCGTAACAAACATAAGGCTACCCGATGCGATTCGGCTCGGGTGGCCTTATGCTCTAGTTGCGCCAGTCATTATTTTTTACGGCATAAAAGCCTCCCTGGCTTAGTCACTCAAAGAAAATACAACTATATATCATCGAAGCGACAACGATGGTTTAATCATTAGGGAGCTTGCATGAAAATCGGCATCAGAACAATTCTTCAGCCCCGGCAAACGCTGGCAGTGATGACCCATGGGCAAGAGGAGTTGCTCTGGAACATCAGCATGTATGATCGCTCCGAACACATGAAGAAATTCGACCTGTTCGAAGAGATCAACAAACATTGGGCTTGGATGCCCGAAAAGAAACAAGCCGAGGTCTTCGGTATCTATTCCAAGATCTCTGGTATCCTGAATCGCGTGTTCCTGGTCGATGAACTCATCGCCGAACTGCAACCGCTGGTAAGCGAATTGCTTGCCCTGCATCCGGTTGAGGCAATGGAGCATTGGCTGCGCATGAATACGAACATCCGCGCACCCATTACTCCCATGCTTCCCGAAACGGTTGAGGCAAGTGGCGACAACCTGAACCGGGTCAAGCGCACGTACACGCGTGAAGACTATCACTGGCTTACCGCCATGACCTTCACGCTGCGAACCATGGTGCCGATCTGGGGCCAGTTCGTTGCCAATACCGAAATGGAGACCGGCACACGCTTTAAGGAAGACAGCGCGCGCGAGCTCATCCTCACCTCGATCCTTGAGGACTGCGCACCGATGCAGCGTCTGAAGACGTTCATCGAATACACGGTGACTTCGGAAAAGACCCTGCCCTTGGAAATCTTGGGCGGCGTGAGTACCGAAGACTTCCCTGACCACATGCTGGGTCTCATCCTGGTCCGTCGCCTGACAACGGTGGATATCCGGGGTGTTGAACCGCAACCGGTGATTGTGCACTCGATGTACAAGTTCATCCAGAGCCGGTTGAAGAACCAAGGAAATCGCGGGCCTGATACGGTCAAGCCCAAGTCCACGGCAGAAACGAGTAACACCGACAGCCAGCTCCAGATCTCGATGTTGGAGCGGGTGAAAGTGCGACGCGATGTCTCTGCAGGCGATCTGGCGCCTTCGGAGTTTCAAGCGAGCCGTCCCGAAGTGATCGCGCAAGCGCTGGCTCCTGACATGGACCTGCGACTGCTCGAAGAGTCTTTGCGTTCAGTGCAAGAACTCGCTGACAAGCACATTCGTCCCCCGCAAGCCAAACTGGCAAGCTGGATCGTGGCGCGTCAGATCCCGCCTCGGGCACGACTGAAGAAAAACCTCATGATGAATCTGATTGCCGTGGCACAATCGATTCTCTGGCATCGCGGTCATCATGACCTCGCAGCCTTGGTGAGTGCGTACGCGCAAACCAGCAACAACGTGACGTATCTGAGTGGACCCTCTTCGCAAGGGCGACTCAAGAGCGAGCACGCTGAGGCCCTCACGCTTCTCTACCCGTTTGTCTACAAGCAACCGGGCGAGAAGAAAGGAAACAAACCCATTAGCCCTGGAGTTTTGGCAGTTGAATCCATGGCCGCACAACTAACCGGGGGAGATTGGCGACTGACATTGCCTGACTCCTGGATAGAACAACTGCCCAACAATAGGAATAGCCGTCGTTACGCGGCTCCC
Source organism: uncultured Burkholderiaceae bacterium (assembly GCA_937871985.1). The sequence continues at coordinate 78,058 of CALMPB010000400.1, forward strand.
TACGATATCAAAACCAAGATAGCAGTACTCGCTATAGCCATAGCACGAAGGAGCCTTTGATGCAAGACAATTTCTTCTCCAACGAGTCTTCCCACTTCGGAAGCAAGATCAACGTTCTGGCGTTTATCGTTCTGGAAACCGGCACGTACGGCGATCAGTTCCGTCGTTCGTATGTGACCAACACGGACGGTCACTCGCTCTCGATCATCGGTTCGCGCGTGGCGGGCGCGAAAGCGTTCACTCCGAGCCTGTTCTCGGGCGTGGCGAACCACTTCATCCAACCCTCGGCCAATCCGGAATCCGAACTGCTCATCCCGCACGGCTGGCAGCAGCGGCGCCTGCGCTTCATGCTGAAGCTGCAGCACACGTCCTACACGGGCGATGTGGTCGAGCAAGTCGTCACGGGCTGGGGCGAGCATAACGAAGGCCTGTCCATGCAGAGCAACCAGCTCGATCCGGACATGGAATTCGTGGTGAACTCCACCGTGCATCTGGCTCACAAGCGCCAGAACACGCCGCTGGGCATGCAGCAGTACACGAACGTCGTGGACAACTCGCACGTGCTGGCCGCTGGTGATTGGGGTGGCTTCTACACCGATCAATCGCGCAAAGAGCAGCGCATGCGCCCGGAAGACGTGCACACGATCATGACGGCCGCTGACGTCATGAAAGAAGAGCCGGACATGTTCGATGGTCGGATCGCCAATACGCAGATGGCGGTGAAATCCCGTCGCTCCAACGGCGTGGCAACCGAATACATGGCTCGCATCATGGATTCGTCGCGCCGTGCGCAAGCGCTTTCGCAGTTCGGTCAAAGCGAAGAGCACATCAGCACCCAGGCTCGTGGCATGGTCGCTGAAAACCTCGTTGCTGAAGATCCGTTCCTCGAAGCGCTGGGCAAGATCCGGGGTTCGTTTACCACGAACCGCTTCACCTGGAAGGACCTGCTCGCACTCGATCCGAATGCGCGCAATGTCTTCTACCCGCAAGTGTTGGGCCATACGGAACGGGCAATGTCCGACTTCCGCAACAACTCGAACGAATGGCATGCACCGGATCGCGCTACGCAAGTGGCCACGATCCTCAGTCAAGCCATCCCGGGTTACATGATGGATTCGGCCATCTCGGTCGCTTACATCCAGGCTACCAACAAGAACAAGCAGTTCGGTGAGCTGATGCCGGCCGTGGCAATCACCAACGTCGAATCGTTTGCCAGCGGCAACCTGGAGACCGAGATCGAGCGGTTGCGGATCGCGATCCAGGACCAACTGCTGCGGGACCTGAGCTATAACGACTCCAGCTCGTACAACATCGAGATGCACGTGGACCTGCTGGGTGATACGCGCATTCGTCTGGAGTGGGAAGGGTACGACTGCGGCGAGTTCGTCACGCCCAGCTTTGCCGATGCCTTGATGGTGCCGGTGCTCACCGCCGACAATCACCGTGCTGCGACGGTGGCTTCGGACTTCAGCCTGCTGTATCACAACGTGGGTCAGCCCTCGCTTGATCAGCAGTCCAACGCTTTCGGCAACATCTAAGCCAATAACTCCGCTCAGGTAACACTGAGCGGTTCTGGAGAACTTCATGAGCAACATCAAGCTGATCGACGACATCTATCGTCCGATGATGGCTACCGCAGGTCTGGTAGTCGACGCGGACGGTTACGTCTCGGTCAAACAGAAAGACAAAAATCGTCCGGCTACGATCGGCGGCAAGCGCCTGGTGCTGCCCACCCCGGCACAGCTGAAAGTCCGTGGCTGGGACGAACGCGTGGCGTTTCACCCGCTGTGGGAAAACATCATGCACGGCGAATCGAAGGTGCTGGCCGAGTACCGCAACGCCCTGAACAACCGCATCAACGCGGTGACGGGTGCGCTCATGCTCTGGTTGCTGCGCACGGCGACCTCGGTCAAAACGCATCCGAACCTCTCGCCCGAGCAGGCCAAGTTCCTCTCCAAGGTCAAGGGCGCGGATGAAACCACGCTCGAGTCGCTGACCGAGATCATGGAAAAGGCCATGCCGGTCAAGGGCCTGAACAAGTTCGTTCGCATCTTCCTGAAGAAGTCGGGCGAATACCAAGGCAAGCGCATGGGCTGCGTGGCCGTGGTGACTTTCCCGTTCTACGAGGAAGTCAAGGCCATGACCAAGGGCCATCGCAAGGTCTGGGATATCCCGGTGCGCGCCAAGGAACGCGAGATCCTGATGGCGCTCATGGAATTCATCTTCCCCACGATCGGCGAAGAAGAATCCTACAACCGGGGCAGCAACAACAAGACGGCTCAAAAGGCCGATGCGTTGATGCAGGCTGTGCTCGGCGTGGCAGCGGATCTGAATTCGGTGCTGAGCCTGTTCGCCAACCTCATCCCTGATCACGAAAACCTCATGATCCCGGCTGACTGGGCCGATGCGCTCTCGGACATGGATTCGCTCCTGCCCGTGATTCGCACCGTACCCATGCAAGCGGGCAATGAAGGCGAGTCGGCTGTGCCGCGTGACCAGGAAGAAGAAGCTGAAACGCCCGTCGCCACGGGCCGCGTGTCCGCCCAAGTTCAGACGCAAGCTGAACCGGTGCGTCACACCGTGCGCATGCAAGACGTCGATCGCTACGGCCGTCCGGTCTACACCAACCCGTACCAAGGCCAGCAGCAAGCGCAATACCAACCGCCTCCCGTGGAGCGTTCTTCGCGCGGCGTGAAGTTCAATTCGGTACTGCGGAGCAATCCGGCTGCGGCTGCTGCCGCTGGCGTCGGTCTGGGGCATGACGTGCGCACGCCCACGGGTCGCCCGGAACCGCGCTGGGCCTCGGGCGGTCAACCGGCGTACGGTGGTGGTCAGCCGCGTCAGTACGGTGGCTACGGTCATAACCGTGGTGGCTTTGGCAACATCTAAGTTACCTGCGGCATAAAGGAAGAGGGCGGCCAATGCGGCTTGCCCTCTTCCCTTTCTTTCCTAACCCTTTTCTTTTTGTCTTTACGTGCGGTTGCCAGTGGTCTCCGCTTGGATGATTTTGTCGATTTCGCTACCCGGCGGGATGAGTAACGTATCCATCGTCTCAGGCAACTCCTGGGGCGAGTAGATGTTGTTCACTCGCATCGTGATCCAGTAGTGCTTGGGTTCGACGTTATGCTCGGCCAAAAAGCCGTAGACATCGAATTTGTACTTCAGAAAGAGATTGGCTTTGGTCGGATCCAGAGTGCGTTCTTCGCTACGCTCTCGCAGATACGTCATGTGGTCCTCTAAGACCTGCCGGATCGCTTCGCTGTAGTATTGGCTCTCGCCGACGTTAAACGCCTTCTTGCTAAGGGGGGTTGCCATTGCTGCAATCCTCTAAGATATTTCAATCACATATCATCAACAAGACATCAGAGGGAAACTTCTGGTGGGGTTATTCTTTTAACAATAAGTTGTACCTCTGTTTAGCCACAGGAAAGACTGGTTATGAAACTTGCGCCTTCTCTTTCGCAGAAGTTCGTTCCTGCTCCTAATCAGCTGCGTCGTGAATTGCTCTCGGTATTGGGGCTTTCACCTTGGGACCAACACAACTCCTCGTCTCGCAAACAGATGTTTGCAAGCCACGTGGGTCAGTGCCTGGTCATCAAGGGTGCGACGGAGCGGTATGTGCAAACCGGCATGGAGCAAGAATACGGTAAATATACCTTCTCGGTGAAGATGCCTTCGAATGGCAGAATCATCAAGGTCATCGATCGTTATCGCCGGGGTTATGGTGACTCGGCGATCGCGCTCAATCCGCAAAGCATCGTGCTCTTTCACGATGAAGAAAACGATACGTACGACATGTTGGATCTGCGCGGCCACACGACGCACCACACGTACTTCGGCTTCGAAAACAAAAAGGGACCGGCCTATGAAGATCTGATCTCGGGCAAAACGATTGGTAAAGGCCAGATCATTCTGGACTCGCCATCGAAAACGCCTGACGGCGGCTATAAGTACGGCATTCAGCTGAACATCGCCTATATGACGCATCCGGGCGTGGCTGAAGACGGTATCATCATTAGCCGTGATCGCTTGCAAGACCTCGCGTATAAGAAGTACGAAACGCGCGTGGTCAGCTTCGGTAAGTCGCGCATGCCGCTAAACATCTACGGAGACGAAACGAATTACAAGCCGTTCCCGGATATCGGTGAATACGTGCGTGACGATGGCTTGCTCATGGCCACGCGTACCTACGACAAAGACCTGGCAATCGTGGAGCAGTCGATCTACGATCTGATGGAGCCCGACTACACGTTTGACCAACTCACCTACGCCGATGGTGCTGGCGGTCGCGTGGTGGACATTCGCGTGATGCACGATCCGGTTTCGCGTACGCCATCCACGCCGCAAGGCATGGAAGTGCAGCCGGAAAAGTACAACAACGCACGGCTCCAGTTCTATAAGGACATCATCGTTGAGTACAACAAGCTGCGTCGCCAACGTCAAGAAGGCCTGCAGATCTCGCCAGCCTTGCACCGACTGGTTCTGGAAGCCCACGCGGTAACGGGTGAAGGCCTGAACTACCCGGTGATCAAGCTCTTCCACCACAACGAGCTCGATGACTGGCGTGTGGAATTCGTGATCGAGTACGAACACGTGCCGGACATTGGCAACAAGCTCACCGGTTGCCACGGCAACAAGGGCGTGATCTGCCACATCGCTGAACCGCACGAAATGCCCGTTGATGCTGACGGCAACCGTGCAGACGTCATCATGGATCCGAAGTCCGTGATCTCGCGCATGAACTTGGGTACGCTCTACGAGCAGTACATCAATGCGGCGTCTCGGGACGTGGTGAAAACCATCATGCGTCAGCTGAACATCCCGATCACCGATCGCAACGAACTGCGCGCAGCGGGCAGGACGGAAAAGCCGATTCGTGCTGACTTTCTGGAGCGACTCGATCTGGATTCACCGGATCGTCCCGTCACCAAGGCCTTTGAGTATCTGCTCGGCTATTACCAGATCTGCTCGCCCAAGCAGTACAACTGGTTTGCCACCGGCCAGTACAAAGGTTCGATCTATCAGCATCTGGCCCACGTCATCAACGAGCGTACGGTGTTTCTGTACATGCCGCCTGATAACGAGCCGGAGTCCGATGACATCGTGCGTCAGCTCGAAGCGCAGTATCGGCCGACCTATGGGCCGGTGTCTTACATCGGTTACTCGGGTCGTCGGGTAACTACCAAAACCAACGTACGCATTGGGAGCGCGTACTTCCTGCTGCTCGAAAAGGTAGCAGATGATTGGACGGCCACGGCTTCGGCCAAGACCCAGCATTACGGCGTGGTGGCGCAAGTCTCCAATAGCGAGAAATACTCGCGTCCGAGTCGCTGGCAAGCCATCCGTGGTTTGGGTGAATCCGAAATGCGGCTGTTCATCTCGTACGTGGGTGCGATGCGTACGGCAGACATCGCGGATCGCAACAACAACCCGCTGACGCACTCGGCCATCATCCACAGCATCTTTGCTACGGATCAACCGACCAACATTCAGGAGGCTGTCGATCGCAAGAAGGTTCCGTTGGGCGGAGCCAAGCCACTACAGCTGGTCAAGCACATGTTCGAGTGTGGTGGGCGTAAGCTTGCACTACACACGTACCGGCTGCCACCGGTTGTGCGCGACGTCCAACTTCGTCCGCAACCCATCATTAACGAACGCGAGGAGGTCGCAGCATGAAGCGCATCCGTGCAGAATGGTTTCGCGACCAAACCCCGGAACACCTGTTGGCAGTATTGACAGGCCGGTTCGTGATCGTCTTTACAGACGGCGAGATGGAAGTGGATGCGGCGAGCACGATTTATAGCTCGCACGCATGGATGCTCTTTAAAGAGTTCCCCAATGCGCCGATGCTCAAGCGCCACCACATCCGCTCGCCTGACCTGCTGGGCGATGGGCAGCTCACCACTGACACGCACCGCGAACTCCTGGGACGCGTGGAGTGGGACGTGTACGATGCGTACGTAAGCGGTGATGCCGATAAGGACGAAGCGCTTCGCGACTATCTCGCTGAGCGGGTTACGCGGTTGTCGAATAACATCTACAACCACCTGACCTACGAGTGCGAGGATTCGGTTACGTCTCTGGACTTGCTGGACTTCCTGGAAGTCTCTGACCACCCGGTGATTGCCGAGGCGAACGCCACCATCCAGGCAACGCAGGAATCCATTGGCCAAGTGTATGCGACGATTAAGAAGGTGTTGGAAACAGCGCCCGAACTCTCGCACAACGCCATTGCCAATGCGGTGCGCTCCAAGTTGGCCAACGTGAACCAGGTGCTGCAGTGCGTGGGGCCGCGCGGGTATTTGACCGATACCGACGGCATGCAATTCAGTACGCCGGTCTTGCGTGGGTTCTTCAAGGGCTTGCGCGCTTTCTACGATTCGATCGTGGAGTCGCGTTCGGCAGCTAAGTCGCTGGATTCTTCCAAGATGCAGTTGCAAGATGCCGAGTTCTTCTCGCGTCGCTTGCAGTTGATCGGTCAGATTGTCGCGCGTCTGCATCACACGGACTGCGGCAGTCAGATGTATCTGTCTTGGAAGGTACGAGGCGATGAGCTAAAGAAACTCGAGGGTAAGCATTACCTCGATGAAGCCACAGGGAAGCTACGCACGATCACGCGCAAGTCCAAGCACCTGATCGGCAAGACGGTCAAGCTGCGCAGCGTCATCAACTGCGCGCATCCGGATCCGAACGGGATCTGCTCGACTTGCTTTGGCGAGCTGAGTCTGTCGGTGCCGAAGTTCACCAACATCGGCCACATGTGTGGTGCGAGCATGACGCAGCAAACCACGCAGTCGGTGCTCTCGACTAAGCACTTGGACTCTTCGGTGACGGTGGAGAAAATCAAGCTGGGTGAAGAGAACCAAAAGTTCTTGAAGACCTCGCGCGATGGCTATTCGTACCTTCTGGCCGAGTCGACCAAGGGCAAACGCATCAAGCTCGTGGTGGCGCCGCAATTCGTCTCTAACGTAACGGATGTCCGTGAAGTGCATGACGTCACGGAACTGAACATCTCGCACGTTTCCGAGATCGAAGAGATCACCATGATCGTGACCGATGCTCAAGGGGTGGAAAACACGCGTTCGATCAAAACGCAAGTGAACCGCCGTAAGGCATCGTTTACGATTCAGATGCTGCGGTATCTGCGCAACAACGGCTGGGAAGTCGATGAGCGCAACAACATGGTGATCGACATGTCCAATTGGACGTGGGGCGAACCCATCATGACGCTACCGCTTAAGCATTACAACATGGCCGATCACTCCAAGGATATCGCCAAGTTGCTCGAGTCGTCCGTGCAGAACATCCAAGAGCGTGATAAACACGTCTCGCCTTCGGCCGTGCTGGTGGATCTGTTTGACTTGGTGAACTCCAAGCTGAACGTAAACCTGGCCGTGCTCGAAGTGGTGCTGTACGGCACGATGGTGGTGTCGGTGCAAGACCATGACTACGGCCTACCCAAGCCGTGGACCATGAGCGGACTGGGTACGTATCGCCGTACCATGCAGATGCGTAGCGCGGGCGCATGGATGGCCTATCAGGAACATGCGAAAAACCTGATGGACCCAGCCAACTATGTGTACACCAATGTGCCTGACCATCCGATGGATTGGTTGCTGATGCCAGGCGAATTGATGGAACTGCGCGCCAAGGGGTACGCTACCCTGTAAGTGAAGCAACAAGCGAGGAGAGTTTACAGCTCTCCTCGCCTTTACCTGGAGCTTAATAAAGATGGCTGAACTCACGATAGTGGTTCGCACACACGGTTTTATAGTGAGGCAAATCACCCCTCGAGGCAGAACGGCCGTCGAGCGCTTCGCCCGTCGTTACGTGCAATACGGTATTCAGCGGGTGCGCAATCAATACTCGCGTACCGCACTCAAAGTCTTCGCTGCGGCAACCAAAGACCGCACCGAGTTTTTCTTTCACATCAACCAACTCGCCGAATTCAAACAAGTGCTCGATGAAGAGCGCTTAACCGGTAGCCTTGTGGAATACATCGAGGAGCCGGTGCCCAAGTTTCGCGAGATCGTCATTGAGCTGCAATCCAAATGGAAAGCCCGTGACGATCAGCTCCCGGCCATCGAGTACATCGAAGCCGAAGAGCCGCGTGCCAAAATGCTCACGCTACAAACGGGGCAAGGCAAATCTTTCATCACGATGAAGTCCATCTCGGACCTGAAGGCGCTGGCTGCGATCGTGGTGCGACCTGCCTACATCGAAAAGTGGATTGAGGATTTGCAACGCACGTACGTCCTGACGGATGAAGACATCATGGTCGTGCGAGGCGCCAACCAGTTGATGGCGCTTCTCATGTTAGCGCAAGATAACGCGCTCGATTGCAAGATCATCCTCATCTCGAATAAGACGCTGCAAAATTGGCTCTTGCTCTATGAGAAGATCAAGCACGAGACGGCTGACATGGGTTACGCGTGCATGCCGCATCAGCTCTACGAGATGCTGCAAGTCGGGATCCGAGTGAACGATGAATTCCACCAGGACTTTCATCTGAACTTCAAACTCGACACGTACTCCAACGTCTGGCGTTCGGTGGGGTTGTCTGCCACGATGCTCTTCGACGATCCGTTTGTGAACCGGATGGCAGAACTTGCCTACCCGACGCATAAACGCTTTCAGGGCGCGGCGTATAAGAAGTACGTCGATGCGTTTGCCGCAACGTTCCTGTTCGAGCAACCGGGTAAGTTCCGTTATAAGGACCCGCGCACGGGCTACTACTCGCACTTCGTGTTCGAGCAAAGCCTCATGCGTAACGAGAAGGCGCTTAACAACTATCTGCGGATGGTCAAGCGCCTGATTGACTCGTTCTACCTGGGTGATCGTTACACGTACGAGAAGGGCGAGAAGTGTCTCATCTACGCGACCTCGATTGACTTTTGCACGTTCCTCACCGACTGGCTAGAGAAAACCTACCCCGAGCACACCAGTGCCCGGTTCGTAGAAGATGATCCGTACGAGAACCTGAAGCTCCCTGATTTTCGCGTCTCTAACTTCATGAAGGCGGGCGCCGCTCAAGACATCGATAACCTTACCACGGTGATTATGCTCTCGGCACTTAACAGTAGCCAGAGTAACGTGCAAGGCCTGGGTCGCTTGCGGGAACTGAAGTCCGGTAAGACCCCGCGTTTCGTCTTCCTCACTTGTCTGGATATCCCTAAGCAAGTGGAGTACCACGAGCGTAAGCTGCAACTCCTCAAAGATCGGGCCTTGACGACGAAAGTCTTCCAAGTCCCAGGCTTCATCTGAATTAGGCCCTCTCCTTCGCGGGGGAGGGTCTATGCCCTAGTTTCCCCACACTAACAACAAGGATCCCCATGGACTCGTTTGACTTTCTACGCGCTGTGATCGAGAAGTTCCCGCGTCAGCAGCTGCAATGCACCATCGATATCGAAAGTACGTTCATGCAGTACACGCTTCAGATCGAGCGTGACCGTGCGAAAGACCAGCGTAATCGCAAAACCATCCGCCAAGCGCTGGTTATCTTTCGCCCTGCATCTCGTTTGCTTTCCGAGCCGATGGTGGAAATTCGCTTGTCCATGCTGATCACGAGTACGGAAGTGCCGATCACGCAAGAATGTTTCAGCACGCCTTTTGAATTTACCCAGGCAGCTGAATTCGCGTACCAGTTCCTGCAGAATGGCCATGTTTTGGCCAAGAATCGCCTGATGGGTGCCTCGCTCACTGAAATGGGCAACATGTCCATTGCGACGTTCTTTGGTGAAGAGGGTAAGCGCCTTGCAAACTCCCTACGCTTTATCGACGTGGATCGCGTGAGTGATCTGCTCGAAGCCAGCATCGATGTCGTGCAGCGCACGCCCAACATAGGCGAGGGGCAGCTCGGAGCGTTGCACGGGTACTTGGCTAAGCACGGCCTGTACATGAACTTCGAAAGCCGTGAGAAAGCCAAAGCGTTTCTGGTCGAGTGCGGCAAAGAAGATACACCTGCCATCTCCGACCAAGCATTGGCGGCGTCCGTCGTTACCCTAGGTTTTCCCAAGCGCGTTCAGGCTCACCTGACTCAGGCCGGTATCTATACGGTCAAAGATCTCATCGCGAAGAACGAAATCTTTTTCTGGCGACTCGAGGGCTTCGGTCCCGGTTCCATGAAAGACCTGAAAGCGGTGATGGCAAAGCACAATCTCGTGCTCGCCCGCTAATGCGGCATAAGCCCCTAGGCCTGATGGCCTAGGGGCGTCACTATGCCGTACTTTCTTTTTTGGTCCTAGGGAGCGAAAATCCCAACCTGAAGCTCAATCGGTTCGAGATGCTTGAGGATGATAGGCCTCACATCCTCCCACTCCAGCATGCCTTTGCCACACCCGACTGCCGGAATCCCAAGAGATGTGATCCCGTGCTTAGAGAAGTTCTTTGCCACGCGGCGAAGCGCCTCATCGATCCACTCTATTTTAGAAGGGTTACGCCAATGGCGTTTGGTTGGTAGGCAAAGGATTTTACGCTTCTCACTAACATCATAGACAAAGAAGCCCTGATCGGAAAACACACCAGCCAAGCAGGCTTTTCGGTATGCCTCCAACAATCCAGGATAGCGTAGCTTAAACGCCAGCGCCAATCCATTACCCATGACACCAACCATGTTCACAGGACAGACTAGCGTTTGAAACCCGGATCGCAGAAGATCAGCGCGTTCTTCGTAGACGATCATGATGGCTTGCCAAAGAGGTTCTCAAGTTCGTTGCGTGCTCGATCAGCCTCGCCAATCCCCTTTTGTAAGAGACGCTTGGCTTTCTCGATTTGCAACAGTACCGTCTCGCGGGGTTGTTCAATCCACTCCCTAAATGAACAGCGGAAATACTCGCCAATCCGAAGATCGACGTACTGGTTCATTCGCTCGCCCAGAAGGCTGCCCTGGCTAGGATCTTCTGCAAAATGCATCGCCACCATAGCCAAGGGCCGATCCACAGCTTGCACGTCGTAGTTGTAGATGCCGTAGAGGGTTTCGTAACGCATGCGCAGCATCAGCTCAGTTTTCACTGGATGAATGCCAGGCACTTGATCAAGGAGCTTGGCAATGATCTCCTCAATATCGACACCCTCTCCGAAGCCTGCGTCTACGACGTGCCGACGCTTTACTGGATTCCCTGAATCATCAGTGCCTTCTGACCGAGCAGGATAAAAAAAGTCACGATCGGATCGATCGGCAGCAGGTGCGGGAAGTCAGGCTTGGTGTCCTTTTCGTCCGCATCGGTGATGGTCGGCACCGCGATGAGCGAGATCGTGATGTCGTCGATGAACTGCTGGATTTCCTTGAAGTACTTGGCGCGAATGGCCGAGTCCTTGGAGAAATCCGAGATCAGCGTGTTGATCGTATCGCGATCTTCGATCACGTGCTTGCCCGGATGGATTTCCTTCACCCAGTGCACGTACTGGCGCATCGCCGTGGCCTTGCCCTGATCGAGCAGGTAGTCGTTGCGACGGTCATCGTCCGGATCGTTGGCAAATGCTTCACCGAACGTATGCACGATGCTGTCGACCCACGCTTGGCCAGCGTCCAGGTATTCACCCGCGCTCGGGATGCGCAGCGTCATGGCCAGATCACTGCGCAGCTCGATGCGACGCTCGGACAGCGCGAACTCGTCACGATAGCGCTTGATCGACTCGTCAGTCATCTTCTCGTTACGCTTGGCCATGTGGTTGCGTTGCCACTTGGTGAGCTTGGCCTGGTTCGTGTAGAAGAGCTTGGAGATGTTCAGGATTTCACGCACGATACGGTGCGGGTCCTTCGGATCATTCACCACCGCCCGCGAGTACGGAAAGCCGGACGTCCAGATCGAGCAGGCCATGCCCCAGACGATCGTGATGATGTCGGGTGCTGCGATCTTGTTGATGAGATCGCGCGAGTCAGCCAGGCTCGTGGCGTACAGATGTTCCAGCGCGACTGCGAGAATACGCTGGACCGTGTAGACCGAGTGGTTGCCGTAGAGCAGGCCGTAGGTCTGGCGACCCAGGGCGATCTTGTCCATTTGCAGGCGCTGGTTCAGCGCGAGCAGGTCCGAATCCATCGGGGCCTTGAGCGAGATCCAGAAGCCCGAATGAAAGAGCGGGATCTGCACGACGTTACCCATGCCGAGCAGTGCACGCACGCGCAGGACGCCTGCTTCGCCTGCGAGCTTTTTGCCGACCGAGTCGTCAAAGCGCGGGCTGGAGGGATAGAGGATCCCGGCATCCGATTGCACAGCTTGCGTGAATTCGGCTTCCGGGTCTTCCACGGTACGGCGCAGCTGTTCGGCACGCGGCAAAAGCGCCGCGCTGTTTTCCAGCGTGTCGACCCATTCACGACCCGGATCGTTGTCGGCGTGTTCAACGTTGGGTTGATCATCGACCCATTTCTGGATCTCGGTTGCGTGATCGGGCGGGAGTTGCACTTGCACGCCCGGATGCGAGTAGTTCTCGGGCATCGGCGAGAACTCGGGATACTGGCGCGTGTAGTGAGGCTTGCTTGCCTTTTCAGCTGCCGGAATGGCTTGCGCTGCAACTTCCGCTTCCGGCACGTCTGCTTCTTCAGGCATGATGAAGGGCACTTCAGTCGCCGGGGCTTCAGCGACCGGCGCGGCTTGAGCGGCAGCCTGAGCGGGAGGCGGCGTCAGATCGGGTTGCAGAGCTTGTTTGTCTTCGGTGGTCATCTCGATGTCTCTTGGTGACGGGAGGCTTACGCCTGGGCGACGGCTTCAGCTTGGGGTTGCGCAGCCATGGCCACGCTGGCCGGCAGGGCTTCGGCCGGAATCGGCGCGTTGTCGGTAGCGGCGTTGTGATCGGCGATTGCCATGGCCAGGCCTTGGTCGTGGATCTTTTGCATCGACACTTCCAGGATTTCGCGCACTTCCATGGCCACCGGCATGACGTTCGCATCGTGCAGCTGGATGAGGAGCACGTACTGCTCCATCAGGTGCTTGGCGTGCATGCCTTCGTCCGGCGTGCGTGCACCGCCCTTCTTGTCCAGATGCAGGGTGCCGAGCTTGTCGAGCGTGTCGTTCAGTTCGCGCAGGTCTTTGGCCAGGACCTTGAGCAGCGAAGCCAGGTGCTTGGGTTCGGGAGCGGCAGCGGCGATCTCGACGTTGGAGAACGTGTGGGCCAGGACGGCGTGCGAGGAGATGAGTTGCTTGCAGTTTTCGTGCTGGGTGGCGAGCTCATCCCAGCTGCGATCGGTTTGGCCGGTACGGTGGGCCAGACGCTTGCTGTATTTGTTCGTGCGGCCAGCGGCAGCGTCTTTGGCACGGCGGGCGGGGGACTTTTGGGTCATGCTAGGACTCCGGAAAATTAACAGATTGATAGCCCATGATTTGACTATCTGAAATGTGTAAAGGTGTTTTGTAGCGCTGCCTGAGGACAGCAGAGCAGCACGGGAAACCGCGTCATGACTCCTACAAAATTGCCACGCACCAATAAATTTTCCGCTTTTTAGAGGCGTTCATGATTACCGAACTGGAAACTTATTTGGCTGACTCGGCAACGCCTGAGATGGCTGATACGATCGCCCAAGCGTGCCGGCTGTTCGAAGACATCAATCTGGAAAACTACTCGGACCGCTACATCGAACTGCTGATGCTCGATGGCGATCAGAACTCCTCGAACACGCTCGATGCACTGGTAGGCACGACACGCAACTACCTCGTAGACATTCTGCGCAACCACGGCATCACGCTCGTGGATGACGCGCCGCTTCACATCCTCGTCATGGTCGGTAACGGCGTGCTGCGTTTGCAGCAGTACGAGCAACCCGAGATGCTTCTGGATATTTTGGAAGCTGACCTTCTGGAAAACGAGCTGTTTGCCAACGTGCTGGAATACGTCTGCCCGCTCTCGTCCGATGACATCCTCACTTACCTGGATGAAACGGACGCAGCGTTTCTGCAAAAGCTTCAGCACTTGCTGGTCGAGCAAGCCTCGGTGCAGGATGTGAGCGAAGAAGACGACGAGCAGCAAAAGGAATACATCGCTCACTTGCGTAAATTCTGCGACGTGCTGGGCCATCGGTGCTTGATTGTCTTGGAGCGTCTGGCAGCAGGCGCCAAGATGGGTTACCCGTTTGCGGTTTACGCAGACCCGACGGGTCGCACGTTCGAATCGATGGTGCCTGAAGATGCGGCTGAGAACCTTCTTGCCATGGCGCTGGTTTCGTCTGACGGACATAAGAACCCGCGCGGCGTGATTGCCGAGCGGATCGATACTTACGTCGCTGATCTGAATAAGATCACCCGCATCACCAACCGGGTCAGTGACCTGCTAATCAAGATGGGATAATCATGCTCAAGCGTGACTACTTTATTGCCGCAATGAAAGCCGAGTGCTTCTTGCGTCTGAACTGGGTAACGCGGGCGTTTGCCATCGTGCAAGAAGGTCCTGACGACTGGAAGCAAGATCCTTACCCCTACCGGCTTGTGCAAACCCCGACCGGGAACTACTACGTCAACCCGGACAACCAACAAGAGCTCATCAAACTCGATGAGACGGCTGACGGGCAAGATACGTTCAAGCCCAACAAGCCCGCCTTCGTCTTTACCGATCCGATCACGGTTACGCCTGACGACGTGCCGAATCTGGATAAAACGGTGGAAAGCCGCTACGGCATCGTGCTGCTGAACTACACGGTGTTTGTCTGGCCCTTCGGTAAGAAGATGGCGTTTATCAACGGACCCATGCACCCACGTAAGGTCGAGGCGCTCATCCTGCCGCGTCTGCGCGACAACCCGGAAAACGATGCCGACCGCGATGATCGCTATCTTTATATCGACGAGCTGCTAAAGTTCAACGATGCCTCGATCGCCACCGGTGGTTGGAGTCAGTTGGCGGTGCCTGGTGGGACCGAGAAAGCCATGACGGTTTCGCCCGAGATCGCCAAGCTGCGTGCTGAGCTTTTAGAGAAGTTCAAGGACCGGCTGCGTGACCCGGCCACCATCGCTCAGATTGACGCGATACTCGTGGCGGCGGACAAAGAGTGGATGAAGGGTGATAAGGCCATGGGGTATCTCATCACTGGCAAGTCCTTCGATACCGTGCGCCGTAAGCTCTTCCTCATGATGGGTGCTGAGCGCGGCCTGGGCGAATCGGTGGAAGTGGATCTCATCCCCAAACCTCTTGTCGATGGTTGGGACATCACGCACTTCCCGGCTATGAACAACTCGCTGCGCGCCGGTTCGTATAACCGGGGCCACCAGACGATGCTGGGCGGTGAACTCGTGAAGTGGTTGCACCGCGCGTCGTCAAACGTGTCGGCAACCGTTGATGATTGCGGTAGCGTCGTGGGGTTGGAAGTTAACCTCACCAAAGACAACCTGCATCGCCACTTGGGTAATAGCTTTGTGGTCAAGGGTGCTGCGGTTCGCTTGACTGAAGAGAATGCCGAACAGTACCTTGGCAAGCTCATGTTCGAGCGCACTCCCATGGCGTGTCTGGCTCCCGGCAACACGTACTGCAAGACTTGCGTGGGTGGCGTGCTCGGTGACAACCCGACGGGTTTGTCCTCGGCTATCGCCACGGAAGGCTCGACGATCATGTACATCTACATGAGTGCGGCACACGCCAAGAACCTGAAAGTCGAAAAGCTCGACTGGCAGCACCTCATTTTCTAAGTAGAAAAAACACCCGCTCGTGCATTATCTGACTAGCGGCTTAGAAACCCATAGTTTTGTCCCCTTCGTAACCAAGGAGCTTTTGATGTCGAAGAATTCCCGCAATACCAGCCAACAGCCCAAGCAGGAACAGGCTGCCGATCTGCAGGCTCAGCAAGAAGGCCAGCAGGCCGCTCAGGAAGACCAGCAAGCGCAGCAGCAAGCTGCCGACACCCAATCCCAGGGTACGGGCGCCGAAGGCCAGCAGCAGCCGGAAAACGGCACCAGCGAGCAAGGTGGCGAACAGCAATCGCAATCCGGCGAGCAAAGCGCTGACCAGCAAGCCGATGCCTCGGCCGCCAGCCAGCAACCCGCTGACGAGAAGCCCGCTGCTGAAACCCAGGCCTCCCAAGCACCTGCCGAAGCCGCGCCTGCCGCCCCGGCTGCCGAACCCGAAGTCGCCGCTCCTGCCGTGGCCGGTCCCCCGGTCGTGACGGGCGTCGCCGAAGTCGATACGCTGCTGGTCGGCCTCTCGCCCCTGGTGATCGCCAACTTCCAGCAACTGACCACCTACGTGGACGCGATGAAGCCCAAGAAGCCGGTGACCACGCAAGCCCAGGCTCGCAACCAGCTCTCGCTGTACACCTGCGTCATGTCGCTCATCAACAAGAGCGGCCGCGACTTCGAAAAGGCCTTCACCGCCCTCATCAAGTTCTTCAACGCCCATCGTGACGGCGCCCTCGGCCCGCGCTTCATCTTCCGCGCACCCGAAGAAAGCCTGCTCACGGCCCCGCGCCGCGATGCCAACGAACGCGTGCTGAACCTGCTGATGACCCTGGCGCCGACCAACGGCAACCTCGGCCAGATCAAGCAAGCGCTCAAGCAAGTCGACATCAAGCGCTCGCTGGCCGTGGAAGTCGAAGACCAGGCTCGTGAACGTGTGATCGCTTTCCTGAACGGCTAATCGATTCACCCCCCGCCAACCCCCTGTGAGCCTTTACGGTTTGCAGGGGGTTTTATTCGCCGTATGGAGAAATAAAAAATTATGTCTGCTGTTCCCTCTCAATTCGATAAAGAGCATCGTCGTTCGCTACAGATGGCGCTGAACGAAAAGACCAAGTCCCGTCTGGTGGTAGACGGTGATTTCGGTCCGAAGTCGGTGGCGGTGCTCAAGCAGTTCCAACAGCAATCGAACATCCCGGTGACGGGTGTGTACGATGCTGCGACCCAATCGCTCTTGGAAGAGTTCATCGCTTTCAAGTACCTCACCGAGCAAGACTACGTAAACGCAGCCAAAGCGTTGGGCTGCGAAGTCGCTGCGATCAAGGCCGTGGTGCATGTCGAAGCGGCTGGTGACGGGTTCTTGCCTGATGGCCGGGCTGACATCCTCTTCGAACGCCACAAGTTCTACGGCGAACTCCTGAAGATGGTGAACAACACGACGTTTACGCGTCAGCATCTTTCGGACCTCGTAGCCAAGTACCCGAACGTCATCAATCCGGCGACCAAGGGTTACATGGGTAACGAAAAGGAATACGACCGCCTGAATGCTGCGATCGAAGCGACCAAGCATTTGCCTGGTGCGGCAGAAGCGGCCATGCGTTCGTGCTCCTGGGGCATGTTCCAGATCATGGGCTTTAACCACAAAGCCTCGGGCTGGCCGGGTGTGCTGGAGATGGTTTCGGCCATGCAACAATCGGAACGTGCGCAGTTGGATGGGTTCATCCACTTCGTTAAGGCTGACTCGCGACTGCTGACTGCCATCCGTCAGAAAGACTGGCGTGCATTCGCCTCGACCTATAACGGTCCGGGCTACGCGGCCAACAAGTACGACGTGCGTATGGCTGACGCTTACAAGCTCTTTGCCAAGTAAGTAGGGCATAGGAGGCTGGGTTGCCCCAGCCTCCGGTTTTATGCCGCTTGCTGCTGCTGCGCCAAACGCTGCTGGAATTTTTCGAGCATCGTCTCAAGTGTAGGAAGCTTGTAGAGCGCACACGCAATTTCCGTAGCGTTGGTGTGGCCGGCCGAAAGGTTAATGCCGGCACGTCGCTGGATAATTTCATCCACGCCTTCGATGCCCGTAACCTCGCACTTGGTTGTCGATTGCGAAACGTTAAACACGGCTTCGCCATACGGGTAGCTCGCTTCGACGTCTAGGTCCCCCACGTGTGCCCGGATATTGGTTACCAGGTGCGGGTTCTCCAGAATCAGACGCAGGCCGTTATCAGCCACCAAATGCGCTGGTAGCATGACGATCCAGTTGCGTAAGTCTAGCGTCATGTCGTCAAACTCGGACTTCATCTGCGACGCCGTGGTCCCAATCACGTAGCCGTACTTCTGAACGAAGAAGTGCAGGTTATCGACCGTACGACGAGGCTGCGAGTTAAAGTGCGAGAAATCCGAACACCCGGCAAACATCGGGAGCGAGAACTGCAAGTCCTTTGTTTCCTCGTCGAGCATTTCCATGCCCACGCAGTCAAAGACGTTATAGATCACGTATTCGAACGGGTAGCTCTCCTGCATGAACTTGTGCCAGTCAATCTTGGCCATGCCTTCGGCTTCTTTGAAGTTCAGCTTCCGAATGCCCAAGTGCTTTTCCAGAATCGCGTCCAGCCCGTAGCTGGGCTCTTCAGCCGCACCCGTGCGAATCTGCTTGTATGCGCACATCGCATCCATAAAGGAGAAGCTTGCTGGACACAGCGCACTGTGCCATTGCTCGTGCGGTTTACGAGGTGTGACCTTACCCGAGGCGGTTTTCTTCTGACGTGAGCCTTGCTTATACGTAAAGAACTTATACGCATCCGGCACTTCGGGAGCTGAGAACACGTACTTCGGATCCACCCCGGCTTTGGTGCAAGCCTGGATGAGCTTTTGAATATCGAAGTCGATATTCCAGATCGCAACCCAGTCAGGCATCCATTCGTGTGCGCGTTTGAAGCAATGCTCAACCACACCGAACTCATCGTCCACCAGCACGACTTCCCAGTTGATGCCGCGCTTGGCTTTGATCTCGCCCAGATACCGGTCCATCGCTTCGTGCAGGCGATTGATGACATCCGAGTGCCCGGCAAAGAAACTCTTCTTGACCGCAGTGACCACGCGCTCTTTGAAGGAGAGTGTAGCCATGATGATTTCTTCAGTACCGTGCAGCACGTCCGTTTCCACGTCAAATGCCGACATGGAGTAAGGCGTGATGTGGTCTGGGTACTGCACGCGATAGCGCTGCTTGATGATGGCAGAAGACGAAATGTCTGCCCCATAGACGTACGGGTTATCGTACAGCCGACGCGGATCACCCTTGGTAAACGGACCCCGCCCCAGGGCTTTGGAAACCGCATTGGTCAACTGCGACTGGGTGCAGGTGTATTCTTTCAGATTGTCGATCGCTTCCCATTCTTTCTTTTGCTCGTGGTTTTGCATCGCCTTATTGGTGACGTAAAACGTACGGGGAAAGTTCCGTACCATATTGAGCTGGGGCTTGGCGCCCTCTTTGGTATGCGCGACTTCTTTGATCAGGTGCAGGTCGACGTCGTGACCGGGAGGAGGCGGGCAAAAGACCGCGAATCGGCACTCCAGCCCTAAAGTATCTTCCTTTGCGACACGTTTCATTTCAAGCCTACCATGTGATTGCTGATTATCATTATGAGACTTTCAAACACTCGCCCATAACGCTCTACAGAGGATACCGTTAGGGTATTTTTTCTGCTAACTCGCGTTTTAGCGATATCGATCACCACACCGGGAAACCCGTCATGAAATTTGGTAACCGTACCGTACAGGTCAGTAACGAAGCGATCGCCTTCCAAAATCCCATCCTGTTCAAAGAACTCACGCTGCAAATCCGTGAGATGCAAGAGGCGTCGGCTGAAGATCTGCTGGTGCATCCCGGTGCCCAGAAGCTCGAAAAGCTCATCAAGCACCACACCCGCATGAAAGTCAAGGTGGAAATCACCAAGGACGACGGGCCGCAGATTATGCCGCCCTACATCGATCGCAACCACCCGCTCGTGCAACAAGCCATCCGCAACCTGGTTTCCAGCTCGGACGGCATTCGCATCATCAACAATGCCGAAGAGCTCATCCGGGGCCGGGTCGATCTGAAGAACTCCACCGTGCACGGGATCTTCGAAGAGCTCGAAGGTCACATCCAGATGCCGGTCTGGTCGTTTCGTGAAGCCAAGTTCACGGCTGAAGAGTGCGCCGCCATGCTCCTGCACGAATGCGGTCACCAGTTCACGTACTTCGAATTCATGTCGCGTACCGTGACGACCAACCAAGTCCTGGCCGGCATCGCCGTGGGTTACGACAACGCCCACACGCCTCAGCAGCGCGAGATGATTCTGCTCTCGGCCAAAAAGGTGCTGAAGCTCTCGGACAAAGACATCGACGTGAAGTCCCTGGCCAGTTCCTCGAACAGCAAGGTCGTCGAAACCGTGGTGATCTCCTCGGTCGTGAAGAAATCCACTTCCGAGCTGGGCTCGAACCCGTACGACGCGTCGAGCTGGGAATACCTCTCGGACGAATTCGCTACGCGCCACGGCGCGGGCGTGGCACTCGTCTCGGCGCTGGACAAGCTCTACCGCAGCATGGGTCACATCTCCACGCGTTCGACCGCCACCTACGTCATGGTCGAGGCTCTGAAGATCACCGCTCTCATCACGTCGCTCGCCCTGGCCTTCATGGTGCGCGGCAACATCCTCGCTAACATCGCCAGTCGCATCCTCAACTTCGCTTTCGGCCTGTCGCTGGCTATCGATAGCGATTCGGACAAAACCTACGACCGTCCGTCGGCCCGCATGATCCGAGTGCGTAACCAGATCGTCGAGGCTCTGAAGAACAAGTCCCTCTCCAAGGAGCAGCAAAAGGCCTTGCAGGAAGACTTGGAGTACATCGACGAGACCGCCAAGCAACTGAAGGATCGCCGTCAATGGCTGGGCGTGCTCTACGACTTTGTCATGCCTTCGGCGCGTCGCGACCGTTCGCAGACCGCGCTGCAAAAAGAGCTCGAACAGCTCGCCAACAACGACCTCTTTGCCAAGGCTGCTGAACTGAAAGCCCTGGCTTAATTTCACCCAAGGATCTACTCCAACATGAACGCCGCTTATATCGCCTTGCAAGACCAGCTGAACCGTCAGGTCCCTGACGTGTTCTCCCGTACCCGTGTGCTGGCTGCGGCCGTGGCGCTGGCCCTGGGTGCGAAGTTCGAAGTGCCCAGCTCGGTCGTGCAAAACGCCACCGAGTACTACGCCACCCAACACCAAACCGTGGCGCGCCAGAAGCTCTCGTACTTCAACGAAAGCATCGTCTTCGATCTGACCTTCGCTGAAGAGCTCACGCGCGCCTTCTGGCTGCTGCGCTACAACACCGTGCACTTCATGAACGTGGGCCTGGTGCACTACCCGCTCGGTTTCTTCGACACGATCATGGGCGTGCAGCAAGTCTTCGATCAGAAGATGCACGAAACCCTGAACGAGCACAAGGACGCCGTGCTGTTCCTCTCCAAGCTCGCCCGTGACCTCGTCTGCGGAGACGAAGTCCAGCCCGTTAACAACGGAGTGGTCGCCGCATGAGCCTGAACGCCGAAGACGACGAAAGCCTGAATGGCTACGACGGCGGGGGACTGAACGCAGGATCCGAACTCGAAGACGAACAAATCTTCGAAGCCCCGGTCATCGCTGGCGAAGCCCCCACGCTGAACGAAGACGTGACTCTCATCACGTCGATCCACAACCAAGCGATGGACCTGGGGTATCTCGCTCAATCCATCGCCCAGCAAGGCGGCATGAGCCAAGACCTGGCGCTGGAGTGTGAGCAGCTGCGCCCCGGTACGCTTGGCGTGCCGATCGGTTCGTTCTCCAGCATCCCGACAGCGACCCGCTACAAGGTCAGTCTGGAAGCCATTGGTAAAGGCATCTGGGCATTGGTGGCTGCGGCCACCGCTGCCGTGATCGCAGCCATCATCAAGCTTTACTCCTGGATCAGCGGTAAGAAGTCCGGTAACGGTACGGCCAAAGACGCTGAGAAGTCCATGGAGCAAGAAGCCAAGGACGTCGATGAGACTGCCGACGGTCTGGAGAAAGCCGCCAAGGCCGCGCAGCAAGCTGCCGACATCATCAAGGAAGAAAAGCCTGAAGTCGCAGTCGAAGAGGAAGGCTCGGCTAAGACCTACCTCACGCTGGATGAACTGATCGAAGACGCGTTTCTCGATCAGAAACACCAGCGCGCCAAGCGCTTTCTGGAAACGCGGGATCCGATTCTGTACGACCTGATTCACCAAGGCCCGTACTACACCGCGATCCTGAACGCTTCCAAAGTCGTGCCGCTCATCGTTTCGGCACTGAAAGAAAAGCTGGCGGGTCTGCGCGAAGTTGTGCGCCTGGATGCGAATGCCAAAACAGTAACGGACCAGATCCTGAACAGCAGCAACGTGAAGGCGCTCTCCAAGCCGATCGAAGTGCAGTTCAACGGCACGACGATGTCGATCGATGCGCTGGCTACGCATCTGAGCCAAACCAAAGCTACGGCGGCTTCTCAGGAAACTGAAGAACGGATGAGCTTTGATCGCCTCTTCGATACGATGGCCAAAACCTACCGGACCAACCCGGTGGGCGCGCTTTTCCAGCAACTGCAACTCGCGCTCGATACCATCGCCGAGATGGACAAAGAGCTGCAGGCACTGCAAAAGAAGACCGGCAAACTCTCGACCGATGGATTTGTCGATCAGGCCAGTGGCGAACTCGGTACGCTCATTCGTGAGGCAGTGCTGAAAACGATGGAAGACATCTCTGCCATCGCGCAAGTCACACACCAAGCCAAGGGCTACGCAGCTAAGCTCAGGCACATGGGTAACGAAGCAGTTGGTTTGGGTGAAGAAATCGCTCGCCGTGTTTCGTTCCTGTTGTCTAAGCAAGGCATGCAGCCGCCCTCGGCCTGGGCCAAGGTCACGAAAGATCTGAAGGAGCTTCACCGTGAGCTCATGAAGAATTCGAAGATCCGGTTCGTGGACGAGCAGATGAAGGGCAGTTTCTAAACTGCGGCATAGACGCCCGGGGAAACCCGGGCGCTTATGCCGTACTTAGTTTTTCAGCTCGTGAACCACCCAGGAAAGCGTTACATCTTCCTCTACGATGAGCGTGCCGTCCGCTTGCGCGACCAGACGCTTACGCAGCCCACAGCGACTTGAATCATCCAGTACCGTCAGTACATTCAGATTCGCATCGCCACCCAAGCCAGCGATCGAGAACGACATCACATCCGAACCGTAAGCCTCGCGCAGTGAGTCAGTGAGCCGGCTCATGGAGACTTGGCCGTTGGTGAGTTCTTGAGCAATGAGGTTGATCGTCGAACGCTTGATGGTGTCCTTCAATTCCTCGTTGCCATTGACTTGGCTCGAGACGTACATCGTAAGCGAGAACGCTTGACCGGCATTCACACTTGTCTTCAGGCCACCGGAGATCATGACCGGGACGATGCCCAGCGTGGTCTTCGGATAGAAGTAGATGTAAGTCTCATCCAAGAGGGCTTTCTCGATCGAACTCAGATCGTTGGTGATCCAGTCCACCAGGCTCTTGGTAAGTGCAGCCCGGTACTGAGTCGCTGCTACGTCGGTAGCAAACCAGTACGCACCTTCGATCAGCATGAGATCGATTTGGCGCTGCAATCCACGCGGACTTGCCAGCACGGGCCGACCATCCTCGTCTTTCATCACATCACCAATGCGGTATTGGTAAACGATGTTGCCCTGAGTGTCTCGGACTTCATCGCCTTTGTGATGCAGGATCTGCACTTGCACTTCACCGTTGACGATCTTAACCGCCGAACCCGTGACCGGGTCACGATCGTAGACGTCTTCTTCGTAGTAGCGCGGAACGTCTACCGTGTAGCGTTTGTAGTTTTCCGGCTCGATGGTGGTGCGAGCACGCGCCCAGAGCTGATTGAGCGTATAGCCGAACCGAACTTTCAGACGGTCTTGCTGAACACCCGAGATCTTAGGCGGAAGCAAGAACGCACCCAACGCCAGATCCACAGCCTTCGGTTGCCAGGTCGTGGGCATGACGGCCGTGGTTGCAAAGAGCACGTCAAACTGCGTGAGCAGGCCTGCACCCGTTACCCGCTCTTCCGTGTCGTACATCTTAAACGAGGTGAGCTGCAAGTTATCACCCGCATCCACGTTCAGGTTCGAGGTGAGTTCGAAAACGTACTCGCGCTCGCCCGTCTCAGTCTTGCCGGTGAGCGTACCCATGAGGTAAGCCCGATCCTTTTCGTTGGCAGGCGTGTAAGCCAGCTGCACGAAGACCTGATCGTCAGGCAACGCCCGGAACTCTTCGCTTGACTTGGTCTGGATCGTGATCCGATAGCCTTGCGTGGTTTTATCGATGACGAAACCACCCCCGGTACTGACTTGCAGGTTGGTCAAGTCGTTATCGTCCACAAACGAGCGCGACTCGATCACCGGGGCATCCAGGTAGTACGGACGCACGTCGAACTGACCGTCAGATGTATCCAGTACGTAATGGAAGGGCGTGTACAGGAAGTTCCCGTTCGTTACCCGCAGTGCTCGCTTATCAGCAGGCAGTGCGAGGATCTCGGCCAGTTCAGCAACCGTCACCATGCGCAGCACACCGCCATCCAGCTTATAAAGCGTATCGGGCGTGATCGTTACCGATTCACCATTGTCGATCACGGTCGAGAGTTGCACCGCTTTCTCAATGGTGGTCGAGAGCATGACGATCGTGGCAGCGGCCGAAGTGATGAGACGCTTATCAGTCGGTGCCGGCAGACTGCGAGTAGCCAAGAACGTACGCTTCGTTACCACGTCCACGTTTTTGACGATGTCATAGCCACGGCGCGAGATCGAGTTCTCGATTTGCGCATCGGTAATCGGAAGCGTCGGATCGCCCACGGCGTTATGCACCACACGGCTACGCAGCTCTTCGAAGGCCACCGCATTTGCGCCACCCGAAACCGTGGCTTTGGACCACGCCTTAAAGGTCTTGAGTGTACGCAGCGGTGCGACGTACTCGTCGATCTCGTTTTTGTCGTACGAGATAAACGTCGTCTCAAAGTCCGTCGGAACGTAGTTACCCAAGATGGTCGTCATCGGTCCGCGCGTCGTGTACACATCCACACGCACCATGCGGTTGAGCAGCCCGTTATTCAGGTAGATCTGCGGCACGACCACTTGCAGCTCACCAGGCAGCACTTTAAGTGCGGCGGTAAGTTTCATGATGTCGTAGATCTGATCCGAATGGGTGGTACCGATTTCCTGCCAGCCTCCGGTGCTCGTTTCCATATAGACACGAGCGTAGTAGAACTGGTCGGTAAAGGGAATGCGCATCTCAAAGCGCTTCGAACGCGTAACTGCGGCCTGCTGCGAATCGATCTTGAACTGATGCAAGAGCGCTGTCAAGCGCACGAGCGTCTGGCCGTTCTCATCGATCACTTCTTCTGCGTCCAAGACGTTGGTCGGCAGCGCGTAAAGCGGAGACGGTTTGTCCGTGCCATAGGTGTACTGCAGACCACCGTGGCGCAGCCGCCGGATCTCGATCGGGTACTGCAGCGAGAACACCACATCTTGCGCGACTTTGATGTACGTGTTACGCGGAATCGTCAGACGCGAGACACCCGGGTTCGTGGGATCTTCCACGAGGTTAGCGAGTAGCTCTTCTTTTCCGACGTAGATTTCGAAAGGCGCCGATGCCGGTTGGGCAAACCGATCCGGGTAGTCTTTATCAGACATGTGCAGGTACACGTCTTCAGGCGTTTGCGCCGCGCGCACGTAAAGGCGACGAGCCAGAGCCGTTTGCTGCTCCAGAAATGCCGAGACCATCACTGCGCCCGACTCCAGCGTTGCGACCACCGGGTTCGTGGCATCGACAAACAGGATCTGTCCGTCACGCACGTCCTGAAGCGTTTGCAGTACGTTTTCGACAATACCGGCCGGGTTGTACTGCAGGCGCTCGATATTGTCTTGCATGGTGCGGATGCTATCTGCCATATTGGTCACTCTGAGTCAATTGTTTGTAGGCGCTGGCTTGTTGCTGGTACAGATTGTAAACATCCATCGGTACCCACCACTCCAGCTCGCTCGTATTCTCGTTAATGCGTGGATAGCACCCTTTGCGATTAAATACCGTCAGCTCGTCAGGGGCGAGCATCTTGCACTTCTTATCGCGCAGGTTATCCTGCATGTTGCCATTAAAGCGCTCGACCACGCGATTGAACTCAGCGGCCAGGATGTCGTCTTGGTATTCAGCACCATGACAACGGAACGGAATCGTGATCTGGTCGTTCGAGTTATTGATCGGGCGATCGGCTTCGAAGTTAAACGCTGCCCCAATCGGCGCAGACATCGGCGTAGCGATCGTGGACGCAATCTTCTGAACTTTGGTTTTGGTGCTATCCATTACCAAGCGGAAAATCCGCGTATTGCAGTCCAGACGGTTTTGCACGATGAACTTCGGGTACGGTACGATGCGTCCCTGGAAGGCCAGCGACATGTAATGGCACCAGAACAAAAACATCGCCGTGATGGGATCGCCCGGCAGGTTACGGAAACTGGCCGTTATATCGTATGTTGAATAGTTCTTGGTGAGGCCGTCCACCATACTGTGGGATTCTTTGTAAACGCCCTCTGGCGAAGTCGCCATAGGGGCTACGACATCGGGCCAACCGCTCATCGAGAGCAGGTGGTTCGACAGAATCGGTATGAATGCTTGCTGACGATCATGAAAGGCGCTCGTAAATCCATTACGAGCCAGCTGCGGGTCAAGCGTCAAACGCAAGATCGCAGGCACGCTGTTCATGTTGTTGGTGAGCAGCGGCATCAGTTCTCGCACACCCCGCAAGTTCGCGGTGGAGAAGTTCAGCGCCGGTCGGGTAAAAAAGGTATAGCCGAAGTAATCCTTGTTGATCGGGATTGCTGAGGGCGTTTGGCGATGGTTAAGGCCGAAGAAGCTTTCACCAATTGCCGAACTCAGATTACCGACCGACCCTTGTTGTGAGACTTGATCAATGCGATCGGTGACGCTCGGGATCTTTTTCAGAGCCTCCGAGTTTGTCTGCTCTTTCAAAATGCTTTCGGCACTCGGCTTATTCGAACCAGCCATTTTTAGATAACTCCTGAAGGAAGGAAACACGCGATGTACGACAAACTCGCCGAAACCGGAATGGTGACGTTCCGGAAAGTCCTCGATCTGTGGCGGGGCAGCAAGTCCCAGTCGCTGATCGACTACACACGCAGCTCTCGCGTGGAACCTTTGACGCTCATCGATGAGTCGTTGATCTTCAACACGGAAATGAACGACGTTCTGAATTCGCTTCTGAATCAGTTCGTCGCCTACTACCTGCAAGCAGTGTCGGTCTCCACCGTCGTGGGCAACATCGAAGTGATGCGCCAGCTCGACAAGCTCAACCCGAACCGCAGCGCCACTGACGCGCTGGCCACGGGCGCAGGTACGCTGTACATGCTGTCCAACGAAGCCTACGCTGATCGCATGCCCAACGGCCTGCAGATCTCGATGGAAGCTGACGCGTCGGACGGTGACGCCGGTGGCAAGTTCAAAGACCAACTGAAGAAGACGGACAAACTCGCTGCCAAGCTCGGCCCGAGCGCCACAGCGCCCAAGGACGCCGCTGACGTGGTGAAGGAACTCGCTAACCTCGCAGTCGGCAAACTCGTGAACATCGAGATCACCGATGGCGAGAAGAAGGCGCAGATTCCTGTGCAGTTTCGCCTCATCACCAACTCGGTGCCGAGCGAACACTTGGCTCATATCTTGTCTGTCGGCAGCCAGGACAACACGGTCAAAGAGCGCTGGCACGGCTGGAAATCGGGTCGTCTGCGCTTCTGGCGTGACCTGGTCCTGTGCCAAGACCTGATCGATGCGCATCGTCGCAACCTGATGAACGACAAGTCGGGTGTGCTCTCTTCGATCATGTCGCGTCGTCGTGGCAACGATGCCGCAGCACTGGCCAGCCTGAACCCGTCGGTGGCCACCGCCTCGAACCTGGTCGTGCTCTCCAAGGAAACGCTCGCTCGTCTGGAGCTGCAAGTGAACGGCAAGTTCAGCAGCTTTAAGGTCCGCGAGAAGGTCTTCCAGGAAACGTACCTGATGATCGTGGCCGTGATGGACCTGCAGTTCAACCGCGTTGTGTTCTACCATCGCGGCATCCCCCAGCCCTCGGATCTTTCGCTCAAGGATCTGAAGGTCTCGAACAAGGGATCGGGTCCGAACATCGGCGACATGCTCAAAGACCTGGGCCTGGGCCTCGCGCCGAGCCTCTGATTCTCACTGCCTGGGAGCTAGTAACTCCCAGGCCATCCAAGGTACAGACATGGAAATCAAAAAGTTTCTGCGCTCGGTTCTGCCGAGTATCGAGAAAGAGAACGTTGACGATGACTTGCGCCAAACGGCCAACGAACTCGATCGCGTGGTGCTGCCGACCTACGAGACGGCCGCCAAGCTCTTCAAAGGCCGCAAGCTCGCCAATGAAGAACTGAAGGCTGACCAGATCGTCATCGCGCGCAACCTGAAGGCGCCTGTCAACGAGAACCCGGTTCTCACGATCGCGCGTATCAACCAGGCCGTCATGAGCAACGTGAAGGCACTGGAGAAGTACGTGGCAACGACCTACGGCGAAGACATCGCTGCCTCGGGTCTGACCTACCGCAAAGCCACCGTGCTGCAACTGGTCGAGCTGGCCTCCTTCTACGCCAAGTACGCCATGGCGTATCTGAAGCGCATCTACATCCTGGAAACGGCAGCGCTGGAAGAAGGCGCCGATCCGGAAGAGCAAACGCCCGCTGACGTGCAGTGGCTGAAGGCAAACTTCCTGTCGTTCCTGCGCGCAGCCGAGATCCTCTCGCAAGCGGACATGACCTTCAAGCGCAACATCGACGGCATCGCCGACATCGTTGTGACCGAAGACAACGTCGATACGCTGCCCCAGACGCTGGGCGCCAACAAGATCGATCCCTTCAAGCTCGGTCTCATCCCGGTGTGGCTCAATCCGGTGTATCACATCGGCATCGTGGTCGCTGAGTTCCAGGCAGCGCGCTACGACGCGGCCAAAGAAGAGCTGCAGAACCTGAACCTGCGCAAGCTCAACATGGAACTGCTGATCGCTGGCAAGCCCAACGCCAAGGTGCAAAAGGACATCGAGTACACGCAGAGCCGTATCGACAAGCTGCGTTACAAGATCGCCCAGATGGAGGAGCGTTATGCCTGAGGCTCAATCGCAGTACTCCATTTACCCGCGCGGGTTTCTGGGTCGTGTGGTCGAGCCTCGCGTCGAAAAGAAGACGCAACCCCCCGAACTGCGAATCGGTGGTGGTGGCAACGTGGTGACCTTTGGTCGCCCCAAGACGCTCGTGATTCCCAACCCGAACGTGGAAGCGCTCTACAAGCTCAATATCGACCAGCCGCTGCAGGCCAAGTCGTTCGAGTTTCGTGAGCGCGTGCTGATTACGGCGCTCGATGCGTTTGGCACCAAGAACTTCTTCGAGTGGGTTTCGCTGCAGTATCGCTCGCCCTCGGCCGGTGACATGCATCGTCGTTTCCTCGCGGATACGATGCGCTTCATCGACACGGGCCATCGCGAGCTGCACACGATGACCTGGGCCAATCTGGTGGACGTGACCGATAGCGGCAACGTCGGCCCGGACTTCGGTCAGGAAGTGGTGGATTTCTTCGGACTGAATCCCACGACCAAACAACCCACTCGCAACCAGAAACTGATCGACGTGGTGCAAACCTGGTGCACGCGTCGTGGCGGCTGCGAAGATATGCTGGGCACGCTGCACGTGCTGTTCGGCGACATCTAAGTGCCCCACCTCGATCTAAATAGAAGGAGCTACACATGCGCCGTTATCTGAACGGACTGGGCGGTCAACGCTCGATGGAAGACGACCAAAGCCAAGAGGACCAAAAGCGTCCTGGTGGCGAAGGTGGTGAAGCAGGCACGGGCGAAGACGCTCGCAAGCCTGAAGACCAAAGCCGTCAGCCCGAGGGCGGCGAGAACAAGGAAGGCCAAAATGAAGACGGTACCCGCAGCGGTGAAGGCGGTGACAGCGGCGGCGACCCTGCTGGTCGCAGCGATGGGGGTTCCGGCTCCGACGATCGTCGGCAAGCAGAAGACGCTGGGCGTGCGCGAGCCGGTGATGCGAACGACGATTCCGCGCGGATTCCCGACCCCGACGATCTGAACGCCATGGCGGGCGAGCCCTCGCTCGAAGAAGACCTGGTGGGCCTGGCGGAAACGGCTGCGCACATCGACCGCGCCGAGACGGCCGCTGTCGTCATGAACGGTGACCTCGATACCGTGGAAACCGTGGGCGCTGCGCTCGATCAAGCTGCCCAGCAAGAAGTGCAACCTGAAGTCGTTGCCGACATGGCCGATGCGGTTGTCGGCCGTGTGCAGGAAAACTGGGAGCTGGGTGCTGAAATTGCCCCGGCCCTGGAAGCCTTCAAAGAGCTCGGTGGCAAGTCGCGCTACGACGTCTCCATGGAAGGCGTGGCTGAAACCGCGCAGCGCCTCTGGGAAGCCGTGATCCGTGCGTTCAAGGCTGCTTACCAGTGGGTGGTGGATTTCTTCACCAAGATCTTCAGCTCGGCTGAGAAGCTGCGCAAGCGCCTGGAAGCGATCAAGAAGGAACTGGACCTGGTCAACCTGAACACCAAGCCTTCGGCTGAATCGTTCGATAACGCCTCCGTGTTCAACAACCTGCAAGTCGCTGGCAAGACCACGGGCTTCGAAGCGAACCTGCAGCAGTTCAAGACCACGACGCAAAACGTCTATGATCACTCGAATGCGTGGTGCTACTCGTACGGCAAGTATCTGCTCGAAGCGCTGGGCGGCGTGCGCGCTGTCGGGGTCGCTAGGGTCTCGATCCTGCTCAAGCCGATTCCGGTGCCTTCGGGCGAATTCGCAGGCGCTACCAAGATCGCGGATCCGAAGGCTGCTGGCTTTGGCCCGCTCACGGGCGCTGATCTGAAAGCGGACAACCTGCAGCTGATGCGTACGCCCGAGATCTTCGGCGGCAAGGCCATCGTGATCCATGAAATCCCCGTTATGACGCCGGGCGATTACACGGCAGCGCTCATCCAGCACGCTGACTGGGTGGGTGCTACGCTCTCGACGTACGACCCGAAGGCGGCTGCCGCTCAAGGTAAGTCGAACGCGACCCTCACGGCCCAGGAAATCGACAAGACTCTGGACGTGATCGATGGCGTGCTCAAGCGTCTGGAAACCTTCAAGCGTGAAGAAGGTAACCTGCGCGAAGTGAAGAAGCGCATCGCCGCTTCGCTGCCGCACATGTTCGACTGGAAGTTCAAGGCCGAGTCCCAAGACGAAGCCAAGAAGCAACTGGGCTACACGAGTTCGTCCGATGTGCGTAAGATCGTTCGCAACGCGTCTCGCATGATCGATCAGCCTGCAACCGCCTACTCGGCCTACGCCCTGCGTACCGTGAAGTCGCTGCTGGACTACGTCGACAACTCGGTCTCGCTGTATCCGAAGAAGTCGGCTCTCAAACCGGGCCAGTCTGCTACGCCCTTGCTGGCAGGCGCCTAACACCAAATCCTACGGCGCTGCCCTGAGTAAATCAATACTGGTATAAACAAATACTATAGTGGTTTACCCAAGGTAGCCCGAAGGTAGTACCGCGCGCGTACTTTTCTGTAGTTCCCCAAAATCACCATTTGCAAATGGAGCATTAAACATGCGTCGTTCCTACTCCCGTATGGGTCTGGTTGCTTCGATGGAGCAACAAGCTGAAGTCGATCAACTGACCGTCATCCCGGCCCCCGAAACCCCCCTGGGCGCCAACGCCGACTCGATGGAAACCGAACTGGTCGAAATCACCGAAGAAGCCGCTGCCCTGCAAGCTGACGACGCCGCCGTCGACCAGACCGTCGCCGTGGCCGAAACGCTGGAAACCGTGGGCGAAGCCCTGGAAGTCGCTGAAGAAGCCGGCGGCGTCTCGCCCGAAGCTGCTGCCGCGCTGGAACCGGCCCTGGAATGCCTGTACGGCCTGATCGGCGCCTCGGCCCGTCGCCGTCCGTCGCTGGAATCCTACGGTGGCACCAACAGCCGCCGCGCCGCGACGAACCTGTCGATGGAAGACGTCAAGGAAACCGCCAAGAAGGCCTGGGACGCCGTGATCGCCGCGATCAAGAAGGCCATCCAGTTCATCAGCGACTTCTTCTTCAAGATCTTCAACAACGCCGACAAGCTGAAAAAGCGTGCTGAAGAACTGGTCAAGCAAGCCGGCGCCTCCAAGGCCGAAGCCAAGCCCCTGCAAGACGGCCGCATCTTCGCCGCCCTGCAAGTCGGTGGCAAGGTCGACGGCGTCGCCGCTGCCAAGATGGCTGTCGAGTACGCCGAGCACACCGCTGCCGCCCAGGCCGGCATGGTCGCTGCCGCCGACAAGGCGCTGGCCGACATCGAATCGGGCAAGTTCGAAGACAACCCCGCTGACCAGCTGAAGAACGTCGCCTCCGCCCTGAAGGCCTCCAAGGTCGACGGCGCCACTGCCGGTGGCAGCCAGCCCGAGTTCACCGAAACGCTGCGCACGGAAGAACTGCCCGGCGGCAAGGCCATCTTCGTCACCATCCCGACGACCGAAACCTCGCAAGGTCCGCTGGAACCGGGCAAGCTGGCCGCGCTGTACGAAGGCGTCTCGGCTCGCATCGGTGACTTCGACGCCAAGCGTCAGGCTCCCGAAAAGGCTGACGTCCAGGGCGTGAACGCTCAAGACGCTGGCGAAATCGGCAAGATGGTCGTGACCCTGGCCGACAAGCTGATCGCCTACAAGGCCGGTCTGGACAAGATCGTCAAGACCAAGAAGTCGCTCGTCTCGGCCATGGAAAAGCAGGCTCGTGAAGCCACCAAGTCGACCGAAGGCACCAAGGAAATGCGTGCTGGCCTGGCTACCGGCATGCGTCGCGCCGGCGCCGCCGTCGCCCGCTTCATCGACCAGCCCTCCAAGGACTTCGCGATCTACGGTCTGCGTACCGGCAAGTCGCTGATCGACCTGGGCGAGCTGTCCCTGAAGGGCGGCGAAGCCAAGGCTGACGACAAGAAGCCCGAAGCTGCTGCCGCTGCCGCCTAAGCCTTACCGGTAAAGGCCACCCCGTAAGTGTTCTGTGATAGATCGCCAATCTTAACCGTGCGGCGATCTATCCAGGCACCTATGGGGTGCTATTCCGGCCCCATTCAGAATTCAAGGAGTAAGAAGATGCGTACTCGTCCGGGACTGCTGTCCATGGAAGAAGAAGCAGTCGCCGTGTTGCCCATCGGTGCAGCGGCTGCAAGTGCGGAGACGGTCGCGATCGAAACCACCCAAGCTGAGGCTCAGCTGGTGTCGCTCGATGCGCAGATCGATCAGGCCGTTGATACGGCTGCCGCGCTGGAAGAAGTGCAGTCGGGCTTGCGTGCACTGACCGGCAAAGGTGGTGCTACCGAAGAAGAGCTCGCACTCATCACGGTAGCGGTCGAAGGCCTGACGGACTTGATGGGTGTCTCGCGCCCCATCCGTTTGTCGATGGAAGACTTCGCCACCCCCATCGGACGCATCCGTGCGACCCAACGCTCGATGGAAAGCATCGGCGAGAAGGTCAAAGAAGTCTGGAAAAAGATCATCGAGATGGTCAAGCGCTCGATCCAGTGGTTCAAGGATTTCTACGCCAAGATCTTCGACGAAGTGGCCAAGCTGAAAAAGCGTGCTGAAGAAGTTCAGCGCGCCGCAGTCGCGGTCAAGACCACGACCCCCAAGCAAGAACGTCTGAAGGCAGGCAAGCTGTTCCCGGCCCTCTACATCGGCGAGGCAGTGCCGGATGTGGCAACTGCCCTGGGTCAGTTCACGCGCGTGGCGCAAGGCGTCTACACGCGTCAAGTCGTGCAGCTCGATGCGGCTCGCATGCTGACCTCCGAACTGGAAAAGCCGGGCGGCGGCTCTCTCGAAACCTACGACCTCTCCCCACCCACCGCCGGCCTGGAAGAAGTCTCGCGTCCGCAAGACCTGGGCTTTAACGTGCCCGATGGCGTGGGTATGTGGCGTAGTCCTGAACTCTTCGGCGGCAAGGCCGTGATCGCGTACACCATCCCCAAGGGCAAGGTTGACGTGAGCCTGCTCGATAAGGCGGGTGGCGAAGTCATGGCGTTTAACCCGAAGGCCAAGATGCCCGAGGCGCAGAAAGAGCTGAAAACGCTCACGCCTGACCAGTGTCGCGTCGTGGCCAAGGAAGTGGTGGACCTGATCGCTGCGATCGAGAAGTACAAATCCACCACCAAGAACGCCGAGGACGCCAAAAAGAAGCTGCTCACAGCGGTTGAAAACTTCGCCAAGAACCCGAACAACCTCGGCGGTGAAGACAACCACTACGTGCAGATCGCTCGCAAGCTCTCGACCACGATTCCGCGCCTGCTGGATCAGCCCTCGGCCAGCTTTACGCGCTACGCGGTGAGCACAGCTCGTTCCCTGCTCTACTACGTGGAAGACTCGATCAAGCAATACGACTGATCCGACGTCTTGTCTTAAACCAGGGGTGGTGTTAAATGCACCACCTCTTACTGGAGTGAAACATGCGTCGAATCAACGCATTGAACCTGGCTCGTTCCCTGGAAGAGGACCAAAGCCAGGAAACCGAAGAACAGCGCCGTACTCGCGAAGCTGAAGAAGCCGCACGCGGTACTGGTGAAGGTGGTGAGCAACGTCGTCGTGAAGAGGGTGGCGAAGGCACTGAACCCGTCGCTGACGATGATGCCTCGCCCGAAGACTCGAACCGTTCAGTCGAATCCGAGCTGACCGAGGTCGGTGACATGGAAGCCGAAGCCGAAGCGCGTCAGACGGAAGTCGAGCGCGCTGTCGGTATCGCTACCGCCCTGGAAGAACTGGCCGAAGATCTGGCTGCAACGATCGACACGGGTGACGTCCATCCCGCGATGATCACCACCACCGATCAGTTCGCCACGCACCTGCTGGACGAAGCTGGTCTGGAACCGCTGCCCGAGCTGGCCATCGAATCCTTCAAATCGCCCGAAGGTCGTGTGCAAGGCGCTCGCGTTTCGCTCGAATCGATTCGCGACAAGGCCAAGCGTATCTGGGCTGCGATCATCGAAGGGTTGGCCAAACTCGCCGACTTCATCGAGAAGGTCTACCTGAAGATCCTGGACTCCTCGATCTTCCTGGCTCGCCGTGCTGAAAAGCTGAAGGTCCGTGCGAACGAACTGAAGGGTGCGACCAAGACCGCCGAATTCGTCGACACGAACCGCATCTACGACGCACTCGAGATCAAGGGTCGTGCCCCGACCTCGGCTGATATCGACTACGTGCTCAAGACGCTGCAAGAAGTGCAAGGCGAACAAACCAAGCAGATGCAGCAAGTCTCCAAGCTCGTGGACGTGTTCCGTGGTCCGAATCTGGACGACATCAAGGGCGTCACGCTCGGCTTCAAGATCACCGACATGCACGAAGGCAACTTCGATCGCCTGACCCGTACGATCAGCGATCGCCAAGTCGCGTACTTGCGCACGCAAGAACCGATGTGCGGCAGCACCTACGTCTACGTGTACCGTCCGGTCGAACCCATCACGAGCGCTGACGGCCTGCGTCGCTGCGATGCGGGTCTGACCAACGATCCGAAGTCCTCGCGTAACGGCAACGAAAGCTTCCCCACGCTCGAGATCGCCGAAGCCATCACGTTCTGCGACAAGGTCCTGGAACTGGCGCAGTCGATCCGCATGATGCGTCGCCTCGGTAACGAGTCTCGCGCCATCAAGCGCAAGCTCGCCAATGAACTGAAAGCCCTGGCTAACCGTTCGATGGCCGATGAGCAGATGAAGAAATCGGTCGAGTTCGCCCAAGCGCTGTCGGTCTCGCTGCGTTCGATCCTGGATCAGCCGGCGATCGCCATGCAGTCGTACGTGCTCGAAACCTCGCGCGCTGCGCTGGGTTACGTGTCGCGCTCGCTGAACGCTTACGGCGCCAAGGCTGCTTAAGGCAGCGCACCAGCATCATCATGTGACAACCGGCTGTGGGCATCAACTCTCACAGCCGGTCCTCACCCAGAAAACCTCATTTACAGGATCAATCAAGATCATGCTCCGACATTTCGCAACCAGCCTGGAAGGCATTCGCGATGTGAGCACCGGTCCGGTTTTGTCGCTCGAAGAAGAAGCGCTCGTCATGGACGAGGCTGCTGACACTGGCGCCCAGATCGACGGTGACCTGAACGAAGTCGAACGTGTCATCGAAGTGGCCAGCGGTCTGGAAGACCTGGCCGTCGTTGCCGACACCATCGAAGAAGCCACCCCGCAGCAACTCGCCCTCGTCCAAGTCGCTGGCGACCTGGCCGTGGCCGGCACCGACGTCACCTCCGACGACCTCCTGCCCTCCCTGGAAAGCTACAAGGGCGGCAAGATCTCGATGGAAGGCCTGCGCGAGATCGCTCAGACCGTCTGGCAGAACATCATCCAGTTCCTGGCCAAGATCTGGGCGCAGATCGAGCAGTTCTATCACCTGCTCTTCTCGACCATCGCCTCGACGCGCGCTCGCCTGAACGCGCTGAAAGAACGCAACAAGGCTGCCGTCTCGAAGAAGTCCGAAGTCAAGGGCATCATCGTGAACGTCGGCGTGGCTGCGATCTGCGTGGACTACAAGCCGGTCACCAAGGAAAGCGAGCTGCTCGCCGCCCTGAAGAACTGGGACACGGCAGCCGAGTACACGTTCAACAAGCACCTGGACGGCGTGATCGCAGTGGCAGACGTGGTGGTGAAGTCGCTGGCCAACTTCGATCCCTCGAAGGCCGTCGAAACCGCGACCCAGGCCAAGGACGACATCGCCAAGGTCTTCTCGCAACAAGGCAAGCCGCCCGGCGTGAAGGGTCTGGATGGCAAGCGCTTCCCCGGCTTCACGACCTCCACGGGCCAGGCGCTGCTGGGCAACGTGAGCCTGCTGGTCAAGGCGTTCAACTCGCAAGAAGGCGCTTCCGTGCTGGGTTCGCTCGAGCGCTTCCGTCAGTCGGGTACCGAGCTGGGTGCCACCAAGGCCGAAGGCGACAAGCTCCCGGCCGAAGTGACGTTCGAGACCCTGTCCAACGGCGCCATCGACAAGGTCATCGCCGAGTGCGAAGCGATCCTGAAGACGGCCGAAAGCTACAAGACGGGTTCCCGTTCGGCGCAGGTGAAGAAGACTCGCGAAGCCCTGAAGGCTGCCGGCGAGAAAGCCACCGCTGCGATGAAGAAGTTCCCCACCGAGCAAAACATCGACTCGATCACCGCGCACTACAAGGCGCTCGTGAACTTCAACAAGTCGTTCGTCTCCTGGGTGAAGAACCCGGCCGGCGACATGCTGCGCTCCTCGCTCACCACGGTGCGCGCTGCCATGATGCTCTGCTCGAAGTCGCTCGACACCTACAAGTGATCGGCGGCTAGACCGTGCCCTAACGAAGACGGGGCCTTCGCGTCATAAGTCCCCTACCCTGGCTTTCGAGCTGGGGTAGGGTTTTATGCTGTAATTTTAGTTTCCCGGGCAATTTTATGCACATAGAACTTTTACCTGGATAACCGCTATGCCTAAACTTGTGAAGATGGTTCCGGAGACGGAGGATAGCTTTACGCGTCCTGTGATCCTGGAGGTTATGCGGCATCTGTACGAGATCACGGGACTGGCCAAAACGACGGACATTCTCTTTCCTGGCGACACGGCTGCCTCTTCGGCACAGATCGGCTCGACCATGGATACTAAAGGCGAGACGCTGCGCACATCGACTACCGAACGCTGGGAAGTCGAAGTCGATGAGCAGATGCCGCCTGAATACATGCTCTCGATGGCAGTGCTGCGCCCGGAGCATGGTTTTATCTTCGCTGACGATGCGTTGGAAGTGGCTGTCAAGCCCGCCTACGCGCCGACCGAATACACGCTGTCTTTTCGCTATCGCGCTCCGAACAAAAACAAAGCCGAGCGCTGGCGCGATGACATTCGTAACCGCGTAGCCCAAGGCCGCGACACGTTTGTGAAAGCGGTCTCGTATCACTACTCGGTGCCTGACGAATTCGATGTCATCATGCGTGAGATTCATCGCCTACGTGAAAACGTAGACGGTTACGGCGAAGACTACGACACGTGGTTTAAGAAGTACCGTACGAAGCGCTTCACGACGATCAAAGACCATGCCAATAAGAATGGCTTGGAAGTGATTGCCGAGACGCAAAACGAAGTGCTGGGTTGGTTTGATTTTGAGAGCGCGCCTGAGCGCGGTGGGCGTGACGACGAGTACGACACGTGGTTCATCTCGTTCTCCTACAAGTTCAAGATCGATAAGCCCGTGGCTTGCGTACTCTACTACCCGATGATGATCCACAACCAGGTCATCCAGTACGTAGATAAAGAAGGCGCAGATGACCTGAACAAACACCAACGCCGGTACTCGCTTTCGGGTCGGCAACTGAACTACTTCGACATGACCCAAGAAGTTGGGTTGGGTCCGAAGGTTCCGGGCCACGCCGTGCCCTTCTACGATGAGTTCGTGCCGAATCGCTCGAACATCGTGCAGCCCACGCTTCGTATCGTGACGTGTTTGTTTGCGCTCGATCTGAGCGAGGGTGGTGATCGCCGTGCACTCATGAGTTTGCAGAAGCTAGGCGATGGGTTCAAGCTCACTCCAGTCATCAATCGCTTCATGCGTGGTGAAGCGCCTTTCATGCTTTACCCCATGAAGTCTGTCTTTAACGTCTCGCTCTATAAGGGCGGGTATTTGATGGCGGCCGATAAGTTTGAGATCGATAGCGAGCTGAACATCCGCTCCAAGGAAGACCTCTCGCCTCGCCACTACTACCACATGCGGCTCTCGGTGGTAACGAACCTGGCGTATCTCGATCAGGACGCCAAAGACCGGCTCAAAGAGAATGGCGATGCGTTGCAGGAAATCGTCTGCGCGCTCGACCCGAACCTGTGTGGCCAGCCGCCTAAGAATGGCAACAACTACGTGCGCACTCCTGATTGGGAGCAAATCGTAGATGCCATTAACAAGAACACGCTTCAGCAACTCACGCGGCGATTCCGCACCGTGCAGTTCCTCTCTATCGACGCTATTTCCCCGAGGTAATCATGGGTGTTATTGAATCGTCTCCGGATACCCCGACTCCGGATCGTAAGCCGCCTCTGGAAGTGGCAGCCAAAGAACTGAAGGGCGTGTTTGTCGATACGCGTTACACGCCTGCTGCCAGCCTTCAGATGTACGTGGAAGGCAGTTCCTGGACGGTGGACTACTACAGCCAAGTCTTGGGCGATGACTCGGCTCTGGTCGGTCAGAACGTCAATCGCAAAGCGGTCTACCAGAACTACCAGCGTGTGCTGGGCATGGAGCTTAAGGTCACGCAGGCGCTGGCTAACCCCAGCCAAGACCCGCGTAGCAAGTCGCTCCTACTCACGGGTGAAGCCACGGTCTACCCGTTTGTCATTCCGAACGAAGGCGATATGTTTATCGCTGACATCGGCGATGGCCGCACGGGCCTCTTTAAGGTCATTGGATCGGAGCGCATGCAGATCCAGCGCGATGCGTGCCACTCGATCCAGTACCAACTGGTCGAAGAGCTTTCGCAAGAACGCAACGAAGACCTGAAAGAGAAAACCATCGCTACGTATCACTACGTGCGAGATTTCTTGATCCATGGTCAGAATCCGCTCTTGATCGACCAGGATTACCAGAACTACCGCAATCTCGCGATGAACTATCGCGATATGGTCAAACTCTGGTTCCGTAGCTTTTACAGCAACGAATACGCTACCGTCATGATGCCGGGCCAGCAACCGCTCACGATCTACGACCACTTCCTCACGAAGTTCATGACGAGCCTCGTGCAAACGACCGAAGCGCGTGAGCGGCAATTCACCCGGTGCTTGAACGTCGACAATGACGAAGCCCTTTCCTGCATCCAGCTCTGGACGCTACTTACCGAACGCGACGTGAAGCTTTTCTATCACGTAAACCAGCGCATGGGGTTGGTGGAAGTCGGCCAGTTCTCATCTAACGGCATGCTCGAAGGGATCTTCTTTTCGAACATCTCACGCGTCGTGTATCCGAAAGACCCCGAAGTCTCGGTGGACTACGGACGCCATATCCCGGCTAAGACCATTTCGCTCGACACCATCAAAGACGTGCCTTCGCGTATCCGGTCACTCGAAGACCTCATCCCTGAGGCAAAGCTCAAAGGCCTGCCCTACGAGCAAGCGCCTCTCATCCATCCGGTGACGATCGATGACTACTATGTACTATCGCAGGCGTTCTATGAGCGCGCTGCAACAGGCCAGTCTAAACTGGAGCGTGCCGTGCAAGATTATCTTGCTGGCCGCGCTATTGACGTGGGGTTGCTGGTGGTGATGTGCGAGACGTACCACGCCTGGGGTGCGCTCGAGCGGTTCTACTACACGCCAATCCTGCTGCTTCTCATCCGGGCGACTGTAAGGAGCATCTGATGGCTGCGCCTAACGTCTACATCCCGCCCAAAGACCGGGGGCCGCGCTACCCGATCTTTAACGTCGATTACCTGTGCCGGGTGCCGGCCATGGCAGCGCGCTCGCCTGAAGAGATCGAGATGTTCGGTACACCCGCGTCAAGCGATGAGCAGGCTGATGCCACGATGCTTAACGAGCGGATCCTGACTTACCTTACGATCGGCCAGATGGTGGAGTATTTCGCCAAAGGCATCGATGTGGGTCTGGTTACGTTTGGAGACAGCAAAAAGATCTACCACGCCATCACTGGGTATCTGACCACGTGGAAAGAAATCATGGATCGCTCCATGATGACGCGTGGCGTACCGATTGATGATCTGATCCTGCTCGATGAGTTTGCCAATAGCGTCTACGAGCACGCCAAGTACCAGATCAAGGGCGATGCCTTCCTCGATAACTTCCTCTCGCGCGTTTCGATGCGCGTCACGCGCGATAGCATTTTGGGCAACCCCGATGCCAAGCGGTTGAAGGAAGAAGGCAAAAACCCCGATATCCCCGAGCGCGACAGCATGGCAAGCGTCTTTGCTGCCCATAAGTTCTCCATGGGTGGGCAGCGGCGTTGGGGCAAGACCGAAGACACTAACTAACGAGGACTGGATATGGAATTTGAAAGCTCCTCGCTTAGCCGGGAGGTTGACGCCATCATTCGTAGCGGAGTCAAGCCGGTTCACTACACGTGGTCGGCCGTTATCCATACGCCTGAAGGCGACTTTCCGGCAATGAAAGTCTTGCAGATCGATCGGCTGCGAGATTTTGAAAACAACTTCGGTCCGGTAGTCATGGCGACCTTGGTGCTGGGATTGGGTACGTATGCCAAACGGATCTGGCCCCAGACGAACCTAGAGATCACCCTTACCCGTAGGCCTTTGGCTGAAGTGGGTGATACGGTGATGCTAAATAACACAGCAGCCAGCGAGCGGTTTGATGCGGTGATGGACGAGAGCTTTCGCTCTCCGATCGTGGAAGGCAATACTTTCAACGTGCCTGACGAAGATACGCTGAACCGCACCAACATGATCGAAGTGCCGTTTCAACTCGTGAACAAGTCTCTGGGACGCCTGCGCATGATGACGGTGGGCGCGACCTATCGCAACACCACGGGTGAGATTGCCACTCGTCTCATGCTCACGCGAGAAGCCAAGAGCTTACAGATTGACAGCACGCTGATTCTCAAAGGTGTCGAGATGACGCCTGCTGCCAATCAAGCCCAGCGCGATCATGTGGTTATCCCGCCGGGCACCCCGCTTTACTCAGTCCCGCATCACGTGCATACCAAGTGCGGCGGACTTTATAGTGCGGGGATCGGCTCGTACTACGAAGGCGACTACTGGTACATCTGGCCCGTCTACGATACCGAGCGCTGGGAGCAAGCTCCAGGGCGCAGACTCACCGTCATCAACGTGCCGAAAAACAAGTACCCGAAGATCGAGCGCTCGTACATGGTGGAAGGTAGCGTCATTACCATCATGGCAAACGGCAACGTAACGTTCCAAAGCGACACGGAGAGTAAACAACTGAACGAAGGCAATGGCGTGATGTTTGCCAACGCTGACGATCTGGAAAACAACTTCGTGCAAGTCTCGGGCAACCGAGCAGTCGCTTCGCGAGGCCGCTCGAACAACGAGTTCTTGGCGCAGCAACGTGAGAACGGGCTGAACAACATTCAGCGCAGCACCAACCCGATTAACGCCAATCCGTACCTGGAGTATTCCAAGTTGGCGCGTCGTCGCGGTGAAGTGCTGAATGTGGAGTGGGAGAACTCTGACCCCACGCTCATTGAGCCTGGCATGGCTGCCCGGATGCTGTACCTGGAAGGCAGTAACCTACGGGAGATCCGAGGGCTGGTACTCAAAGCGGCGGAATTTACCCGACTGGCTGGCGAAGGTATGACCTCCACGCGGTTCATTACGACGACTGTGGTATCGCTTTTCATGTCGCCTGAGCAGTTCTAAAACGGCATAACGGAAAGGGGTGGCGCCCTTTCCTTTTATGCTCAAAAAGCGGCCAATAAGTATGTAGCATCAAAACTTCAAACGATTCTTTTCTTTGCGAAGGATCGTCAGCATCGCAACCGAAGAGAGTGGTTTATGGCAACCCAACGACCTTATGCTGGCAGCAGTGCCGAGCGTCTGACAGCGCTCATCAATAAGGACAATGACAGCAAGATTCGGGAAGGCGTTGATTTTTACTTCGGTGTTCCGGAACCCTACACCGACTCCGAAGGACGCAACACCCAGATCGTGCTCACGCCCATCCCGGGCCGTCCGTTTAATCCCGTACAGAAGACTGTCTTCTACAAACGCTTGGAGCTCACGGCTCTGTCGCGCTTACCGGAAGGCATGGTCAAGTCCGTACGGATCGAAGCTGTTCCCTTTTCCATCCACGAGATTCTGGGCGCCCTGAACGCAGCGCTTGGCGTGGATCTGCAGCCTGAAGAAGTGGTCGATGCCACCTTCGATACCGAAGAAGCGACCTACGCGCTTTCGATCGCCAGTGAATCTGCGTCTCTGGCTTGGCTGCAAAGTACGTTCGAATTCAAAGCTGTGCATGGCGACGAACCGGTCCCGCTCTCTGATGCGATCGCCGTCTCGATGCTGAACGGCCTGATCTATAACCCACCCACGTAACCCCTTGCGCAACTGGTTTACCGGATTGCCCGTTTTCCCCGAGTCAAAAGATTTTCAACTAGATATTACTAACTCGAGCCACTACAAAAGAGGCGCTTTGTGTTGCGCAACACGAAGTGACCAAGTCGAGAATAGGATAATCTGTTACTCTTGCTCTGTGGAAAACTCAGTGTCTAATAAGGGCAATTTCAAGGTCACGTTGACCCGCATGTTTCTTGACTCTCACCAACGCTATAACGACACCCTGCGTGACGCTCCCATGGGAAGCGCAACGAAAGAGGAGTTGCAGCGCTTTGTGAAACTGCAAGAAAAACTCAGGCTGGCGATTTGGGCGTTTCAAGACACCCGGTCCCTGCGTGCGTACGAAGAGCTCCAGAACGCTTTGGATGCTTCGCGTACGTTTATCGAGGCGCTACACAAGCGCGTGCACGGTGAATCAGTAAGGAGGTTAAATGGGTAAACTTACCCTGGTAGTGCTGGGTCTGTTCGGCCTGTACTTCCTGTTTGTTCTGATCGGCATCATTCTCATGACTCCCGTTTTCTGGGGACTACTGGGTGTGATCGTAGCCGTGAAGATCGTCCTATTCTTCCGGCGCCGCTAAGGCGCTAGAAGCGTAGGACAAAGACGGTCTTCGGATCGTCTTTTTTTTTCGGCTGTCGGGTGGTTTTTACAATCATCTTATGCCTAATGTAGTTCAAGTACTTTCCCCTCACTTTCAGGACGAGTCATTCATGGCTACCGATTACACCAAACTTCCCCGCGCCATCATCGTTGACTTGATCAACGAAACCAATGCCGGCGCTGGCATGACCGAAGCGCTGCTGGACTTCGGCCTGCCCACCGTTCCCACTGGCACCCCGGCTCGCAACACCGAGCTGACCGTCACGGCCAAAGCTGGCTCCGGCTACTCCGGCTCGGTCACGCTCAAGTACAACCGTGTCGACATGGCCGAAATCCCCGGTGCACTCAACATCGAGTACACCAAGGGCGACGCCGAAAACATCAGCGATCTGATCCCCGAGATCAACGCGCGCTACGGCATCAACCTGCAAGCCGAAGACTACGTCGATGCGCCGCTGCCGAACTTCACCGGCACGCCCAACGAGAAGATCGACTTCGAAATCGTCGCTGCCGCTGACTCGCTCGTCTGGCGCGCCAGCCTGATCCTGAAGCTGGCCTCGGAAGACATCCCGCTCTCTTCGGTGATCACCAACGACACGCTGAACGGCCTGGTCTACGTCGCCCCGACGGAACCCGTGACCCCGTAAGTCTGCTGCGTTAAGTCAACCACCGTCCTAGGAGAGAGGAGCCTTTCGGGGCTCCTCTCTTTTATTCGCTTTTAAGGAGGTGACGCATGTCGCTGCTCTCGGGTACTCCGAAAGAGCTCGTGCTGTCTCTGATCAACAGCAACAACGAGCTTCCTGTGCCGGTTACGGGTGAGAACCTGTATTTCGGTAAACCACGGATGGATGCGGACGGCCTCACTACGATTCTTCCCACCGTGTCGGTGCTGGGGGAGCAGTACGAAGGTTACGTCGACTTCCGCTACAACCGTATCGATTTGTCCAAAGCCTACGATGAGCGGCCGGTGCTGCGCGCCGTGGGTGAAGCCACCATCTACCGCATGCTGCCGGTGATTAACCGGGCACTGGGCCTCACGCTCACCGAGGATGACGTCCTTGACGCTGACGTGGCGCTCGTAGAAGGTGGCGAAGAAGTCAACATCAACGTGGTGACCAAAGCCACTTCGCTCGGGTATCGCGGCTCGTTTCTGATTCGCTTTCGCCGTCTGCGTCCGCTGCTTAACACCATCGTGCTTAACCAACAGCTCGATGAGTTGCACCAGCCGGGCGACCCGACTCTGCAGAAAGTGTGTTTGCCGATGGCGATGTACAACATCGACTTCACGGCTGATCGCAGCGTACTCGCGACAACCTGGAACCAGTATTGGTTCGATATCGCTGGCGTGCAAAAGCTCGCTGCCGAGAACGGCTTTCCGAACTGGCCGCCTCCGGAGCCGAACGGGGTTACGACCTACGTGGCCAAGAACCACCCCCTGGCCAATCCGAAGTTTGACCGGGTTGCGGTCCAGAAAAACGTAGTGGGTCCGACGTACGCAGGCGATGCGTTCTTCCACTACAACCTGTCCTAGGAACCAAGATGGCGCTTTATAAAGACCCATTGGACGCAGTCTTTGCGGC
The DNA here is from genome assembly GCA_937871985.1 of uncultured Burkholderiaceae bacterium. The sequence goes on from CALMPB010000400.1 coordinate 122,988, forward strand.
AATCCAGGCACAGAACGGCGTGGCACTGGTGCGTGATGAATACACGCTCAGCGCACCCACTGTGTACGAGGACGACCCGACTGGCGTTCTGAATACCCAGATCGTAGTGACTGCCGCGACCCCGCGTAGCCCCTATGAGGGTAGCGTGGCCGTGCAGTACACGCGTCTGAACCTGGCAGACCTTGCGCACCTCCTGCCCCAACCCATTCGTGCCAATGGCATCACGACCATTGCCAACGTCATCACGGCGTTGAATACGAACCACGGCATGAACTTCAAAACCAGCGATCTGGTGCAAGGTGCTGTGACGGGGCTGGTCGACGGTGCGGGTGATATCACGCTCACGGCTGAAGCCAACTCCTACGGCTGGATCGGTGAGGTCACGCTCTCGTTCGTCAAGGGCAGTATCGACATCGCAGCTGCTACGACAGTCAAGAACCTGCCGGGTCTCATGTATCCGGCCCGTGACGAATCCAAGCCGTATGGCGAGCTCTACTCGTACTGGCGCGATTTCACGCCCCAGACGGCAGCGCTGGACACCATCACGCTGGAGACGACGGACTTCACGACGCTGGCTGCTGCCCTCACCTCCGTGACGGGCAACGCGTGGTCACCGAGCGTGGCAGGGCGCTACTCGCTTCTGGGTGCGACGATCGCCTCGGTGGGACTGACGGCAGATAACCCGCTCACCAATCCCGATTACCTGAAAGCGGTGGTCGTGACGCTGGGTGAAGGCAGTCTCGGTTACTCGGGCCAGCTCATCTTGCATTACGGAACCCGCACTGACGTCTAAGGAGTGAGCAATGGCTCAGAATAGCAGTGACAAGCTGATTGAGCTGCTCAACGAAGAGTTCACTCCGCAGAAGGAATTCTCCACCAGCAACATCGTGTTTGCAACGCCGGCGGCTGAAGCTGGCGAAGACTACGACACGACGCTGCTCGTTACTGGCGTACCCGGTAAGGGTTACTACGGTGACGCTGCGATTAAGTACACGCGGATCTCGCTTGCTGCCCTGGGCAGTGATTTGGTGCTGCACTCGGAAACGGGCTTCACCAAGCAAGACGTCGTGGACATGATCAACGCAATGAAGGTGGCGTTTCTCACATCGGACGACCTGGAAGATTTCACCATCCCCACGCTCAACCCGGGCGATGAGGCTGCTGTGACGATCCAGGCCCGAGCGCTTTCGTTGGGTTGGGTCGGTGAAAACACCGTTACCCTCATTTACGGCAAACCGCAACTGGCTTCGGTTGTGGGTAACCGCAACCTGTTAGAGCGTCGCCATCCGGGTGGTCGGGCAGACATGCCTAGCGCTTGGGCGATGCTTTACTACATGGATTTCACGTCGTGGCGCGATGCGCTGAAAATCGATCCGGAGACTCGCACGTACACCGATGCGGCAGCGCTCCTGGATCTGACGGCGCGCCTGGGCCTGCCTGGTTGGTCGCCCTTCTCGCCCTACGACATGCCAACCAGTGGAGTGCCCGGTAGCAACACGGACTTTGACCGCGTGGTGGTGCAAAACGCCATCTACTCGGCCAAGATGTTGGGACCGATCTATTTCCACTACAACACCTTCGATGAGGTCTAACCATGCCGCTTTATGCAAAGCCATCGAAAGAGCTGGTGATCGACCTCATCAATCAGGCTAACCCCCAGCTGCCGTTTCCGCTGACCAAAGACACGGTCAGTATCACGGATCCGGTGAAGCTTGCCAATACACCTGGCAAGATCCAAAACGCCAGCGTGGATGTCATCCCTCGGGCTCCGAGCGGCTACATCAACAAGACCACGGTGCAATACCGGCGGATCGATCTGGCTGCCCTTTTCCGGGGCGTTGAGATCCGGGTTGACGTTTACACGGCTCGTGGTACGGGTGTAGTCCCGATTCGCATGTCGGATGTGCTGCCGTACATCAACCAGAAGTACGGTCTGTCGCTTGCCTACGAGGACATCCAGGACATCTGGTTCCCGGCTGCCAACTCTGGCGCAGTGCCGGGTAAGCGCAGTGCTCGTCAAGTCCTGCGTGCAGCCGCCCTTTCCCATGCGTTTGTGGGAGAGGTCACTGTCCTGTGGGTGCAAGGTCCGCAAGACATCGCCAAGATGATTACGCGCACCACGCTCGACGGTCGGGCGTATCCGGGAGGTAACGTGTTTGAAGGCGAGCACAAGTGGGTCGCAGACCTGGAGACTTACGGCTTCAGCTTTAGCGAGTACGCAACCGTTATGAATTCGCTGAGCGCAGGGACTTTCATCGGTTCTGGCGGTCAGCTCACGCAACAGCAAAACCTCATCAACATCATCAACGAGTTGACGGGGAAGACGTTCTTGCGTGATTCGAACGGCGAGTATGGACTACTCGGTTGCGCGATCGGTCGCACGACGCTGCCCTCTCCGACCTTCCCCGAAGCGAACAACCAGTTCAGCCGGTTGCTCACGCTGACTTTCCCGACCAACCATCCGTGGGGCGTGGGTAAATTCTACCTGCACTACGACGTCTGAACATCAGTTTCACTTTGAGGCCTTAACATGCCAAAGTACAACAAGCCTTCGGTGGACTTGGTGGTTGATCTCATCAACGAGAGTAACCCCCAACTCCCCTTCCCGATCGAAACGGGGAAGGTGCTCTTTACCGGGCTGGCGGCGCGTACGCCTGGTTCGGGCGAGTACCAAGATACCCAGATCAAGGTCAACGCCAAAAACAACACCGAGTACGTCGGTAACAAGGTCCTGCAGTATCGCCGGATCGACATTGCCAAACTGTTCCGTGGTACGAGCATCGAGATTCATCGCTACTCGGCTGCTGCGAGCAACGCCTCACCCTACGCGCTGCATACGCTGCTGGGCGACATTAACGCCAAGTACGGCCTGGCACTGACCACTGACGAAGTCACCAATGTGAACTTCCCGGCCGCGACTGACAACTACTACCCGACCATCCGTACGTGTAAGGTCAACATGGTCATCCAGTCGACTAGCCTCGCCTGGAAGGGCACGGTCGAAGTGCGTTGGGTGCAAGCCCCGCAGGAACTGCAAAGCCTGGTGACGCAACCCGAACTCAGTGGTCGCCTCTATCCGGGTGGCAATGACTTCTCAGGCGCTCACCAGTACGTGCTGGATCTGGAAGCTTACGCGCTCGATTTTACCGAAGCCAACATCCCTGCCCTGAACGTCGGTACGCTCGGCACCGGCACGTCCGCACAGCTCAGCGCGCAAACAGCCGTCATTGCCAAGCTCGCTCAGCTCACGGGCAAACCCTATGTGATGTCCGTACCCACCGTTCAGAACGAACCGTTCAACCTTTACGGATCGCCCTTCACGCTGAACACGATTCCCCTGGCCACGTTGCCTGAAGCCAATAGTCGGTTCTTTAACCGGGTAATGGTGATTGCGCTGCCGGCGGCAAACACGTGGGGCGTCGGGCGCCTGTTCCTGCACTACAACGTCTAAGGATTATTACCATGCCTTTTCAAGTAGCGTCCAAAGACGATCTCGTCGCTCTGGTCAATGCTAAAAACAGCACGACCTTCAAGGTGACGGATTTCGACTACTCCAACCCCCGTGTGGTGGCGGGCAGCTGGCAAGAAGAACTGACTGACAAAAACACGGCAGTGCGCTTGCTGGCTTCTGAAGCCTCGATCTACCAGGGCAACGTCATCGTCCTGTACGATCGCTTGTCGCTCAATTCGCTGGCCAATATCTCGGGCTGGCGCGTCGCTGCCAACGATCCTGTCACGACTCACGACCTCATCGATGCAATCGCCATTTACACTGGCATTCGTTTCGGCGTGGACGATATCGAAGACCTGGCGATTACGCTGGACGAAAACGGTGCTGGTACGGCTGTGATCTCGGCTAAGCCTAACTCGCTCGGCTGGATCGGTAACGTCAACCTGCCAGTCGTCAAGGGCGGCGCGATCCTGGATGAGCAGATCACGCAACCGCTCTTGCAGGGCCTGAACTACCCGAGTGCTTCGGATGCCGATACGTACGCCGAAATCTACACCTACGGCTACGACTTCACGTCCTACACCGAGCAGCTCATCGACCTGGAAGAAGGCACCGAACTCACGGGCGCTGACCTCACCATGGTACGCGATATGCTCGCGGCAGTGGACATCTCGAGCGGCAAGGCACTGTGGAACACGGACTCCGGTTCGACCGAGTGGAGCTTGGCTGGCGCGCAGATCGTCAAGAACGGCCTGAACTCGGCAGCCCTGCCCACCAACCCGAACTACAAGTACGTGTTGGGCCTGCAGCTGCGCGGTGACCTCACGATCCCCAAGGGCACGCTCTACATGCACTACAACGACCCGTTCGACCCGAACGATTTCTAATCGGCATAGGGGAGAGGGTTTTCGCAACCCTCTCCCTTTGAATGAGGTGGTTTTATGTACCCTTATCGAAAAGCCCAGTTGGATTTGTTCTTGACGCTTGTCAACGAATCCAACCCCGGGCTCTATACCGATCTGACGTCATCGAATATCCGGGTAGGCGTGCCGGCGGTGCAAGCCGTTCCTTCGGGCGGCATCCAAAACACCAACGTGCTGATGACGGCTAAGGGCGGCGATTATCTGGGCACCAAGCGTGTGCAGTATCGTCGTATCAACCTGGCGTCGTACTTCCGTAACGTGAAGCTCTCGGTGCAAGTCTGGACCTCGGGTAGCAGCATTACGGCTGACCAGCTGGCGGAAGCGTTGAACGCGAAGTATGGCACGGCACTGGTGGGGAGCGATTTCACAGCTACTGCGTATGGTTACGCGGCTGCACGCAACGCCACCATCGGCAGCTCGTCGATCCAGCCGCTTTGTTACCAGCCCCAGGTAACGCTGTCGATTGAGATCATCAAAGGCAAGCGTGAAATCGGCGAGATGTTTAACGCCGATACCTTGGATGGGCGTTTGTTTCCTGGCGGCAATAGTTTCCCGGGTGATCGCAAGCCCCAAGGCGAGTATCTGACCTACGGACTGGATTGCAGTCCTATTGCGGCAACGCTGGCGTCGATCACGTCAGGTCAACCGTTTAACTTCAGTATCGCTTCGCACCAGACCGTGCTGGCCTTCTTGCAACAGAACCTGCCCGGCGTCTTTAACGACAGCGCGCATACGGTGCAAGGCGGTCTCACTGGTGCTTTGCTGTATCAGTACGCACTACCCCAGGCGTTGATTCCTGAAGCCAATACCGATAAGTACGCCAACGCGTCCTTCATCGCTGCGCAAGCAGGCAGTTGGTTCCAGGGCAACATCATTTTGCACAACGGACTGCGATAGGAGATCATAGTGACGGTGTATGCAACCTCGCTTGGCGACTTGACCAGTCTGATCAACGCCAAGACGTCAGCCGCGCTGACCAACGAATTTGACGTCATCGGACTCATCGCCACGCCCAATGGCGAGAGCCCGCGCAATACCAAGGCGATGCTGCAAGCCAAAACGACTTCGGCTACCTACCAAGGTCGCAAGGTCATCTATTACGATCGTCTGAATCTGGCGGACTTGGCGAAGTTTCAATACTTCAAAGTCCCGATGGAAGAAGGCATCAGTATCTACGCGGCGCTCAATACGCTGCGCGACTGCCTGGGCATCAAGTTCACGACCGACGATTTGGTGGATACCCAGACCGTGGCGACCGAGACTGGCGTTGCGGTAACGCTTACAGCCAAGCCGATGTCACTGGGTTGGACTGGTACCGTGACGCTTGAATTCAAGGGCTTGCCGCACATCAGCACGGCGTTCTACTCGGACAAGCTCAACGGCTTCTAATAGGAAACTTTTCTATGCCTGACGAAAACAATCAGCTTGTTGCAGCTGCGAGCCCGGTGAACTGGGCAAGCTATCTGTACAAGTACGACTTCACCCGTTACTTCGATGAGCTCTCGGCCCTGCAGGTCGGCGATCTCTCTGAAGACGACGCGGTGCTCCTGGGCACGATCATTGCTGAATTCGATACCGGCGAAGGTCGTGAGTTCTGGAACGCCAATCCGGAATCGAACGAGTGGAGCCTGGCCCGCGCCAAGGTCATCTACAACGGTGCGAATTCGCGTGCGTTCCCCACCAAGTACAAGTTCCAACACGTACTGGTGCTGGAATTTGACGAGCTGTCGGTCAAGCCCCAGAAACGCATCTACCTGCAGTACAACGAACCCGCTGAAGCGTAGTCTGCTGAGGGTTGGTTCAAACCCGTTTCCACCCGAGACGGGTTTGGAAAGAACCTTTAAGCTTTTTCATGAGGTAGCTATGTCGCTCAATTCCGCCCTCACGTTTGAACACGTGATTAAAGATACCCGCTATGGGTACGATTACAGGGGTTACGGGTTGGAAGTTTCGGAGTACGCCAGTGGCTACTCTCAAGACACAGGCTGGCGTCCCAGTACGGGCGTGTCTGCCGAGACCTTCTACTTCAAAGGTAGCACGGGCACCGTTTCCAACTGGGAGCAGTTTCACGGCCCGAGCCTGCTAGTTAACCACAACGCTAACTGCGACAACACGCGTGCTCGCAGCTGGTTTAGCTGTAAGTATCGGCTGGGAAGCGTTCCGCCTCAAGCAGTGTTGCTTTGGTATCAGGGTATACCGATTCTCACGGCAGGCCGCTTTGTGCCTACTGCTGGCACTATGGACTTTCGAGCCGATGTGTGCGTGGACCGAGAGCGTGATGAAATTCGAGTCTACGCGAACGACGTCTTGGTGCAAGTCACGCCTTTCTGGCGAGGGCTTTCGAGGCAACCTACGTGCATGATTCGGTTCGGTACTGACCAGAAAATCAATCTGGGCAACACGGCCTGGCGGTATTTCTCGATTTGGTTTAAAGACATCATCTTCTACGATGACACCGAAGACGACACGCTGTGCGCTCCAGTTGGTGATTACGATATCGTGAACATCCCTGTCGTCAATGCAGTCGGTACAGGTTGGGCTGTCGTTCAAGGTAGTACCGGGACGCTGACATTGACTCAAGCGCTTAACAACCGCCCGGACTCTGCAACCACCCTCGCCGTGCCTCGGGCTGATGCGCCAGACAACGGTGCGCTTCTGACTTACGGACTCAATCCGTCAGCGCTGCGTGATAACGCTGACATTCTCGGGCTGTTCACCTTACACAACGGCTACCAGTACGTGCTCAGCAAAACCTTGCGCCTGAAGTACCGACTGGGGGATGTAGTGACTCCTGAATATTCGATGCCTTACGTCACGCGCAACGTCATGGATTATGGGTTGAAAACACCCATGCTAAACAAAGCTCCGTCTGGCGTGCGATGGACAAAACAGCTGCTTTCCCAATTGAGCGTGGAAACCGCCATTCCTTAACGAGACGATTATGGCACTTACTTCTGCACTCACGTTTGAACACGTGATGAAGGACTCCGGCTATAGCTACGATTACGTGGGCTATGGTCTGTCTGCGTCTGAGTACGCAGCGCCCGCGTTTTCGCTGGACACTACCTTTCGCCCGGATACGGGAGTGTCGGCCAATACGTTTTACTTCAAAGGCAACACTGCGACTGTCTTGAACTGGGCGCAGTGGGTAGGGGCAAGCCTGTTGATTAACCACAGCGCCAATTCGGACTACACGAAAAAACGCAGTTGGTTTAGCGTTAAGTTCTTGCTCGGCCATCCGCCTCCTGAATGCGTGCTTCTCTGGTATCAAGACATTCCAATTCTGACGACCAAGAGCTTTATCACTGGCGTGGTTAACAACTTTGCCTGCCAGGCAGATGTATGCGTAGATCGAGAGCGCGACGAAATCCGCGTGTACGTGGATGGCGTTCTGGTGCAGCGCACTCCCTTCTGGCGTGGGCTGTCACGGCAAGCGACGAGCATGATTCGATTCGGTACCACAGGCCGCCACTCGTTGGGTGGGGCGACGGCACCGTACCAATACTTCTCCGTACACTTCAAAGACATCATTTTCTACGACGATACGGAAGATGATACGCTTTGCGGACCGCCTGGCGACTATCGCATCCAGCGCTTGCCGGTGGTGGGTGCTGCGGGTACTGGATGGGGCGTGGCCGGTTCGACCAATAGCATGACGGTCGTGCTGAACTTCATGCCCCAGAATTCGAATGATTCGCCGAACGCGTTTCGCGTAGCGTCGCCTAACAACGCCACACCGCTGACCTATACGCTTGATACGGCTTCCATCGGTGAGAAAGAAACTGTGGAAGGACTGTTCACGCTGCATAACGGCTATCGATCGAGTTCGAGCGCAGTGTTGCAAATGAAGTACACGCAACCGGCCGCCGCCCCGGTCACACGATCGGTGGAGTTCAAAACCACGAACGTCATGGAGTTCGGGGTGAAAGTACCCATCATGAATAAGAGCCCAGCGGGCGCGAAGTGGACCAAACAAGCCCTCGCGCAGCTGAGCGTAGAAACGGTTATCGCTTAACAAGGAGTAAGACATGGCAACTGCTAATTTACGCTTCGCCGCGAACTACGCGGTGGTGCGTAGCGCACTGACTGCCAGCCTTGCCGCCAGGCCCAGTCGCGAGCAAGTGCTAGTGTTGGCGGGTCGCTCATCAGCCATGCCGATTAGCGACGCCACGGTTTCGATGTCAGCCCCTGGTGCTGCTACGAAATATCCGGATCGCAACACCAGCGTGACCCTGACTGCCAAATCTGGCTCGGGTTACAAAGGCTCGATCGAGCTGCACTACAACCGCATTCCGATTGCGAACTACTTCCCTAATACCGAATGGTTGCTGCCGGCAGTGGCGGCCGACACCACGGTGCATGCGCTGCTGCCTGCGATTAACGCGGCCTACAAGGTCAATATCGCAACCAGTGAAGTCGTGGATCATCCGGTGCGCGCAAACGCCACCACGGCGCTTTTGGAAGTCGTGGAAGGCAGTTACGTGTTTCAGGCTGGTAGCCGGATGATGTTCGCCACCCCGCTTAGCAAGGTAGTGGCCACCCGCCAGACTAAGGGCTTCTATCCAAATGAACCCTACGAAGAACAAACGATCTTTGACCTGATGTTTGTCCCGGGTCAAACGAATACGACGCTCTTTGACAGGAAGGGTAACTACATCTTCCAGCGCTACACTGGCACGGGTGTGGTGGATGTAGATCCGGCAGACGGTCTGCAAGGCCTGAACCTGAAGGGCGACGGTCCGTACCAGGCCGCGAGCGACGGAGCCACGATGAATCCGGGCACGCAAGACTTCACGTTTGAAGCCCGTATTAAGGTTCCGTCTATCACGCCGCCAGTCTTTCCGATCTTTAATCGGATTACATCCTCCACCGGTAACGGTACTTATGCGTTTAGGTTGACGCAAGGAAAGCTCGACTTTTTTTGGACGACAGGCGGTACTAATGCTTCTTCTCGCCGCGTGACGGCAACCAATGCACTGCAGCCGAATCGCGAGTATCACGTAGCAGTATCTCGTAATGGTTCAGTCATTCGTATTTACGTGGACGGGGAACTGGTAGGTACGGCAACTGCTGTGACAACGATTTACGCTGCCGCTGGTAGCATGTTTATCGGCGGCGACACCGGTAGCGGCGGCACGACAACGTACGCAGGCACGGGTTGGATCAAATCCATGCGCTATACGCTGGGTGTGGGTCGTTATCCGGAAGCGTTCGCGCCTAAGAACATCCCGCTGGCTGCTCGCTTGCTGACGCGCCAGATGGTTGGCTTTACGAGCCGTGCAGTACCGCCTCCCGACATTCTGCTCCAGTTCAAGGACGGCAGCTACGCCAATAGAGGCTCGCTTCCCATGACGCCTGCGGCTTCGAGCTCGATGAGTATCGTGGCTGGTGCTGGTAGATTCGAGGGCGGTGGCTTACGTAACAACGGCACGGTGAGTCTGGGTGCACTGACGTACTCGCTTGCTTACGATCTGAACGACAGCTACACAGTCGAGTGGTTCCAGCGCAAGATCAACGCGGGCGATAACGTCGGTAACGTGAACCAGATCATCGCTGCTCTGGAAGGAACGGCTGGCGGAAACGTGGGGTTCCAGTACTACTCCAGTTCGATCTACGTCTACCATAACGACAACCAGATCGTAGCGACTATCGCCTGCCCGTGGCCGGCTGACGCTAACCACCACCACATCGCACTTTCCGTAGATAAACCAACTGGTGTGTGCAAGTTGTTCTTTGACGGGAAACTCCTGGGTCAATTCACGTCGGCCAAGATGAATCCGCTTGCTACGATGACGCGTCTGCGCCTGACTAACCTGAGTACGGTAAACGTTGCGCTCAGTTCGTTCTATCTGAGTGAGTTTGCAATCACGAAGGGCGTAGCGAAATACACCGAAGCGTTTACGCCGCCGGTAGCGCCGCTCATTTGATTTTAGGAAGACTTCATGTCTCTCAATCACGTTTTGTGTTTTGACCATTTGCCGGTCGGTAACACGGACACCGTTGCCGCAGCCTTAGGTCGCGGCTGGGTTTACGGCGGGTTCCCTGGCACCATCGGTACAACCCAACCAACTGTTAACCAGACGTTTCTGCTTTCGTATCTGCAAGATGCGGTAGCAGGCCAAACAGCTGGTCGCTGGCTGACCTTGGGCAGTGCCCTCACTCCTAGCCGAATGGATGTGCATAATTGGCGCATCCAGCAAGGTGAGGTATTTGACGTAACCACGCCCCGCAGTATTGTGGGGTTTCGGATGCGTAAGATTGCGACTACACTCGCGTTCAACTTTGTGTGGTTTGCCAATACCGGTGTCTTGAACAATAGGGACGATGCCGCGCGTTTCCAGGATAACGTCGATTACTATGTGGAATTCGTGATCGATCGGATCGAGAACTCGCTCACCGTTTACGTGGATGGCGTCTTTTACAAGACGCTCGCCATGAACAATGCGCTGCTGGTCTCACCGACTACGCAACTCATTTTTCACAATACAGCGGCAATAAACACGACTCTTACCACAACGCTGCAGCTCAAGGACATCTACTTCATCGACGACACGCAGGATTCTACGCCTTGCACGCGTCTGGGCGCGATCACGCCTCGCCGTATGACGGTGTCGGCTGTAGCAGCTGCCACGGGTTGGGCGAATGCAGGCACGGTCTTTAACGGCCTGATTACTACTGCAGCTAATTCGGTAACGCCTGTCGTATCCTCGCCCGATTCACGTGACCCAGTCACCGCAGATCTTGCAGTGGCTAACGTGGCTGCAACTGACCGCATCATCGCAATCACTACCGCGCTCAGCGGTCGTCGCACTTCTGCCAATACTGCCCAAATCGAGCCCACGCTGCAATTGGGTGCGAGTCAACGTCTGGGTAAGAATGCGGCTTGGGCCACCACCAACACGATGGAATTTTGCAAGCCCTTGGGCGTGCATGCTCAGGCAGCTGACGGAACTCCCTGGACGCTGGCCAAACTCACGGCTTCTAAGCTTATTCTGAAGCCCACGCTGGGAGTCTAAGCCATGTCGGAAATTGACGTACGGCAGCTTGTCAATTACGCCATCGTGGAAGATCCACCCAGGGTCGACGTGCGGCAACTGGTGCTCTACACCGTTACCAAGAATCGCGGCTACATGGCTGCTAAGACGAGCCGGGCGCTTTTGATTGATCTCATCAACCTCAATAGTCGAAAGACCTTTGCGGCCGATGATTTGATCTTAAGCGCGCCGGAAGCGCTGGTGGTTCTGGGTCCTCACGACACCAAGGTCACGGTTGAAGCAGTAACCAAGAGCGGCTATCGAGGCAGCATGCCGCTTTACTACAACCGAGCACCTATCGCAGCAGCCGTAGCGTCTCCTACGACCACACCCAACATCACAAGTGCGACAACTGTTCATGCCGCGATCGCAGCAATCAATACGCGATACGGTACGAACTTCACGACTGATGACGTGGTGAACGGTCCGATAGCGGCGAACGCGTCGACAGTGAATCTGAAGGCGGCAGCCACGAGTTACGCGTATTCGCCTGGCTCGATCGTGTATCTGGGCGCACAGCCAGTGGTCTTGGCTACAGCCGTGGCAGCGACGCAGATGCGTGGGTTCGACGTCTTCAATGACGATCCGTTCTTGAATACCACCACGCTCATCATGAACATGATGGACGGTGAGGGTAAGATGCCGGTGGATACCTCGGCCAATCCGAAGTCTGCGTCGTTCCTGGGTTCGGGCATTTGGCTCTCCGGCACACCCGGCCCCTTTGGCGGTAGCAGTCTTTACGTGAACGGCACCAAGTCATTCCTGGAAGTGCTAAATGCCTACGGCGGTAACAAAGGGTTGGGCAACCAACCCTTCACCATCGAGATGTGGGTCAAGTCTACCAACACCTCCTACGAGGCGATCTTTCATGCCGATGGTAGTGCGAATCAAGTCTACTCGGGAGTAATCGGAGCAGCTGCCGGTATCTTCGGTAGCTTCTATGGATCGGGTTGGGATCTGGCTGGCCAAGTGCCTTTCTCGTATACCGGTAACGGTTCGAGCTGGGTGCATATGGCGCTGAGTCGTACCGAGGCTGGTGCGCTGATTGGTTTCCGTAATGGCGTCGTTACGGGCCAGTTCGCTATGGGTACGACAGTGAACATCTCCAGCAATGCACCGGGGCGTTTCCTCATTGGCAACCAAACCGGTGGCTCGGCCTTCACGGGCAACATTGGACCGACTCGTTTGACGGTTGGCAAAGCGCGCTACACGGCAGCTTTCACTCCGCCTACGGCTCCGTTCTAAGTAAAAAATACTTTTATCCTATGCGTAATCCCTCCGCTTTTGGAGGCGCTACGTAGTCTCATCTTCCCTTCCTAGGAAACGTCATGCAAATCGATATCGCCAAGACCGGCCCGGAGAACGTGTTCGCCCTGGTGAACGCGGCCAACGCAGGCCTGACGCTGGACGCAACCAAGGTCACGCTCGGCACTCCCGTCGTGCGTACCCCGGATGCCAATCCGCACAACACCACCATCACGCTGACCGCCATCGCCGAACAAGGCTACACCGGCACCGTGGACATCACCCTGACCCGCCTGGGCATGGGTACCGGTGTCACCACTCCCGACTTCGACTTCGTCATCACCACCGACGACGCGGCTGCCTTCAAGACCCAGGTCGCCACCCAGCTCGGCCTGGTTGAAAGCGAAATCGTCATCGTCGGCACGCTGCCGACCGAAGGCAACTCGGGCACCGTGACCGTCGCTGGCATCGCCGGCAGCTTCCTGTACCTGCCCACCACGCAGACGCTGAACGTGGACTTCCCGGTCCCGCAAGAAGCGCTGACTGACGCTGTCGCCACGACGCAGATGGACGGCTTCGACGCCGCCGCTTAATCAGCCATACGGTCTGCTTTAAGCAACACCAGGGGGCTTCGGTCCCTTGGTGTTTTATGCCGCTTATCCTATAGTCCCTGTTTGCACTAAGGAAACGACCATGTCGATTGCCGATAAAACTACCGCCCTGCTTGCCGCCATCGACGCGTACGATGACGTGAAAGTCTCGACCGCCAAATCGCTGGTCAAAGAACTGAAGTACACCGTGGCCGCTACCCGTAACGCTACCGGTAACGTCTCGATCGACCTGTCGACCGCCACCGAGTTCCCGATCACCGTGACCGGCAACACCACGTTTGCCTTTACCGGTAAACCCGCTGCGGGTGAAACCCGTACGAGCTGGTTGCGTCTGACCAATGCTGGAAACTTCACCCTGGCCTTTCCTGCCGGTACTCGTGTCTCGGGCGGTACGTGGCCTGACTTCACCGCCAACGGCGTGGATCTGATCGGGGTGAAATACGACCCCATCGCGGATGCATACCTGATCTTTGAAGCTGGTCCCGATATGAAACCCGGAGCGTAATCATGAGCATGGACTTGCTCGTGGCTACGCGTAAGCGTAACGTCATTCCCATTGGGTACATGCCGGGGCGTCAGAATTCAGGATCGGCCACCCCGTTTGCTGCGACGCTGCTCGAAGTTCAACCCAGAAAGATCATTGCCAATCCGGCAGCAGTCGAAAGCTACACCGATCAAGTACAGTCTTGTGCGATTTCGCCAAATGGCAAGCAGATAGTCTATAGCGCTGCCTCGGGCCTGGCGGGTACACGACTGGCTTACTTCTCCCGGATCGGAGGGCTTTGGGGTCGGTATCCCGATCCTACGCAACCGTCTCAAGTGCCGAATAGCGTGTTCTTTACTGGTGGGGGTGAGTTTCTCATCCTCCTGTATAGCACTGCGCCCTGGGCAACCATTCTGTACAACACCGGCACCACGTTTGTCGAAGTGTTTTCTGGCGCCGGTCTTTTTGATCGCTACGTGCGTCACATCGACATCACGGTTAACGGCCAGAATCAATGCGAAATGACGGTGGTAGGCGGCAACTCTCAGACCGGAAGTACGTATACTGGCGGGTATGTGAAGCGTTATGGCTTTGACCTGAATTTTTCTTTCTTATCCGAACTGTCTATACCGTCAGAGCTGAGTGATCAGGATTGGAAGACCAAGGCGTTTTACTCGCCAGATGGCGCGCTTTTGACGGTATTGCGTGATACGAATTCGTACGGGCCACGCCGGTTCTACGTTTATAGTCGTGCCAGTGACGGCTCACTCACGCTGCAACCCAATGGGCTGTCCGAAGCCACTGCCGATATGGCGGGCAGCTCCAGTTCGCAGTTTGTCTGTAATACGCCGCGCGACGAGCTAGTTACGTTTAGCAACGGACCGAATCAGACGATGCGAGTTTCCCGACGTAGCGGCGGCACGTACGTGTCTTACGCTTCGGTTAACTTGCCGTCGATTCCATTTCTACAACAGTACTATGGTCTTACGGATTACATGGCTTACGCCATGAGCGGAAACATCATAGTGGCTAAAATCGAAAATGGCCAGATCACACCGGTCCCAGGTTTGCAGACAAGCTCGCTTGCAACGCAAAACACGATGGCATGGTTTGGCCAAGTCACTTAGGAGCATTCCATGTTTGGAATTGTTGAAAACGGGAAGATCGTGGAGTCGGGCTTCGATCTTCGCGAGCGGTTCCGTGGCAAGGCTTGGCCTAAAGACCTTGCCACAGTTAAGGACGAGGATTTGCCAGCAGGCGTGGTGCGTATCACCGTGCTCTCTGGCGAGATCCCGAAGTTCCAACGCCAGACGGGCACCAAATTCGTACCGCGTTCTGGCAAGTGGTATCAGGAACGCGTGATCGAGAACTGGTCCAGTAAAGAGGTTGCTGATTACCTTAAAGCCCAGGCCGGTCAGAAACGTCGAGAGATCGAACACGCTGGCGTGGCGCTGCCTAACGGCGCGGTGGTCGGTACGGATCTGGAAGACCAGAACCGCATCTCGGTGGCTTTGGCGAACTGGGATCTGGTGGGGATTGCGAAAGTCGACTTCAAAGCGAAGAACGGCTGGATCAATGTTACCAAGTCCGATTTGCAGATCATCGTCAAAGTGATCGGCAAGCGCTTGCAAGAGCTCTTTACCGCTGAGCGCACGCACTGCGAAGAAATCGATCGTTTGCTGCGGGCTCCCGAAGCTTACGCTAATCTCGTGAGTTACGACACGAACGCTGGCTGGCCGGCATAAGACCAGCTAAGGCACAAAAGCCCAGGGGGTTTCCCCTGGGCCTTATGCCGTGACTCTAAAAAATACGCCTCTGATCCATCCTGTAAGAGGCGGGCTTAAACCGTGAATGCAGATTTTTTCAGCGACATATTCTTCAGGTGAGATGCAGTATTTATCTTACCTTTCTGAAGGAGAAGCACCATGAATAAATCAAAGCTTGACGCTATCCTTGGAGTGACGAATTGTACCGTCACGTTTGTGCCGAGGTCTTCTTACATCCCTTCGGTCGGGGAACGCATCTGGAAGGTGGCTAAACCCATCTTGGTTGCGATCCTGCTGCTGGGCCTCATGCTCTACGCCAGCATCCCCGATGCAAAGGCTGAAGGCGCGCCCAAGACCATCCCGATCATCGGGCTGGATGTGAACCACAAATACCCGGTGTACGACTTGGAAGGTGACCTCACCGACCTCACGTATTTCTCGGGCGACTACGTCTATCGGAGCGGGGATCTGTTCTCGCGCATGAAAGACATCAAAAAGGAAGACGTCAACCACAACGGCTACGTGTGCGAATTCATCTGTAAGGATTCGCAAGGCGCTGTCGTGGGACTGAACCCTGAGTTTCGGCACATCGCCAAATAACCCCTCTCCCCCTAATACCAAATACAAGGATTTACCATGCACCACATGACTGTCAAAACGGATGCCGAGCTGCGCGAACTCTGGCCTGACCACGACCTCGAGACTGCGCGCGAGCTGCAAACCAATCTCGAGATGGCGTACGCAGCGACCGAGACGCTGAACCTGGACTTTCTGTTCCTCTACGTGCGCGCCAAGTACATTCGTCAACTGATCGATGAAGAAGGCAAGAGCGTTGCTGAAACCGCGCATCTCGTTGGTTGCGATCCGGTCCAAACGGAACTGATCTACGCCGATGCGACTAACCCCGATCCGCAAGGCGGTCTGAACGCATTCATCATCCCGAACAAGTACCCGACCTAACCATGGACAACCAACTGGCGATTATCGCAGATCGGATTCGCAACCAGATCGTGCAAGACTGCGAAGCGCATGGCCTGGATGTTTTCCAGATCAAGGTCAGGCGCTATCCGATCATCGGGTACTTCTGCTACGAGATCTCGGTGCGACCCGAGGACTCCGAGCGCAACCAAGCGCTCCTTTCCAAATACCGGCATCTGAATTACGCCGCGTTGCTGGACCATCAACCCTGCCGGGCGTTTGTCTTTTCCTACGTGAAAGGCCAGCGTCCGTCAGTGGTGCTCGAACCTGTCAAGGGCGTACACGAGACGTTTGTCTTCGCTGCGACCTGACGACCCGTTTGGGGTTGGTTGAGTCTCTGACTCCCACCCCTCTTTTTCTTTCTTCAACTACAAATACAAGGTGTTACCATGCAAACCCAACTCAGCACTCGCCCTGAACCCTCGTCTACCCAGAAAGCCTTCATGAGCGAGCTGCGTCAAGCCGGCTACCGCGAAGTTGCCAGCCGTGTCGATGAGATTGCCGCGTTCAGCAAAAGCATCGATCACAAGCACGGTCGCTACGTCCTGGAAGTGACGCTGCAAGATGCGCTCGAAGTCGGCGCTCTCATCGTGCGTATCAACGTGACCGGGTTCTACCTGGACACGAACCCCACGGGCAGCTCCAAACACAGCGTCATGGTCCATCCTGACGTCGCGTATCTCGAATCGGTCGCCAAGCGCTGTTTCGAATCCCTGATCGGCTAAGCCGGTTTCTCACCCCACTCCAAATACAAGGATACAACATCCATGAATAAGCTCTCTTTCGGTGACTTTCTGCGCATGCTCGTCGGTCGTCCGGTCAAGCGCCAAATCAACCTGGGCGTCGAAGTCAAGTTCTACAAGGAAGCCAATCCCTTCGGCGAACACGGCACGATCAACGTCACCCACATCACCCACGGCCTGGCAGGCCAGCCGGTGCGTTTCGTCTTCGTGGGTAAAGCCACCCCGCCCCAGCTCGATCGCGCAACCCTCGCCTACCTCTTCGATCAAGCCGAAGAGCAAGGCTACGTCGTGCACCACATCGAAACGTACGGCCGCAACAACGAAACCGTGTTCCAGGCTCCGCCCCACAACCCCGAAGTCATCCCGGCTGAGCTGCTGCGTCCCGAACCGGTCGCAGCTCCCCTCGATCCTGATGCCACGATCGAAGAGCCGGACCTGCTCGAAGCCGACGTGCGGATGTTCTACTACCGCCAAGGCACGGTGCGTTACAAGGAATCGCGCAAAAAGCTCGCAGGCGAAGCCGTCGTACGCAAGTACAATGTCGCCGACATTCTGAACCGCTCGGACGTCCACGAAAGCATCGTGAACGAATACGCCTTCGTGCGTAAGGGCGATGGTGTCAATACTCCGCTCTGGCTCGGCATCAACGACCTGGCGATCCTCATCTCCAACACCGGCGGCGGCGAGTCCGCTACTCGAGTCCGTCTCGCTCTTGGCGGCTTTATCGAAACCATTCGCGGCCTGGCTACCCAGTCGCACTAATTAAGGAGTGTCTCATGCTGAGCACTGAACGCAACGTCAACGTGGGCACGAGCCCGCTCATGGCGCCCGAGAAACGACACGGCCTTGCCTGGGTTCGTAATGAAAACGGTGGCCAACAAAGCCACTCGTTCATGGTCGATAACCCCGATGCCCTGCGCCGCCCCAACAACGCCACTGTTGGCCGGCTTTTCCGTCAGCTCAAGAAGATGGGTATCCATGCCTTTCAGATCGAGCTGCACACTGACGACAAAATCCGTGTCTTCAAGCACGGCTACCTGCGCCCCGTGATGGTGGACTCTTCGCCTCGGCGGAGTTCCACACGCCACTAAAGCGTGGGTAGGAAAGGGGTTCTTCGGAACCTCTTTTTTTTTTCGTATTGAAATGAACTAAAACTACATATTACCGAAGTGGTCACTGGTAAGAATCATAAAGAGAACTTCGATGGATATCATAGCTGCCCTGCTCGCAATCACTATCGCGATGGTTATCGCGTTCCGTAAGTACATTCTGCGTTTTATCTTCGCAGCAGTTGGACCCACGGCGTTTCGTCATCGCCGGATCCTGGAGATTTACCGCAGTCTATCGGCTAGACGCATCTCGCAGACGCTAAACGTGCTGCGCCGCGATACGGATACCGAAACCCGGCAGCGGATCGTGGATTGTTTGAACTGCCTCGCGTTCCAAGCCCACTTTCACGACAGGCGCCTGCTGCGCTATCAGATCAAACACAATACCGCACTCGTCTCTATCGCAGGTGAGCTGCGTCTTTACACACGCGCTAAGCGCTACAAAGGCATTTTGGCCATCCAAGCACCGGGTGGTTCGTCCTTTCTCTTCATTCAGTACGGCTGGTTCAAACAACGCTTTCTGGGCTTTCCTACCGCGCACCTGGTAGAAGAGACCGCCGAGCGTGAGTACGCCGTTTATCACGTCGCAGAGCGCGGTGTCGTACTGTCTTCCAATCAACCGTATCAGATCCTCTAAGGGGCAGGCATGAGCTGGAACCTTTTCTTTGGTGCAGTGCTCGGGTTTGCTATCGGCATGCTTTTCGGTCAGCGTAACAAACTCAAGCGCTTTGCGGATCGCCTAAGACAACTCGAATACGCTACCTATGGTGGTGTGAAGTTCGATGAGCGGCGCGGCATCACCACGTTTGTGGCGCGTCCCGATGAGCGCAACCTGGAAGGCGTGCAGATCATCCCGATCCCGGCGCACTTGCATACGCACATCTCGGCCAACAACCGACCGATCTACTACAGTCAGTTGTTGCTCGAGATGAGTCACGGCAAGTTCGAACAGGCATCAGATGAAATCCGGCGGGTGATCTCGGCAAGCGCGATGTACTTTGGCGGCACGGTCCCGAATCGCTTGGTGCTACTGGATGCCCGTACGCAAGGCTTTTACCTCTACATCCAGGATCGCCTAACGCTCGTGCATCCTGACGAAACCCTGCTTTCTCTGGACGACCTTGCCGATCTCAGTAAAGCGCATGTAGAGCGACTTACGCGCTCGATTGATGAAGTCGCCAAACTCATCATGCAGCTCATGATCTACAAAAGCTTCTCCAGCTTTGCGATCTTCGGGATGCAAGCCAAGCGCTTCGTGCATACCGAGAACCCTGACGATCTGTGCGCAGTGACGACTGCCTGCGCCATTCTCATGGGTGTAAAAATTCCGATAACCTACGTTTACTATGGATCCCTTACAGCGGCCCTGGTGAGCGCGTATCGCAACACCTCGGACACACCACACCTCACCCTCGTCAAATGAGAACCACATGGACGGCGTATTTATCTCACTAGAAGGCAACGAAGGCGCAGGCAAATCGACAGCAGGTCCGTTCCTGCGCGATCTGATCGCGCCGCATGCTGAAGTCGTGCTGGTTCGTGAGCCGGGCGGCACCCCCTTCGGTGAGAAGATCCGCAACCTCGTGCTAAACGACTACTGCGCGATCCGTACCGAGATCATGCTGTTCTTTGCCTCACGCAACGAACTCGTGACCTCTGTCATCAAGCCTGCCATCGAGCGGGGCGCCGTCGTTATCTGTGATCGCTTTGTCGATACGTCCTACGCTTACCAAGGCTATGGACGTCAAGCGCTCGAAGACGTCAAAGCCATGGATCGGTTCGTGCTGCGAGGGTTCGAGCCCAAACACACGCTCTTCTTTGACATCTCGCAAGAGACTTCGAGAAAGCGCATGGAGGCTCGAGGCCTCACGCCAGACCGGTTTGAAAAAGAAGAGCTTGCTTTCTTCGATCGGGTCCGTAAAGGATTCGATCACCGTTTTCGTACCAACCAACACCGCATGCACCGGATTGATGCCAACCAAGATCTGGAGCACGTACAACAACAACTTCGCGACTGGGTGGATGCTCACCTGATTTGCGACCTTCTCCTTTGAGTACCATGGATTCCCAACCTACCCCCACCATCCGCGACTTCATGAATAAGTGGCTCGATAGCGCACGAGCGCTGCCGCAGTTCGTGATCGATACGAGCGAGACGAAGATGCATCGTGAGTTCAAGATTCACGTCATGCCCGCCACTGTGGATGGTGAAGCGGTGCTGCTGATGACGACTGACGTCTCGCCCACCGAACGCCGGATCGTGGACGTGGTCCTCTCGGAGCTGAAAGAGCGCTACAAGCCCGCCAACGTACAGCCCGATGGTTCGGTGCACTTTGACGAACCCATCACGTACTACGGCACGTGCGAGCCGCGCACGATGATTGCTCGCATCGATGAGCTGGGTTTCATCCGGCGCATCACGAGCTATCGCGTGACTGGTACCGAATTTACTGACGTACTCGCTGGGTTGGACCACGGCCCGCTCATCAGTACCCAGGTCAGCTTTCAAGCGCCGTAAAGCACGGCATATCGGGAGGGGCAAATCCCCTCCCATTTATTCCCTACCCTAACTACACTAACAAACATGGCTAACAACAAGAAACCCCGCAAGCGTTACAACCCGCGCAAAGTGCTGTGCGATTCGTCGCCGATGTTTCGCTACAGCAAAGAGCAAGCTGACGCGTTAAAGCTCCGAATCTATTACCACCACTCGCGCGCCAATACCGGGATTGGTAACGGGGCTGACTACAACGCGCTCATGTACCGACTGCGGGTTGGAAACGGACTGGTTGAGCATTTCGTTAACCCGGATGCGGAAGAACTCATCACTCGCGCTCTGGTGATCGTCAAGCCCATGCTCGAGCAACTCGAAGCCAGTGGCGTGTTTGGCTTTGCCTCGCCCAAGGACGGCGAACTCGTACGTGAAGCGCTCGCCGTGATCGACGACATCCACGACGCGACGACTCGCATCGAGCAGTTACCGGTTCATGATCGGGTCTATAACAGTCAGGACCATACGCTCGAGACTCGTTACCCGTAAAGGAGTTGCAATGATTCCCAAGATGTTTCAACCGATCGAGCACGATGGTTTCGTCCTGTTCTTCGGGGCTGAGCATCCGCTCTCGCAATGGCATGCGTGTAAGTTCACGGTTAATGGCGTGACCTTCTCGAGCACTGAGCAGTTCATGATGTTTGCTAAAGCCATGCACTTTGGCGATACCGAGGCAGCGGACAAAATCATGGCAACCGATGACCCGGGTGAACAAAAACGCCTGGGCCGTCAAGTCAAGAATTTCGTGAAAGAAGTCTGGGATCTCGTGGACTTCTATTACGTCTTTCGGGGGAACCTTGCCAAGTTCACCCAGAACAACGAACTGCAGCGGTATCTACTGGGCACCAAAGGCAAACACCTGGTCGAAGCCAGTCCCTACGATCGCAAGTGGGGTGTAGGGCTGAACGCCAACGATCCGGACATCACCGATCCCACGAAATGGAAAGGTGAGAACCGACTCGGTAACGTTCAGATGCAAGTTCGGGACGTGTTGCAAGCTGCTGCCGATATGCGCAAATTGCAGTACGCACCACCTAACCCCTAGATCTTAAAGTAGATTCTAGGCAAAAAATAATTCTCACCAACATGTGTTGTAAGGTTGGTATCACAAACGAATGGAGCATAAAAAATAATGAACACGACCGAAATCAACAAAGAAACGCATTCGCTGCGTCAAGCCGACAATAACGGCGTCGAAGCTTTCCATCTGCTGCGTAACGCGGCAGGCGCCGATGTGCCGGCCGGTCACTCCTACGCAGTCATGCGCGGCTCTGAAGAGCTGGATCGTCTGGATTTCCAGTGCGGTCCGGTCAAAGAAGTCGGCGTGAACGGCATCACCAACGAAGCGCTCCTCGCGATTCTGATCCACCGCACCAGCGTGCTCAACGAGAACTTCCCCTCGCACCTGAACGAGGCGGCCATCAAGAGCATGCAGGTCGCCCTGAACCTCTTCGAATCCCGCACGCGTGATCGCGTGGCCCGTGGCGTCGAAGGCGAAAACAAGGTCTGAAGTCATGGCGTATCAAACCAAACCCTATCCGTTCGCTGAAGCATTCCAGAAACTGCTGCCGCAGCGCGACATCATGCTGTTCCGTGAAGGTGACGATCCCGAGAACCGCACGTCTTCGGCCTTCTGGCAAGCTCCGAACGGCACGTACAACCAAGCGACGGCTGGCGATGATGTCGGCATGGATCTGACCGAAGACGAAGTCCAGGCGCTCTTGCGCAACCCGCCTTACGAAACGGCAATCCTCGTGGGCGATGGCGCCAAGCGTTACGAGGAAGAGGTTGCGCCCACGCCACCGGCTGGCACGTATGCAGGCGAAACCGAACTGGGCGACCCGCCCTGGGACGCAGGTCCTGCAGAACAAAAATGGGTACACGAACCCACGCGTCTTCCCCTGTTCCCGAGCGAGATCGCTTACGTCCCGCGTCAAATCATCCCGTTCCTGGTCGGCGTGGGCAGCAAGACCACCAAACACGTCGATCAAAAGACGGTGGAGGCGCTGCGCTCGCTCATCGAAAAGCATGCCCAGCGTATCCACGGGCTTTCGACCTCCTTCACCAAACGCCCTCAGCTCACTTCGATCGTTGGACGCAGTCCGCTGGAGTACGAGACTCTGGGCGGAGCGATGGCCGCTTCGAACCACGTGATCTTCACGTTTTCCGAACGCTACGACAAAGCCGTCACGGCGCTGCTTGACGAAGTCGGTTACGAATGGAGTAAGGACGGCGTGACCTTCTCACTCGTATTCATCGAGCCGGACCCGACCTACACCAAGGTCGTGGATGCCTGGCGTTACGAAGAGTGCGAACTCACTCACGTCGAAGGGTTCAACCACCATCGTGACTTGGCTCGAGACGCGCCTGCTGCCGACTGCATCACGGACGACAGCGGCAAGTTCCAATCGATGCCGCCAATCGAAGCCACGATCCAAGGCAAGGTTTTGCGCGGCCGAACGGTTCGCGAAGCCGCCCAGCTCATCCTGGATGCGATGATCCTCAACGGCGCCAATCCGCACCATTTCACTGCCACCAGCGTGGTTCGCGTGGCTGAATAAGGAACCAGCATGAAAGATTTCATCGGCTGCAAGCACATCAAAGCCAAACCCATGACGCGTGGCGAGTACAACGCACTGCGCGGCTGGGAAGTCCCGTCCAACGAGAATCCGGCCGATGCTGGGTTTCTCGTCGAGTATGTGGATGGCGGCGCTGCCAATCACCCGGACTTCCAAGGCTACATCAGCTGGTCGCCCCAGGACGTCTTCGAGCGTGCGTACTTCCCCACGACCGGCATGACGTATCTGCAAGCCATGGCGGCCCTGCTCGTCGGACTGTCTGTGCAGCGCGCAGCCTGGGTCGGCAATAGCGTGGGGCGCGTGCGTAATCAACGAGTGGTACCGGATCCCCGATACCTTCTCGCGATTAACTACGAAGTCAACACCGATGCCGGTGTGCGCACGCATGAAGTGCACAGCGCAGAGAGCTTGTTGGCCACCGACTGGCAAGTCTGCCACCCGCACGTCGATACCAAACCTCTGGAAGATGCGGCCGAGAAGCTGCAAGAAGTTCGCGACAACCTCGCTCAAGGCCGCGCCACGATCGACACGGACATCCTGCGTAAGGATGGAAAAGCATGAGTCTCATCAGTAACCTCTGGTCGCGACTCACTGGTACGAAAGCGACGCCTGCCGAAGAAGCCCATGTCATGGCGACCAAGCTTCTGAAAGAAGTCAGGCCGGCGTTCATCCGTGCCCGTCCGGGTCCGTTGTCAAAGACGGTGGTCACGAGCTTTCGCATGCCGGTTGGCGGTACCGTGGCCATGGAGCGCGTCGCCAAGTTCTTCTCTCAGGACTTGATCTCTCATGCAGGATGGGCGAACCTCGCTATCTTGCAAGAAAGCGAAGTCCATGAGTTGCGCTTCGTGGTGCCGCGCACCGCGATCAAGCCTGAAGTCTCTGCCAACCTCATGATACATGCGCTGGCTGCGCCGTTTCTCGACGACCCGGCTTACTTGGCTAGTCTGCCGACACTTTCGCGTCGCTACGAGAATGCCGATGGCAGTGAGGAAACGTATCGTTTGCGCGAGTTCTGCCCGATGCTGGTGGTGAACGGTGAAGAAACCGCAACCATCACGGCACGTTTCGTTGTCGAGTACGAAATGACCAAGCCGCCCAAGGAGCTGCAATGAAACAGTATCAAGACCTGGTTCGCCAGATCTTTAGCGAAGGCGACTGGCAGGTCAACCGTACGGGCGTGCGCACGCTCTCGATCCCAGGCGCCATGCTGCGCTTCGATTTGAAGCGTGGCTTTCCAGCCATCACGACCAAGCGTCTGGCTTTCAAGTCGGCCATCGGCGAGATGATCGGGTTCATCCGAGGTTACTCGCACGCGGCCAGTTTCCGGGCTTTGGGTACCAAGGTCTGGGATCAGAACGCCAACGAAAACACCCAGTGGCTCGCCAACCCGTTTCGCCACGGTGAAGACGATATGGGCGCGGTCTACGGCGTGCAGTGGCGCAGCTGGCCTGCCTACAAGCGCGTCTCGGCCGACAACACTGAACTCATCGCCAAGCTGAAGTCTGAAGGCTGGG
Organism: uncultured Burkholderiaceae bacterium; assembly: GCA_937871985.1. The sequence goes on from CALMPB010000400.1 coordinate 147,976, forward strand.
TAGTGGGTGACGAGATCGGCGCGGGCGGCACTGGCTACTGGGGTGAACTCGAAGTCCTGATGTATAAGGAAGTCGACCAGTTGCTGGGCTGCCTGGACAAAATCGTCAACACTCCGGGCGATCGACGGATCCTGTTCCACGGCTGGAACCCTGCGCAGCTGGATGAGATGGCACTACCGCCTTGTCACCTGCTCTACCAGTTCCTGCCGAACCAGAACAAGGGCGAACTGTCCATGACGCTCTATATTCGCAGCTCGGATGTAGGCCTCGGGTTGCCGTTCAATACGGCAGCTGCAGCCATGCTTCTGGAACTGGTGGCGCGTCTGACGGGCTACACGGCCCGGCACCTCACGATCTTCACGGGCGATACGCACATCTACGAGAACCACGTCGAGATGCTTCAAGAGCAACTCAAGCGTGATCCGTATGAGAGCCCTCGCTTGGTGATCAACGAGCGAGTGCCTGCCAAAGCCAAAACGGGTATCTACGATCCGAGCTGGCTGATGCGTGTGAATCCCGACGACTTCACGTTGGAAGGGTACGCGCATCATCCGCCGCTCACGGCACCGATGGCTGTGTAGGCAGCATGTCGGGACCGCAGTTAACGCTGATCGTAGCGTACTCGGAGAACCGTGTTATTGGCCACGACAACGCATTGCCTTGGAATCTGCCGGGAGATCTAGCGCACTTCAAACGTGCTACTGTCGGCCATCCGATTGTGATGGGACGCAAGACTTGGGAATCGCTCGGACGAGCACTGCCAGGTCGACGCAACGTCGTGGTCACTCGTAACGCCAACTATACCGCTGCCGGTGGCGAGGTGGTGCAATCATTGGGACAAGCTCTCGCGCTTTTCTCTGATGATGAAACTGTCTTTCTCATTGGCGGCGGTGAGTTGTACACGCAAGGACTCTCAGCAGCATCGAGGGTCTTGGCGACCGAAGTTCATGCCATCGTAAAAGGTAATGTTTATTTTCCCTCCTTACCTATGGAGTGGAAAGAGACGCGCCGAAGCGAGACGTATGAAGAAAACGGATTGCGCTACGAGTTTGTGGTTTACGAGCGTTTCTAATTAACCCTATCCAAATTTAAGGAGCATGCCTATTTAAAGGATCACGAGGTTTCGTAAAGATACCTCAACATCGTTCTTCGAGTCTAGTTGGTCAGCCACATGGACGTTCAGGCCTTTTAACTCGGGCTAATGACCTTGCGCTGTTCCTACGCTTTACCTCGATCTGGGCGGTGGTCGATGCCACGACCACTAATTTCACCGGCCTGTCCTCTTCGGGAGCAGATGACAGAAAGGAGGTGAACATGATCGCAAAAAACATCACTGAAATACCTACTCAATGCACGGGAGATTTTCTAATCTGGGGCGTCGGAAGCGCACATGAGTCGCAAAGCGACAGTGCACCGACTTTGCAGCCCCGCCAGCAGGAGAGCAAATAAAATGAGCATGAATGTCCTGACCCCCACCCTGGAAAACGTGGTTCGTAATTCCAAGGGTAAATTTGAACAAGCGCTGCGCCAGGCGCTTCACACTCACATCGACAGTCTTCCTCCCGAGGTCCTGCGCCAATTGGCGTTTCCGGAACTCACGGGTCAGCTGATCGTTGAACCCACGGAGGAACTGAATGAGCGTGTCCTCGCAATGGGTGCTGAGCTCAAGCCGTCTGACGACGTACCGGCCGAGGTCCTGAGTGATCCGCGCGCCGAACCGTACGAACAAGACGCCTAACGTTCAGGCCACTCACCTCAGTAAGCATAAACGGCCAGTCTGTGAAGCACAGGCTGGTCTTTTATGCCACTAATTAGTGAAGGTAGTTTGCTGTGAATACTGCTATTTTGATTAAGACGACACCGAGCCGTAACCCGCTTTACTCACGCTGGAATAGCTTGGTGCAAAAGTGCTACAACCCTAACAACAAGCATTACGAGAACTACGGGGGTCGCGGCATTCGTTTTGACGATGTATGGTCGCCTTCCAATCCTGACGGATCTAGAAACTTCATCCGTTGGTTGCAAGAGCAGCTCGATAAGAAACCGGAACTCCGAAAGCTGGGCTTTATGTTGCACCGTCGCAACGTAAATTCTAATTTCGGTCCGGGCAATTGCGCATTGGGTGATAAGGCAGCTGTCACCCAAATCCGCACCACCGGGGTCTTGACCTTTAACATGGTGGTGGCGATGCGCAAATATAAGCGTGCGAATCCCGCTGCATCGCTCTCACAGTTGCAGCGCGTATTCGATACCAAAGTCTCCATCAACAACATCTCACGGGCACTGCGCGGTACGTGCTGGGCGAACGTGAACGTAGTCGAAGCACCGATTCCTAACTCCCGGATTATCAAGCCGGAATAAAGAAACACACCCCTGACTAGAACTGTGTCAGAGGCAATACCAATTACAAGGAAAGACAAATGGGTTACCACTTAAACATCATCGGCGTGCGTGAAATCAAACGCGCGCAGAACGAACACCAGCGAGAGCTTCTTGAACCCGTGGTTGATCAACGATCCCTGGGCGAAGAACTCATCGACTTGCAGGCAGCTGACTCGTACCTCTCGAAGATCGAAGCACATCAGTCTGATCTCGCTTTTCTGACGGGGTTTATGGCGACAGGCGTAAGCCCGCTACCGATCCGCCCGGACGACTGGCTTGAGCAACAAACTCTCTTTGCCAAGCGTTACCAAGAGCTGTGCGATCGCGACGACGCACCCTACACGCTCGCGCATCAATTCGCCGGCATCAACATGCGCGAACTGTCGGTGCAGGAGCTTTCGGATTTCAACTACGACCAACCCGCCATCGTACGTAAGTCTGAGCCTGCGATCATGCACGATGACTTTGGTTGGGAAGATCGCGAGCATTACCACACCCATCCGAGCTGGTCGTCGTATCGACAGATTCTGTCATCTCAGTATTTCACGCTTCTGGACTTTCTTCGCGCCGAAGGATTCAAAAGCGTCATCTTTGATGTGGCCTAGCTATGGAATACGGTGAAGATTACTGGAAAGAGCAGTTTGAAGAGCAGATGAGATTCGATGCATCCATGGCCAAGTTCCGAGAAGGCGTGGATAAAATCATTCGAGAACTGCGCAGTCAAACTCCTCCTCCCCGTACATATCTGCGCCGCACGGCTTCTCGTCGTCGCGGTAAATAACTCTAACAAGGAAAGACCATGTGGAAAACCATCGGCAAGATTGCCGGCCTTATTCGCGGCAGCTGGGATCGCAACGCGCCTATCATTGCAGCGCCGAAAGAAGAAGACACGCTACAAACTGCCCACCGGCTTTTGGATGAGCTGGTCGAAGAAAAGCGGCAAGGTCCGTCTCCTTGGAATAAGAACGACTTGAGTAGGCTCTTGCCGGATCCGCTCTCCGATGAAGTCCGTGCGATTTTGGTGCAGCGTGGCGAAAAGCCGCCTGCAATCCCAACTACTGGAAGTGAACGAGACCGGTTGCGTGTTGAGACGGCTAAGCGTTTGCACGCTCTCGCTATTAAGGAGAGCAAAACGTACCCGTTACCTTCAATGACTGGAGAGCCTGGTTTTGCGAGCAAGGAACCGGCGCTTAATGAGTTAGCCCAGTACTGGGCTACGAATATCTTCTGGAATGGTGGCATCAGCAAGGTCTGGTACTACCCGCCGATATTTTTCGGTGAGGAATTTGCCGCCAAGTTCTTTCGCGATTTGTTTCTGGCTCAGCACCAAGTCGTGTGCGAACTGCGCGCAGCCCAAGCGCTGAGCAAGAACCACAAGGATGAGTTCCTTGAGCAACACGTCGAAAGCATGCGTTACGCACTCATTCCAGGCTTGCACGATCTCGTGCGTACGTTGGAAGAACAGCTACCTAGTGTGGTTCGCACGTGTCCAGGAACCTACTGGCATTCGCTTAGTTCCAACACGATTCTGGAGATCGAGGGAACCGCCAAAAGTAGGGTTGCCGATACCGCTCACGTTATAATTCGCAGCATTAAGATACACAGCAGCGATATCAGCGTGCCTGAATTACAAAAAGAATTGATCTCGCTTTATCGCGACCTCGTTCTCGAAGATCTCAACCGCCATATGGACCGTTTGCGTAAAAGCGGTCTACTCAAACCCAAACCTCGCGGTAAGTTATCCCGCACGGCCTCTCGCAGCCGCTTCTAATAACAAGGTACATCCATGACTCAGAACGTCAACATCAAAGAAATCTGGCTCCCGCTTGAAGCAGCGGTGGTCAGTGCAGCCAAACAGAACTTCGAACGCGATACGCGTCAGGAACTGCTCGATCCGAACGACACGTGGGAGTCGTGCAAAGACCAGTATCTGGCCGACGCCCGCAAGCTCCTCGAAGAACACGGCGAGAACTTCAAGCCCGAGTTCGAAGACCACGCGCTCATTCACGTGAGCAAAGAATGAAGCATGAAGAATCCCCGAAGGCGTGGCGGCGTTTGCATCCCATCTGCGTGCGGCCCTCGGGCCTGCCGTACCTTCTAAAGATCCGAGGCGAGTACGCTCCTGAGACTCAGGAGCGGATCTTACAAGTCGGGATTGTCCATCCGGATGGCGACGTGTACACCGTTAGTCGTCCTGGTCGACATCACCACGTCATCGCTTACATGGCGGCGATGCGTCGGGGCGGACTGCGTAACACCAAGCGCCAAGGCTACGTCACCACGCACGGGCGGTGGGTTGATCGCATTGAAGGCTTGGCGATCGCTACCGCAGCAAACCAAATCATCTTCAAACACCCATCGTACCGAGAGCTTTATTCGGAAGACATGTGGGAAAGCGACAAGGAATACGCGACATGAGCAAACGACTCATCACCCCGTTTTTGGCGACTTCTCTGGTGATAATCCTCACCATCATCGTGACAGCCATTGAGGTCGGGGCCTTTCACAACGTCCCTTCGTTCTACGTCTCGATCTGCCTCATCGCGCTCGGGTCCTCGCTCACCACGCTCTGGCGAGCTTGGAAAGATGATTGCGTGGAGCAGCAGCGTAATGCTGACGGACCGTCGTATGCGCGCCAAGGCCCGACGGCTAAGGGCGGTTATCTGTGGCGTCCCGGTGATTTGAAACGTCAGGCGCCCGAGCAATCGCCAGAACACGAGCACCGCGGTTCAGTTCATTATTACGGCGATGGATTGTCGTTCTATGCGACCCATCGTCTTGCGGGCGCGCCGCAATACGCCAATAACGCGATCTTTCCGGATACGCCAAACGCCATTGACGTTGCCGCTGTGCAAGCCGAACGCAGCGGCAAGCTCGGTATCTTTCTTATGCCGCGCCCGAATCGTCATGGCGACATCATGACCAAGATGAAATACCATGGCGTGAATATGTCACAAATGACTGTGCACGGGTTTGTAACCACGCGCGGGGTATTCGTGGATCGTGTGAAGGGTGCGGAAATCGCCAAAGCGGCTGGGCAATTGTTGCCTGGTCACGAAAACATCGACTACCTCACAAGCGAGGATCTCTGGGAGGGATAAATGGATAACCGCATAAACCTTGACATCTTCGCGCCGGTAAGCGAAATAGGAGAGCGGCTTTACCAGTGGTTGAAAGACCACCAAGTCTTTTACCTCATGTGCGTTTTTATCGTCGCTAGTATCACGGGCTTTATCATCGCCTACGCGGTGGCGGTCAAGCAAAACAGCGACTACTGTCAGCGGGCAGGATTCGCCGAGCATGAAGTCAAGTGGGACTTTCAGCGCGGCTGCTTACGTGCGTCATACTCGCCTGCTCCGTGACTCATGTGTGGTTTGTAAAAAAGAATACGACGGGGTTGTGCTATGCACACCCTTTCTTATTCCGCACAGGAAACCCTCATGGATTGGCTACTCCAACACTACCGAGACTTTACCGTACTGATGAAAGACAACCCCGTTGTGGCGGGCGCTGTCTCTCTTTACGGCCTGACAGTCTTGGGCTTTCTCTTGCGTAAAGTCCCCAAAGCGATCTGGGACTTTCTGGTCGCCCAATGCACGACGACCCTCACCATGAACAACGCCACGGTGAACTCGCACTACTGCATCAACGACGAGCGCTTTCGGGCCTTCATGGTCTGGTTCCAAGATTCGCCCTGGTTTAAGTTCTCCAGAGCGCTCTCGCTTCAGTTCAAGAATGATCGCGTGTTCTCCCCGGCCGCAGGGCCGGGTTACGGGCGTCATTTCTTTTTTCACAAAGGACGCTTCTTTACCTTCGTGAAATCGCGCATCGAATCCTCAGGCACGAGTCTGGAGAAAGAGAGCGTGACGATTACGACGCTGGGGCGAAATCAAAACCCTATCATCTCGCTCATCTCCGAATTCGTCAAGGTCGATGAAACCGATAGTCGGGTGCGAGCGTTCTCCTTTAAGGAAGGCAACTGGGAGCTGACCGCTCGCCTGCCGCCACGAGACATCCGTACCGTGATTCTGGAAGCCGGCCAGAAAGCCGAGCTCATGCAGGATCTGGAATTCTTCTTTGGCAACCAGAAGTGGTTCCGTGATCGGGGACTGGCGTACAAGAAGACAGTCATCTTCCATGGCGAGCCGGGTACCGGTAAGACGAGCCTTATCAAAGCGCTGGCCAGCCACTATAAGCGCGACGTGCACATCCTAGACATCACTCGGGTGTCGGGTAGCGGCTTTACGGATGCGATCCGTACGGCTAATCGCGGCTCGTTTATCGTGCTGGAGGATTTCGATAGTTTGGCCTCCACCCACTCGCGAGACGGAGAGGTCTCCGATCGCGTGGTGCGCCACGACGCCAAACGTCTGGAGCCGGCAAAGCCCAACGCTACGCTCGCGCCAGCGCCCACCAAAACAAGCGAGGCCGAGCTTTTCGAAGCCATGGGCGGGCCAAGCCTGTCGACGATTCTCAATACGCTACAAGGCGTGGTGGATTTGGATGACGTCGTGATCTTCATGACGACCAATCATCTGGAAAAGATCGACGAAGCCCTCATCCGTGACAGTCGGGTGGACGACATCTACGAGATTCGCTTGCTGCGTGATCCTGAGATTGCCCAGTACGTTGATCTGTATTTCCCTGACCACGGCCTTAGCGGACACACGCTCTCAGGATTTGCGCCGATCTCCGGTAGCCGGCTGCAATCGCTTTTCATGCGCCACCACATGAGCGTCGTGGACTTTGTGAACGCCATTCCGAAGCAACCCGTTTTGGAATTGGCCCAAGAAGCGGCATAAAAACCCGGGCTGGGGCAACCCAGCTCTTTATGCCCTAGTGCCTAGATTTTTACATCTGTAACGCATTCCATGTACAACCCATTCCACCCCGGAGCCTCGCTATGCTCAATAAAGAAGATACTGCCCGTCGTGAAGCCCTTTTGCAAAAGGAAGGTTGCGTGCTGCCTAATGGCGATCGCATCGTCATCAAGGATGGCAAGATCACGTGGGTCAGAGAAAATGGCATGCTGGTCGTGGAGCGTCCGGCAGTTGGTGCGGAAAGCGTGCTCTGGGAACTGATCCAGAAACACATCGGACCGCTCGCCAAAGATGAACCACTCTTCGTGCTCAAAGGGCGCGATCCGCAAGCAGGCGAGATCGTGCATCTGTGGGGCAATGCTCGGCTGCGCGCCGCGCAGCGCATGGGCAGTGCAGAGAAGGCTGCGAAGCATATCGAGAAAGCCCAACGCGCTTACGGCATCTCCACTGAAATGATGGTCTTCAAAAAGAGCCATCCGGATCTGGGTCTGCCTGCCTCGTGCGTGAAGATGGATCAGCAAGAGGCGGGCCATCGCGTCGCAGAAGTTTTGGGCATTGCGCATCACTACGGTTTCGTCACCCGCGTGGATCTGACGGCGCGTAAACCGCTTGCCATGAGCAACTACGAAATGAAAGTGGACGTGCGTCCGGTTCTCAAGCGCGACTAATTTACCCAGGGGGCTTCGGCCTCTTGGGCTTCATCCATTCTTTTTTTCTTTGATCGCCACAATAACTCCATGGACAAGTCGATCCTGCAATATTTGAACGATTCGAGCGAATCGCAACTGCGTGATGAAATCCGCGCGCTCTCAGCGACCGTCGATACGGTACTGATGAACCTGCACTCGCTCATCAACAACCAAAAAATCACTGATCCGCAAATGGGTGAGATCTTCGGTCAATTGGCTGTGAGCCATTCGAACCGCCGGCAAGAAATCACCAGTAGCGGCAAACAAGTCTTCGAAACGATGGCTGGTCGCGGCCCGCGCGCCAACCGGTTGCGCAATATCGGCGCGGTTACGGCAAAGCTCACAAACGACCCGGACGCCCAGTCGCGCCTGAATGCCTGGTTGGCGGAATTCGATCTGCAGCCTACGCGTGACGAAGCGCTCGTGGAAAGCCTCAATAGCTTTCTGCGCGATCTGCGCCCTTACGTCCACGGCGATGTGGCGCACGTCAAGCCTTTCAAGTTGTTGCAAGAGCACCATGGCTTTGACGCCATGCAAAGCGGCATCTACGTCGATACGCGTCCCAAGCACGTGCGCCATGCAATCGTCGTGCTTACGGGCCGCGTCAGCACCGCAAAGCCGAACCTGAAGTATCTGCTGATCGCTACCGCTGACCAGCCGGCCGCTGTGTATTTCAAACACGAGCTGGAAGACGTCTGGATGCCCTCACAAGGCGTTACGTTCCCGGGCCTGGTCCAAGCCCTGCGTCGGCGGTTGAGTCGCGTCCTGAGCGTTTTCCGCATCTCTGAAGCAGATACGGATTGGCAAGCCGAATTCCGTGCGATCGAAGCGAAGGCACATCTGGTTTTCGATGACGAGCAATACCTGCCCGCTCAGTACCTGCGGTTTAACCGAGAAAACGATACGGTCTCCAATATCGAATTCCCGGCGCTCAAGTACCACCTGGTGTTTCGTAACACCAAAGGCGAGTATCCGATGCGTACGACCTCGGTGCTCGAGCTCATCAACCTGACGCCCTCGGCCGTGAACGTCTTTGCCCTGCCCGACTCGATCAAGCGTCAGATCCTGAATATCGCCAACGATCACCTGAATAACCTGCTGGCTGAAGTGGATCACTTCAAAGTCCAAGCAGGCGCAGCACCGAAAGACGAACCCCTTCCCGTTACCGCTATTTGAAGGCAACCCATGTACACGCAAAAAAAGAAGCACGCTGAATTCATCCTCGCCCTGCGCGCGCAGGCTTTCGCTCACCCGCTCTTCGAACGTAAGACCCCCGAGCAGACTGTCTTCGAAGTGACGGACCGGGACTTCATGGACTGGGTGAACGATGCGGCGCAATCGCACCTCATCGTGGGCGAGCGTTCGTGGCTCGAGCAAGACCCGACGTATCGCCAAGTCTTGCCCTACATCGTGCTCTACCGCATCAACGCCCAAGGGCAGCGTGAATACTTCGCTTACCGCCGTACGAGCGGCGTGGGTGAATCGCGCCTGGCTGGCAACGCCTCGGTGGGCGTGGGCGGTCACCTGGATGTACAAGACCTGCGCGTGTTCGATGACACGAACATCCTGCACTTCTTCGATTCGATGACCTCGGGCGCCACGCGCGAGATCGCTGAAGAAGTCAAGATCCATGCGCCGGCCAGTGGCGATGTGGGCGGTCTGCTGCAATACGACCTGAACGGCATGATCCCCAGCCTCGTCGTGCTGGATGACACCAACGAAGTCGGTCAAGTCCATGCGGGCATGGTGTTCTTCATCGAAGTGCCGGCTGACGCCACTGTCACCGTCGCGGAAGAAGAACTCGAGCAATTCGCCGTGCCGATGCAAACGGCCCAGGCGTTGCTGGAAAGCGATTTGCCGCTGGAGAACTGGACGCGCATGGTCCTCGAGCACGAATACGCGTTTGAGCAATCGCAGCAGGCGCTCCTCGCAGACTTCAAGCAAGAATACCGCGCCGTCTCCAACGCCAGCCACCAAGCCCAGCTGCGCACGCTCGCAGCTCCCGTGCCGGCTGAAAAGGTGGTGCAGGACCAACCCAAGCCCGCCCAAGTCCTGCACACGGTGGGCAACCGCCTGAAAGAAGTGCGCATGGCGCGCTCGCGCGGTGTCGTGGTCGATAACGCGACCTTCTACGACCATCACGTGGAAGTCGCCCTCGGCCTGGACAACACCGGCAATCCGGATGCACCGGAAGGTTCGGACGCGCTCATGGCCGCAGTATTCGTGCTGCTCGCGCAAAGCGATGACTGGGCGCGCATCGAAGCTGCCGTGCCGGCTGACACGCCCATGGGTGAGCTGGCCATGACGGCGTACCAACTCTGGCTCGCCAACCTGGGCCGTAACCTGGATGGTGGTGAAAACACGGTTCGCGTGACCGTACTGATGAAGCTGTTGCGTCCGCTCACCAAGGAAGAAGAAGAGGCAGCGCTCGCCATCGTGGAAACGCCGGACGAAGACCTCGACCCGGTGATCTTCGAACGCCTGATCGAACTGCGTCGCTGGTATTCGGCTGACGATGCACGTGATCGTTACATCCGCCGGGTGGGTGCTCGCGCCATCGCTTCGGGTGAAGCGGCTGAACTGCTCGCCGGTCTGACCAAGCAAGACGAAGCTGAACCCAGCCTGGCTGACAAGCTCAACACCCTCTCGACGGGTGCTCGTTCGGCAGCGTTCTCGCTCAACGGCGGTATCGCAGATTTCTCGCACTTCGGTGAGGACGGCGTGGTCTACGCGCTGGCTGATGCGGTTGCCAATCCGGCTGTCGATGAGATCCGCATCGTGGGTCTGTCGGTGGTGCGTGAAGCGTTGCGAAACGGTCGCTGGACGGGAATCGTGCAATACGGCCTCGTGCTGGAAACTGCGCTCGAGAACTGGGTCAACGATGCTGTGGTCGAAGGCCAAGCCGATCGCGTGCAAGCACTGGTGGCGGTGATGCGTCGCTTCTACCTGGGCAAGTACATGCGTGAGAACGGCCTGCTCGTAGATCCCAATGCCGACTTGGCCGGCGGCGCTACGCTGGAAGGCGTGAAGACCAACGCCCCGGATCCGCTCGCTTGGGTGGGCCAAGAAATCGAGAAGCTCCAAGCCTCCGCCACCCTGGATCAGAAAGGCTAACCATGCCTGACTCTACGCGCCCCGATACACCGTGTATCGGGGTGTGCTCCACGCTCTTTGATCGAATTTGCAAAGGGTGTGGACGCACAGACGAAGAAGTCTCGAACTGGGTGTTCTACTCCGACGAGCAAAAACGCATTGTGTGGGATCGTATCGAACAAGAAGGTACGGCAATGCGCTTTACGCGCAAGGAGCGTTGACATGGAACTCATCGGATGGCTGTTTGTGATTTGCGTGCCAGGTTCGATTCTGGCTTGTTGCGCTATTAATGGCGGCCTCTGATGCTTGCCTATTTCTGGAGTCGTTAATGAACCAATATGCGGCTGGCTTGGTTATCGCAGGACTCGTGCTGCTAGTCTTGGTCATGTTTGGTGTCGATCGCTGGCATAACCGCAAGACCTTGCGCGAGTGTAAGGATTTCATGAAGGACGTGCTGACCCGCACAAAGACTGACCGCGAGCGTTTTTTGGAGCGTCGTGAAAAAGTCGAACAGGACATGGCGCGCGGTTCTCGTATGACAGACCACCGTTTCAAGGATAAGTAATGCAACTCATCAACGCGCTCGACAGCAACATGCATCTGGCGGTGTTTGCGATTCGCTACGGTGCCGGCTACGCAGCCATGCTCGAGCAAGACGGCAACCCCGCGAAGTACGTGGATGCGCTCACCTCCAGCTACTCGGATCTAGCGTGCGACTTGGGCGCAGCCATCAGCGAGCTGGAATGGTTTCCCCTCGGCTTTGGTGAAACGCCTGAAAAGGCTATCGCTGCTTTGCAAGAGCGCCTGGGCAAAGCGCAGACTCAAGGTGAAGCGCAAGCCGTTCTTTACGGGGCGGCACAAGTTCATCACCTGCTCTACCAGTACGAAAAGGAAAGCACGGCTTCCAAGGATTACTGGGGGCAGTTGCGAATCATGATTAAAGCCATCGAGCGCTTTAGAGGCGGGCTCGATCACATCGTGGCCATTTACGAAGGGCCAGGAGACGACGCATGAAAGACCTCGTGATCTTTCACGAAAACTGCCTGGATGGGCTTTGCGCGGCAGCCGCCGTCTGGCTCTATCAAGGCGGCGATCACACCGACTACGTGGGCACCACCTACGGCAAGCCGGTGGTTGACGTGACGGGATACCGCAAAGTCTACCTCGTGGACTTTTGCTACGATCCCGAGACGCTGTATAAGCTTGCGCACTTCGCGCAAGAAATCATCGTGCTCGATCACCACATCAAGGCCAAAGAGCGCTTCGATACGTATCAAGGCGAGCAGCCCAAGAACGTCACACTGGTGTTCGATACGTCTGTTTCGGGCGCGATCGTCACGTGGCGCCACATGCACCACCGGCAACTGTTGCCCATGCCGAGCCTGTTCAATTACGCAGGCGACTACGACATGTACGCGTTCAAGCTCGAAGGTACGCGGGAGATCACGGCAGCACTCTTTGAGAACCCGGCCTACCGCGATCAGGATGTGCGCGCGTTTGCCGAGTATCTGGAAGACTTCGACTACTGCGAGCCCGACGTCTACCAACAACGCCTGCGCGATCTACGCACGATGGGTACGGCATTCAATCAGTTGCGCGAAACGCAAGCGCGGCGCATGATTGCTCGTAACCTCACGTTCCAGCGCTTCGATGGCGTCACGGTCCCAGTCATCAACGTACCCTATGAGTTCGTCTCGCGAGTGGGCGAGATCCTCTCGGAAGACCATCCGTTTGCAGTCATGTACGAAGATCAGCTGGGAATCGGCATGCGCAAATACTCGCTGCGTTCGAAAAAGAATGGCGGCATGGATGTGGGTGCCATCTGCGTGCGCTGCGGTGGTGGCGGACATCTGACTGCTGGCGGCTTTACCGTGCCGATGCAAATCGCACGGCTGCATCAGCCGGCACCCCACCAGCCGGTCAAATAAGATAAGGGTCGGTAGGTAAAGACTTACCGATTCCACCATCTTATGCTAGGGAATCGCACAAATCTCGAAAGGCTCTAACAACCTACCTGACCCATTGCGAACGACGTGCATCCCTAGCTCCCCTAATTCAATCGTGATGCTGTCCCATCTTGTGTAGTTTGCGTTAACTATTAAGAAGGGTAACGTCATGAAGTACGCATCGCGTTTCCTTCAGTGGTTGGTGCTGTCACTGATAGGAGTAGTGTTTCAAGTCACCGCCATGCTGCTCATCAACTGGTGGGCCGTGTTTCTCGTTCGTCCCGTGCGCCCTGGCGAATGGCCTTACGAGAATCTCGAAGAGCAGTGGAAAGGCATCGAGTGCGGATTGCCTCGTTGGTTGCGCTGGATAGGTCCCATTAACTCCACGCTCGATACGGGCTGGACCAAAGGGTACCTTGTGGCTAACAACCTGTATAGTCCGCTCGTGCCGCCGACTTACTGGATGCGCAAGTGGTTTCAGCTTCGCTGGCTGTACCGCTTGACCGGTTACGCGTTTCTGTATCGTGCACTCGGCATTCGCATCGAACTTGTGGAATGGAAAGTCGTCAAGGAGTTTCATATCCCTGGCGAAAAGCGTGTCCTAGTGTGTGTAAATCCGTCAAAAGGTTACTGGTGCTTTATCCACCAGACCAAGACGAGCACGTACAAGCTTGGCTGGGACATGAGTCGGTATTACGATTTCCGTCGTAGCCAATGGGAAGCCATCACCACGCGCAAACCGTGGGGACCCGAATGGCGCACGATGGTGACCTACCGCATCCGTCCACGACAAGGCAACAAGTTTGAATTGTTTTCGTGAGGGTTTCTCTCACTAGCTATGAAATCGGATGATTCGTTAATCAGGTTGCGTTCGCTTGTAACGGGGCTTGAGCGTACTGGATTAGCGAATTGCTTGACTAGATGAGTTGTCCTGCCTCCTAGTCTTTATCACAAGGGGTGCTGCCATTCACCTCTTGGCTTATCTAGCCGGTTTCAAACTCTAGACCAATACGACCTCGCTCCCTGCAAGAGTCGGTATGAGGTGCCAGTAGGATTGGGTAGCTGGCTTTTTCTTTCGTAGCATACGCCCCTCCCGGTCTGGGAGGGGTTTATTCCGGCGCATTGAAAAATCAAAAATTATCGGTGCGACTCATTACGTGTAGGAGAATTCGCCATGCACGGCAACGCGTCATTCGTCCAGTCTCGCCACACCCAACGCATGGATAAACAAGTCCTGCGTGCCTTTACCATGCGAGACACGCCTCGGGTGAATTCAACCAAAGAACGCTACTATCAAGAGATCGCAGGCTATGCGGCAACCCCACCACGCTACAAACCGGTCGATTTTTGACCCCTATCGATACCCGCCCAAAAAGGTATTGATGAATGGCTACCATCTCGTGGATCTGCACTTCAAAGAAGCGGACGTGATGTCTGAGATCACCGACACGGTTGATGAAGTGATCTTCATGATCTTTGAGGCCATCCGTTATAAAGAGAGTGCCGAAGAAGACGTCCTGGAACTCTCTCAAACGGTCAAGGACGACTTACTGGTGATCGGCTATGATGAGCATAGTCCTCAAGTTGCCAGCGCTGTCATGAACATCCTCACGCTTTCTGCAGCCATCATGCGGGAAGTCAGTCTCCTAGGCCTTTACGATCAGTACGGGAATCTTCCCTACTCCTTCGGAGGCCGGATTTCAAATAACGATTTTCTACTCGTCATCGAGTAACCGAGGTACCCTAAATGGCAAAGAAGAATAAACAGATCGAAGCAGAACAAAATCTGGAAGCCCGCCTGGAGCAAGATATCCAGTATCACCAGGACATGCAGACCGAGCATCTGAAAGATGCGCGCCGTTACATCGAGCAAGCCAAAGCGTTGATGGAGGCTGGCCGTGATGCGAAGTCTCAGCAAGAGCGCGACATCGAAGAAATCATGGCGCTGCATCGTGAGCGCCAGCAAGCCCGTGCCCGCATGGAAGAGCTGCTGGTCAAACCGGCATACGAGCAACATAGCTTCGATGTTCATGCCGAAGCAGAGCAAGCCGCGACTCGCAATCCGGTGTACTGGAGCGCGGTCCAAGATATGGTGGACCGATTGGCAGCGGAACGCGGCTTGTCGCACCTGACCGCTCAGCCGGCGTTTCACGAGGTCGCCCGCCGCCCCATGAAGTTCGGTATTCTCGATTCGATGACCGTCACGCGCGGTGCTGGCGTTTCAAAGCAAGAGCGCGACGCGCATGACGTCGATCGCCTGGAACGTCTACTGCAAATCAAAGATGGTCCTGATCGGTTCATGCTTGAGCTCAAGCGCGGCATGAGTGCGTTGCAATACGCAGCGTCTCAGATGCAGCAGTTCGACATCGACGTGTTCGAGACGATGACGCGCCTATCGGATTACCTGATGGACATGGAGTCGGCCATCGATGGACTGCAAGCGCTGTGCGATGAGATCCGTGATGATCACTCGGCCGAAAACGCAGAAGACGAGGGCAATTACTTTGCTAACGCCGCCAAGGCCGCTGGCGAAGAACTCTTCATGCAGCTCAAAGCGCTGGGCGCGTACAAGGACGGCATGCTGCCTTACGTGCTTGATCGCGTGACCAAGAATGGCCTGCTGATTTTCCGCCGGCTGGAAGAAGACGATTTGCTATAAAACCAAGACACGACAAGAGTCAGGATGGGGCAACCCTCCTGCTCTTGTCGTATTCCCGAATAAAAAGCTATGCCGCAAAAAGCGTGATTGTACGAATTTTCGAACCTATATTACGCTAGTGAATGAAGGTATAGAACCTTTCGCTTAGTCCCTCTAATAACCACAAGGAGTCGTGCCATGAATAACCACAACAGTTTTAGCTTGACCGTACCGGAAGATGCGCTGGCGTCTCGCTTTCCGATGCTGTGCTCGATGATGGACCCCAAAGTCCCGGCGTTCGTGCGCGATCTGCTCGCAGCGCTCAAAGCGTGCGGACACGAACAAAACAAACCGATCCTGGCTGAAGGCGAACGCAGCGTGATCGAATTCGAGTCGGTGCATTCCGCAGGCGTGTATGTCGGCATCGGCGTGGCAAGCCCGCACACGGGCGGCGCCATCGACCGTGCGATTTACGACCTCTGGTTCTACGATAACGAGGCCGCGATCGATGCGATTGCTGCGCTCAGCCCGAGTGATTTCACGCCGTTCTTTCCGAACAACGTCGAGCGATACCCGAGCACCGATTCGGCGATGCTGGGCGTGCTCGCGCACTTGCATAAACACTACCCGGACATACAGGCTTCGTTTGTGACTGAAGTCGCAAGCAGTTGGCCCAACGTCAAACTGTGCATGACCGATATGTTCATTCTGATGCGCTAAGGAGCCCAAATGCCTACTCGTGCAAAAGCTGTTCAATTCAAAGACCTGCGCCAAGGCCGGGCGTTCTGGTACGTGGAAGCTGGGTTCGGGGTCGAAGACAACGGCATGACCCTCATCAACCGCGCAGCCGATCCCGTGCAAGCCTTCATCACCAGCGCACCGCGTCTGCGTAAGCGCAAGACGTTTTCCATGGACGCGCAAGTGCTGGGTCAGCACCACTTGCCGATGATGCGCCTGAAGCTTGCCTTTCACGAAGTCGAAACCTCGCCCGAGATCCTGGGCGTGGCATCGCCCTGGACCAAAGATCGTGAAGAGCTGGCCTGGAACCATGCACGGCTTTTCACCAGCCTGAACGCAGCTCGTCGCTACGCCGACTGGTTTCTCTACCACTACGTACCGGGCGATGAAGAATCGGAAACCGTGCTTCAGCAACTGGGCGGAGATTCGCTCGGTCTCTGGATCCATGGTCAGGAAATCGATCTAGACGATCCGAACGCAGCGCTTCCCGAAAACCACGAAGACATCGATGAGAACCTCTTCGTGCCCGACTACCGCCAACGCGATGACTACTACAAGGCCATGACGGTGGTCTCGGGTCTGGCTCACAAAGTCGCCCGTGGGGATCGCGATGACGACGGCGCTGGCGATACGAGGTTCGCACTCGCGCCCTAATGAGGCTCGCTATGAAAGAACAACAACCCAACACCTACGCTGTGGTCAACGCCACCATTGTGACGCTTGACCCCAAAGACGAAAACGCTACGTCTCTCTTGGATAAACCTATCCAATTGAGCGTTCAGTTCTATCGGGATCCGAAGCTGTGCCAAGATCCCGAAGATGCCTTGCTCGGTGGCATTGTGACCGAGCGTACGACGGACCTGCTCGAGCCGGTCGTGCACGCAGAGATGCTGCGCGAAATCGAGCGCAGTGCAACACTCAAGCACGTGATCCGTGGCGCCACTGACTGGCGCACCGGTTACAGCTTGATCGAAATGCACACCCTTAACTAAACCAACAAAAGGATGTACCTAAGATGTTCACGCTTGTCTCGCATGTCAAAACCGCCGAAGGCACCGAAACCCGTTACCTCGCCGTGGAAGAACTCACCGGCAAACAAGGCGACTGGGTGACGGATCTGGAAAACGCTCACCGCTTCGATTCGCTCGAAGTCGTCGAAGCCATCTCGCGTCAAGTGGTCGATGAAGACCTCATCACCATCAACGACGCCATCCCCGGCGTGGAAAGCCCGCAGCGCTCGGGCGTCATGACCTCGGCCATGATGCGCCTGAACCAGTCCAACCCCAAAGCCACCGCCCAGCTGCAAGTGCTCGATGGGGATCTGCAGGAAGTGAGCGGTTGGAAGGTGTACGGCACCATCTAATCCGAGGAGTCTTTCATGTTCATTATCGTCGCGAAAGTTACGTTAAAGGATGGTGAAATCACGCGCAGGGCACCCAGACGGTATTTGAAAGATCTGAAACAAGATCTTAACGGCTGGTCGCCGCATCGTGAGGAGGCTTTTGTTTTCGAAACTCGCCAAGCTGCGGAAAGCTGGTTTAATCTCATCGCCATGGATTTGGGCTCGGCAGCAGAAGAGCCGTACGAACTGCCGCTTGGTTGGCAAACGTCCGACCTAATGCCGGAAGTCGCTGCGCGTCCGTACCGTCCCGGTGACCGTGTCGACATCATGATGGTCGCAGAAGATGGTCGCTTCATGGTGGTTGCCGGCGTATCACTTTAAGAAGGACTCTGCTGATGTATTACGTCGCTATTCGCGTAGCGGACGACCACGACCGTTATTACGCCGTTATTGCTTCAGGCTACGACTACTGGACGCAAGTGGTAGATCGTGCTAAGTCATTTCCCACTGCGCAAGCTGCGCTTAATACCATCAGCAAAATCCTGCATGAACCGGCTTTGCCGCAACCGAATGGTGACATCCATCCCGGACGGTTGCAGCAATCCGCTCTGAAACTCGACATCATTACCCCCCAGGGTAAAGGGGTCTTGGTATTGCTTCAACGCCCGCACCCAGCAGTTCTGCAAGAGCTGAGCCAGTATCCGCTGCAAGCGTGTGTGCAGTATCACGTCCCGTCTACCACTTCCCACATCTCCGAACGAGAGGTTCATTCATGAACGATAACAATAAACAAGACACCGCAGTTGCAGATCGCACCGAAACCCGCCATACGGTGCGGTTGACGTCCCCTGTTTCGATTTCGCTTTCCGCTATCCGTTACGATAGCGAAGGTAAGGTCGATCTGAAAGCCTTGCGTGAAGACCTGGAATGGACGCGTGAAACCGACCGTCTGGAATTCCTGCATCTCATCACCCGCATGATCCGTGAAGCCCCTGACCGCAGCTTCATGACCGTCCAAGAAAACATGCAGCTCCAAGACGCCATCTCGGCGCTCGAAGACCTGCGCCTGGACTCGGTCAAAAATGGTATCGAGCAGAACATCCCCTACAGCCAACTCGCCTTCAACTACCAGAAGTCCGAGACCTGGTTCTCCAAAATCAAAAAGGCCTTTGGCATTCGCAATGCCGGCCAGCAGTACGAAGACCGTAAAGCTGCCGAACGCCGCATCATGGACAAAGGCATGCCGGTTTTCCCGCTGCGTCGCAAATAACAAATCCAAGGAAATCACCATGAAGAAACTTTTTACGATCCTGACTTTTTCTGTGGGTATGGCCGTAGCATTGCCGAGCCTGGCCAATAATACCGCCGCCACAACGGCTGCGGTCGGTTCGCACGTGCAAACGGTGCGTGAGCTGTGTAAGGCACGCGGCACGATGGCAGCGCAAATGCTCATGGCTACGCACGTGGGCTACACGCTTCCCCAGGCTCGCGACATGTACATGGACATCGTGGCTAAAGATAAGGAGGCGCATCTGGTCATCCGTGAAGCCATGGCCAACCAAGTCCGTGAAGCCTACAACGCACTGAATCGCAACTTCGAAGTCTATCGCCAAGAAGATGTGACCACGCGCGTGGGCGACTCGATCGAGCAGCGCTGCCTCTACCAGAACGGGATCAAGTAACCATGGCGTATAAATCGCATCACACCGACGATGGCCGTATACCGTTGTTGCTGTATTCGGGCGGGATGGATTCAACGCTCATGCTGGCGCTTGAAACGTACGAAGGCAAGCTGGTCGATACGCTCTATGTGGATGGCTCTCAGTCCGTAGACAAAATCCGCATGGAGTTCAAAGCTCGTGCGGACGCTATGCAAGCGCTTGAAGACCACTACCAAAAGTCCGTTGTGCGGTTTTCTCATGAGCACCGGGTCCCGCGTCCGATGAACACCGATCACCAAGGGTTTTCGCAACTGCTGCCCTGGTTTGCAGCGGCGATGGATTACGTGAACCCTAACCAGCATAGCGCGGTACTGATGGGCTATGTGGCGGGCGATCAAATGGTGAGTCAGCTGCATCACATCGAGACGGCTTGGAACGCGCTTTCCATGGCGATGAGCCAAACCATCGTTCCGATCAAGTTCCCGCTCAAATTCGCCACCAAGCGTGAGATCTACGAGTCGTTGACTACTCACTACCCGATGCTCAAAGACCATTACTGGTACTGCGAGAACCCGGCCTTCAAGTTGGTTGATGAGCGTGCAACGACCAGTCTCGTGCCGTGCCAGCGCTGTGCATCATGCATGACGCATAATGCCACGCTCTACGTCATCCAGCAACGAGACGAGGCGCACTTTACCCGAGCACACAACCACGCTGCCTCGCGCCTACTCACGAGCTACAGTGGGTCGCTTTCCAAAGCACTTGAGCAGCATGCTGAATCGGAGCAGCAGGCTTTGCAAGACATGAAAGATGCAGGGCCGGGATGGCGTCAGCAGTATCTCGATTTCAGTACGCTGGGCAAAAAAGACCGCACCGAATCTGACGAAACGCTCGCTGAGCTCGTTAAAGCAGCATAAACCTTCCAAGGAGTTTTCCCATGCTCCCGTACCAATTCACCGCCGATGAGGTCGTCGCCGGCGCCTTGCTTTTCGAGCAACTCGAAAAGACGAAAGACGAAAACCTCACGCAAATCGTGGTGGATTTTCGCTTTACCTACGCTGGCACGATGTTCTCGCTGCGCTACGATGAGTTCTTTCATCGTCCGTGCTCGCTGAAGATCGGTTCGGCGTTGCGTATCGATGGCTTGCGTTGCCGCCTGGCGCTGCTCGCTCTCATCAGCGCAGACCGCCGCAAGCACCTCTCGCCCGATGCGCCGATGATCAAAAACAAACCCGGTGATAAGCCGGAGATCGTGATTGATGAGAAAACGGGCAAGGTCGAAGTGAATGCGGTGATTTACATCACGCACCCGAACATTCACGCCCCAGAACTCCTGGACGTCCCGGTCAAGTTCGAATTTCCCATCGCACTACCCATTACGCCCGATGATCTCGAGCGCCGTGTGGTGGGGCGTATCCTCGGCCCGGAACTGGAACACGTCATCGCTCAGATGCCGATCCACGTTTCGGATGCTTTCAGAAAGAATCGGTCTGCTTTCTCCGTCACCCTGAACAAGATGGACTACAGCCTGATTACTGCCTCCAGTGGAGAAACGCAATGAGTAAGTCGATCCCGGTGTTTCCGGGCGCTAAGTGCCGCATCGTCAATGGTGCACACGGTCCGCAGTCTCCGAGCGTGGGTCGGATCTGCTGGGCAGTCTGGATGCATCCGGTCAAGCACGTCGAGCTCGGCAACATCTGGCACGTACAGACGGCCGATGGCAAAGACTTCGTCAACATCCATGGCGGGGTGGCGCCCGAAGTGGACGTGGCCGAAAGCTGGCTGCAGGTGATCCCGCCTGAAGAAGTCACCCCCAAGGTGCAAGAAGAAGCGCTGGCTGAATAAGACTCGCGTGAGTCCCTCAATACCAAATACAAGGAAATACCATGGCTGGTCCTAGCATGCATGCACGTCGTTTTGTCGAGCCCCAAATCTCCAGTAGCGCCCAAGGCCCGAAAAAGATTGAGGTTCCCCGTAACCCGCAGTTCCAAAAGGAAGCCTGGCTCGTTGCCGCGCGTCGCGGCTTGAAGGATGCGATGTTTCTCATCGTCGATTACGACACGCAAATCGCCGTGACGTGGACCGACGACATCTGCAACGCAACCTTCTTTCACAGTAGCGATGAAGCGCAGCGCTACGCCGATGCGGTGAGCGATGCCGATGATGGCTCGCTCGATACCCGTCTGCTGCACGAGAACATCCTGTGGATCTTCGAAGATCACGATAAATCCAAATCGAACTTCGGCGATTCCCGGGTTATCCTGAGTGTCGATCACATCGACATTCGTCTGTCGCGCGAAACCGATCTCATGCTGCGCACGCGGGGTGAGCGACCGGTGTAAGTTTTAAAGGAGGCGTTTTAGCATGGGTAGTGCACTACGAAAACTGCTGGGCTCACCGGTAAGCAATAAGCTTGCCTTGTACCGCAATGGCGAGAAGCTTTGCGAGTGGCGGCATGGTAGTAGTTTGCCCCTCACTGCACTGTGCTATGGCGTCACGCCCGAGCAGTGCGATAACGCCATCTATGGTGAACGAGTGACCTTCACCTCGGCTGGCTTTATCGAGTTGTTACCGATGACCCCTGCGTTTGTGCCTTCCGTAGTCGAGGCATAAGCGCAGATTCAAAAAACAAGGTGTAGTTATGGCTAAGAAACCGAACAACGTGATCGATGCGCAGATGCAGTTCGCACTGCGTCAAGATCAGCATCGTGCAGACATGATGCTTTCGGCGTACCTGAAAAACATAGAGGGTGCCAAACATCGGCATTTGCTCGATGAGGTGATGCGCGATGTGATCAAGGAGTTCTCCAACTGGGAGCACGCTGCAGTGGCTGCCGACACCAACATGGCGTTTGGCAACGACGAGTCCGTGACGGATGGGGCGCATGCGCGCTACCGCTTTATCTTCACGCTCATCGCGGCAGTCATCGAGCAGCGCGAACCGGACGAAACCGATACGTTCCTTTACGTGACGGAACGCCACCTGACCGAGCAAGAAGCCGAGCAGTACTGCGTCGAAATCGCCTCTGACTCCTGGGTGGCTCGCCGCGAGCAATTCAACCGCTTTCACGCCTGGCTCACTGACCCGGAAAGTCCTAGCGCTCGTCTGGGCATTGCGCGGTTCTTTGCAACGCTCTTGCATTACCTGCCGGAACACGGCGTGCCCTTCTACGACTTCGAGTACGAAGAAGATCGCGGTGTGGCAGTCGTGCAGTACGTGGCGCCCGATCCTCTCAATCCGGGCAAAATCGCAGCCATCACCGTGCAGCACCACGCTCGTTACCTGGTTGACATGGAAGCCCTCGTTGACGAACACTTCGTCAAGCCCAAAGGCAGCGAGTCCAAATAAACCAGCGTTTCGGGATTTTCATATTTCCCACTTACCCTATGCGGGGTGCCGTCGCCCCGCTGTAACAACCCTCGTCCCTACGGATAAAGGAGAGCCCCATGGCTAAAGAAGCAACCCACGAAGAAATCGATCAGGCGATCACTCAATGCGAGGCCGAGTACAACCAACTCGCTGAGCGGATGAAAGAAGTCAACGCTCGCGGTGAACTGTTCTCGGACGAAGACGTCAAGCGTATCGGCTACCTTGCCAAGCGCCTGAAAGCGCTGAAGAAAGGCGTGATCCTGCCCGAGACGGAACCCGCGCCTGAAGCAAATGCGCTGGAAAACGAAGAGCAGATGAAGGTCGTGCGCCAGATCAAGCGCAAACTCGACCTGGGCCAAACCCTCACGCCCAAAGAGGCCGAAGACCTGAACGGCTTTATCGCATCGTTTCGCGATCTGATGATGCTCAATGCCCCGGAACTGCTGCGTCGCCGGGCGCTCTCGCTGCTCTTGGAGCGCGCGATGACCAGTTCACCCATCACGTACGAGGAGCTCGCTCGTCAGATTGGCGTGCCGCATTCGGGCAATGCCTTGGGCCGAGCGCTCACCCCGATCCTTACCCACATCCTGAACTGGTGCGTCGACCGCGGGATGCCGCCGCTCACCGCGCTCGTGGTGCGTAAGTCTGGTCGCATGCAAGGGTTGCCCAGTCCGACGTTCTTCGCTCTCATGGGAGTGGAAGAGCCCAACAAGGCAAGCAAAGTGTTTCTCGCGCAGCTGCATGCCAGCCATCTGGAAGACATCAGCAGCTTTTTCAGCATGACCCTCAACGAAACCAAGGAAACCGCATGAAGATTCAGGCACTGTCCGACACCTTGCCGTTGCTCGCCAAGCAAGGCAATGGCTTTCAAGCCAAGGTGTTGTCGATCTCCAAAAACAAAACGGTCGTGATCGAAACGGCTGAAGGTGGTGCGTACGTCCTGACGCCCAGCGAAATGCATGATGCGGGCAAGCTCAGTGCAGGCGACGTGCTGCTCTTTTCGGCCGACGGTACGGCCAAGCTTCAAGAGCAAGAAAAGAAGTCCCCGGGGCGGCCGCGTGGTTCGGGCTGCAGCTTCGCCCAGTTGGGCAATCGCAAGATGGCATAAACCATGTCGACACTGACCGTACAGCGCATCGCCCGGGAGCAATACCGGGTTATCGAAACGACTGAACTCGGCGTTTTCTCGTCGGTTGTTTCGCCTACGGACCTGACCAAAATCAAACAACTGTATCCGGCGGTGGCCACGATGCAGGTGGGCGAGCAGGTCAAGATCGAACGCAAGCATAAGCCGTCCTAACGGCTAGGGAGAGGGTGGGTTATCCCGCCTTCTCCCTGTATGCCGTCATCCCTTCTTTTTTGCCACTGTAGAAGATTTCAGTTACATATTCTCCTGGTGAGATGGCGCGTTTGCTAGACGCACTGTTCTAATTACTCTTACAAGGAAAGTCGCTATGTCTCTCATTATCTTGAAAGACGGGGTCATGGTTACGGATCGAAGAGGGTTTGTGAGTTCCGAAGAGGAAGCTTCGGCCACCATCTTCGAGATGCGTAAACTCTTCGTGGCTCCAAAGAAGGTCCTCGCAATCGGCGTGATCGGAGATGAGATCATCGCGCCGGACGTGCCGCACATCCTGGATATGTTTGTCGATATGGTGCGCGCTGCCACCGAGCTGAATGAAGGCGGGCTGGATATCGACGAGAAACGCTCGGCGTATCTACGTATCGCTTCGCGCAGCTACGTGGTGCTGACCGCCGCTGGTGCTTGGCGTACATCGAAAGAAGAGCAGCGCTTGGTGACGCTTGACGAACACCGTCCCTACATCTACGGCTCGGGCATGTATGCAGCGCTACCTGCGCTGGCCAAAGGCCTCTCGCCTCAGCAAGCCCTCGTGCACACTGCACGGATCTCGCCCACGGTGAGCCCAGAGTTTGACATCATCACCCGCAAAGAGCTGCGTCCGTTCAAGGTGTAACAACAATGACAATGAATTCGATCCTGATTAAGAAAAGCCGTATCGTCTGGAATCCGAATCCCCGCCTACCGAGCGAGACCAACATCCGGTTGGGCTTTGCATCATTCGTGACGTTTCGCGGTGTGTTCATACCGCTGCGTAGCGAAGGGTTACTCATAACCGCAGCCTTTAATAAGCTCATCGATAAGAAGAGCGATTTCTCCAAGATGTCGATTGCCTCGACGCCCAACTACACGCCTGATGGACCGCTTGGGCTGCTGCTCGATTTCGATCACGATCTGTGGGAGATTTCGCAGCGCGATGGGGACGTTCATTACCGGGCGTTACCCCTCGATCACGATTCCGTCTATGTTCGCGCTACTACGCAGGCAATGGAAGAAGCGTGGATGTCGGCGGCGTTGCTCTCTGATACCGCAGATGACGCAGCAGGTCTGATGCGTAAGTGTTTTGCCATGCGCGATGAAGAACTCCGGGTCGATTCGATTCCGGTTCTCGTTGAACATGGACGCGAGTGCATTCAAGCTTCGCTGGAATTCCGGCTGGCTCGACTGGACTAAATAGCGACGTCATAAACGCCCAGGGAATTGTCCCTGGGTTTTGTGCCGTACAAAGAAACCTAACAAACGAAGGATGCAGAGAATGCATAAGAAAGCGAAATTCTGGATGGGTCTGGTGCTCGGCTTTGTTGCGGGCTTCACGGTGGCCTATTCCGTGCTGGTGCCTGCGGGCGCAGCGATCAATCCCCAACCCACGGTGGCGCCCTACGCGTACCTGGCTGAAATCAACCGCGTGGCGCTCAAACCCCTGGAGCGTATCGAAAAGAAACCCGTATTCACGGTTCGCACGCTGGACGTGAACGACTACCGCAGCTACCCGATGCCGGAAGTCGATGGCGAGTATAAGAGCTACGTGAAGCTCTTCAAAGCAGTCGAAGCTTCCACCGGTACGGATGCCGTGCTCATGGCGCGTGTGGCGGCGCTGGAGTCGGGGTTCCGTGCAGACGCCCAGCCTGCTAAGGGTTCGGCCTCGGGTCTCTTCCAATTC
This sequence comes from uncultured Burkholderiaceae bacterium, assembly GCA_937871985.1. The sequence continues at coordinate 173,675 of CALMPB010000400.1, forward strand.
ACCGACGACACGTGGGAAGAGACGGTGCGTAAGCACGGTGCTCGCTTTGGCATCGACATGACGACTGATGTCTTCGACCCCCGAGCCAATGCCCTCATGAAAGGCGCGCGCACGCAAGATGCGATTCAATTGCTCAAGACCGTAATTACGGATCGTGAGATTAACGAAGTCGATCTGTACCTCGCGCATTTCCTGGGTCGCACTGGAGTCGTGCGGTTCATGTCGGCTGACTGGAACACCAAGGCTGCTCGTGACATGCCTCGCGCTGCCAAGAACAACAAGAACATCTTCTACGAAAAGAAGCAAGCCCGTACCTACACGCAGATCTATGCAGCGCTCGATGAACGCTTCTCGCTGAAGGCCGCTGAATTCAACCTGCCTTAAAAATTACTCGTATGGCTCATCCGTTGTAATGGGCTATGCGATAAAAAATCCATACTCATCGTCAAAACTCCAACAAGGATTCACCATGTCCATTCTCTCCGATTACCAGATCGCTCACCGCTGCGGTTACGAAGTATTGCGTGTGCAGAACCGCCAAGGCGATCTCATTACGTATCTGATCGATGATGACGGCTACCACATCGACATGCTGACTGGTCAGCGCTTCACGCGCGAAGAAGCGATCAGCACCCGTCCCGACTTCGAGGTGATCGAACGCCTCACGCCTGAAGACGGTCCGATGATCGAGCCGTTCTCGTACCGGCAGCAGCGCGCACGCTCTTACGTCACCGCTCACGGCGTCTTGTCGCGCAAGCACATGAACGATGAAGAGCGTGCCAAAGCCGAGGCGAACGATCGCATCGTCTCCTGGGGGCTGTCGTCCTTTGGCTACGACATCCGCTGCTCGAATCAGTTCAAAATCTTCACCAACATCAACTCTTCGATCGTCGATCCGAAGAACTTCGATGAAGGTTCGTTCGTGGACTTCAAGGGTGATGTCTGCATCATCCCGCCCAATTCGTTCGCGCTGGCGCGTTCGGTCGAGTACTTCAAGATCCCGCGCGACATCCTCACGGTGTGCCTGGGCAAGTCGACCTACGCACGCTGCGGCATCATCGTGAACGTCACGCCCTTCGAACCCGAATGGGAAGGGTACGTGACGCTGGAGTTCTCCAACACGACGCCGCTGCCTGCCAAGATCTACGCCAATGAAGGCTGCGCCCAAGTGGCGTTCCTGAAAGGCGATGACTGCGCGGTCTCCTACAAAGACCGTGGTGGCAAGTACATGCACCAGGCCGCCGAACCGGTTATCCCGAAGATGTAACGAGTAACGCGCTGATGATCTAAGTATCGCCTGGCGGTCATCAGTGTTTTGAGAGAGGGGGCTTTCTGATGAGAGCTCCCTCTTCTTTTTTGTTCAGAAGAAGGTAGAAAAATCATGAGCAGAGAAAAGGCCCAAGTGGTTGTTCAAGAGGCGCTGCGCGAGGACGCCTTGGTACGGGCTCAAGAAGATCCGATGGCTTGGGTCTGGATCGCATTCTTTACCGTCGCTGTGCTCTACACGGTAACGCTTTTCGGCCTCACGCAAATCAAACGCACGCCTGCGAATGTCAGGCGGCTCGATTGGGTGATGCGGGCGGCGCACGTATTCGCAACGATTGCTTTTGCGATCGTTCTCTTTCTCGTCTATAAGGTTAAATGGCATGGGTAAAATGGCTGATCGCATCAAAAACAACGAAGCTGCAAAACGCACCGGGTTCACAACGCCGGCAGAGCGCCTGCGCGCCATCCGTGAAACCGGTACGGGCACGCCTGCCCAAAGCCAAACCACGACGGTGATGGGTAAAGCAGTCAAGAAGCCCGTGCCGATGCGTTACCAGTTGGAAGACTGGCAGATCAACGAAGCACACACCAAGCCCAAATACATCGTGGTCGATCACCCGGTGTTGGGCGAAGTGGCAGTCGCGTTTCCCAACTTCATCGTGCACCGTAACATGGCCCGCATGATGTTCGATGGTCTGCACGTCGTGGGTGCCGGGTTTTACGCGCTGCATCCGGACGGCAGTGTGAGCGTTTACGGTCGCTCGGAAAGCCTGGATATCGACTCACGCAAAGGAGTGGATGACGCGCTCGTTGAACGCGCCCTCGGCTTTGCATAACTAGCGAAGGAGGTTCTCATGGGAATCGATATTTCGATTGGGCAACTCGCTGTCGGTGTCGAGGCGATGGACAATAAGGAACTTTACGTCTACGGGCGGGCCAAGGAAGCCAAGCATCCGAACGCGCCTGACTTTCCCAACATGAATGGGTACAGTCTCATGCTCAACCACCTGAGCATGTCGTACACGGCCTGGGATGGCTTTTTGAGAAAAGTCGGACTCGTGAAAGAAGACTTCACGATCCAGTACTCAGGAGTTATCCTCGTCACGCCTGCCTTACTGCAAAACGTGGCCGATGCTCGGTATCGCTGGCAAGTCGCGCACCCTCACGCCCAACCCGGTTACTGGGACTTCGAGTGGCAAAAGCTTAGCAATGGCGATACGGAACTGGTTGAGACGGACACTCAGTACGACTACGTGCTCGCCACGTTGCTGCGGCTCGAAGGGTGGTTGAACTGGGCGTACCGCACTCAGGCGCAACCGGTGGTGTATTCGTATTAAGGAGGCAGCGATGTCAAAGAAAGCGGAAGTTGATCAAACCGTTCGGGTGCTGGTAACAGGACCGAACGATCGTATTCGTGAAGCCGTCACGGGCGCCATTGCAGATGGCCTGCAAGTCGCTGGCTTTACGGATGTTCAGGCGCTGAACGCAGCAAGCGTAGAGATTACGCTGCCGCGTACCGAGACGATGCTCGAAGCTGTTGCTGCTGCCTCGCCTGAGTTGTTCGCCACCCCTGTACGCATCCAGGGTAGTTTTGCAAACGTCAAAGACCGTGACGTAAAAGGTGCTTTCGGTCCTGTCGCCGTTGGGCGTTTCTCATTTAACAAGAAGGACAACGAATGGGCGCATATTTCCTCGCCTGATCTGGTAGACCCGCATACGGGCGAACCGCCGATCAATACGGTCAAGCTCTTTGTCGATGAGCAAGACTACGAACTGGTCCGCAAGTGGACTGGTGAGGCCAAAGAGGAAGAAGGTGTACCCATCGAAGCCAAGCTGATTGTCTAAGCTTGAGAGGGTAACATGAACGACCGTAAGGAAGACGAAGATCTTTTTTGCGAAACGAACCAAGCCCAACTCCGTGAGATCGATGCGAAAGCACGCGCGCTCGGATTGGGATGGCAGCTCACTGCAGAAAAAGAATCGAACGACCAGCAGCGTGAATACCGGATCCAACTGCTTCAGTCAGGGGGTCGGGTATTCTGGAAAGTTAATGGGCGCTCCATCGCCTACGTGGTCACAGCTACCAAGCTGCGACTCGAAGCGTGTTTGGAGACGCACCAAGGTCAAACGAAGAAACCGCGTGATCATAGCAAAGGAATTAACGTCATGACTGGACCCGTTACGCCAGCCGATAAACCTGAGGTCGTTCTTGCCCACCTCGATCGCCCCAATAGCAACGGGGTTTGCTTTACCGTGCGTGATCGCGAACGCATGGTGGAGATGCTCAACAAACGGCCGCGCCTCGTGCAGCTCAGTGAGAAATCTCCCGACGATGTCGTGACCAGCATGGGTGAGCCTGAGAACATGTCGCTTGTCTGCGGCAAGATCGAAGACTTTCGCATCGACGAGCACAACCGCGTCGTGGGCAAGCTCTCAGCGCTTGGACCCAAAGCCGATCGACTCATGCTGGGGCTTTCCCCTCGCACGTTCGAGTTTTCGATTCGCACCAATGCCAGTGGCGAAGGCAATCCGCGCGTGCTGCACGACATCACGTTCCTGAGCCTATCCGTCGTCAATCCCAATAACAAGGAAGCACCCAATGGCGAAAGCAGTTAAACACATCAACCAGTTCAAGCAAGGCCGCACCATCTGGATGCGGTCGCGGACCTGGCAGGGCACGGATCTGGTAAACGTGCCCGAGCCGATCATGATCTTGGAGCGTCCGGAGCTCGAGGAAAGTCAAACTTCGACCGGCAACCGGTATAAGGTCCGGGCACGAGGTCGTGACGGGGATACGAAAATCACGTTACTCGTAAATCCCTACACGGGTCGCTTGGTGATGGAGCACTATCTCTTTACCTCGCGCGCCGCGTGCGAGCAGTTCTGCCGTACACGACCTGGCAAAACCCTCAAGCAAGTGCAGCAAGAGTTGCATCGCTTGGTGGGCAAGCTCGAGCGCAATGGCATGTTTGGCGCCAAACCGGTGGCTTTATACCAACCTGGTTTGGCGGTCAAAGTAACAGAGACTGCGCAACAAGCACTACACGAGCACTTCGAATCGATTCGTGAACTTGCAAAAGACAAATCGGCTCCAGTGATCGTGATTGACAGCTACCAGCCTGGCCTGGGTGGCGCGGACAAAGATCCGGAAACCAAGCAGTAGACGGCATAAAACCCCAGGGGCCTCGGCCTCTGGGGCGATATGAGGTCTTTCTTTTTTGGCTATCGAATGACCGTGCTGTCCAGCGCGACAACGTTCGTTGGGTCTTTCAAAAAGAACATGCGCTTTAGATCCGGGTTATAGAGGAACACATCCGTACCCAAATCGGCTAACGTATACTCAGTCGAAAGCACCCACTGCCCGCCAACAAACTCCCAGACCTCGCCCGTCACGAGGTTAAAGATGTTGTCTTTGGGGTTGGTAAAGCTTTGGATCTCCCAGGTCGAAGCGGCTTGAGAGTTCGAACACAGTCCGTAGGAACGCGGGCCACGGAATTTCTCAAGATCGGGATCAGTACTCAGATCCACGATGAGCTCGGTGGCCGGATCAATCGTGTCGGGCGTATTCCACTGCGCCGTGTAGATCTTGATGATGTCGCCATCACGGATCACGCGTAGACGCGCCCCGCCCGTACTGCCGTGATACGCTGCAAGCCCTGCCCAACCCGGCGTGTTGGTGACAAACCCAGCATCAGCACGTGAGAGCGCGCCTGCTGCACCATTACCCCAAGTCACTAAAGGCTTGCCGCTAATAACGACCTTTTGTCCTTCAGCAAGTCGGTTGTAATAGACCCCGTACAAAATGCCGTTACCGCCCGGATCACGCAAAACCGAAAGCGTGTGTTCGCGCCCTGTCACCGGGTCTTTGTACCATGCGAGTACCACGCCGATCGTGTCGTCATCTGCGTTGGCAGAGGTGAGTTTCAGATCGAGGTAGTAATCGTCGTACTTGGTATCGGAGACCACGCCAATAAACGTGGTGGAATTGGTCGTGTTGCGAATCCATCCGTCAGCCGGTGTGTAGGTCCAATCCAAGAGCTCGGCAGGCACAGCGGGCTGATCGGGTGTGGTGTTTACGTGGCTAAACCGATACCAGCTATTAAAGACCACTTGCTGATCGGGTGCTGCGTTAGCGGTCTGGTCAAATTCAGCTTGGGACGTAACAAACCGACCTGCGCGGTAATTCGCTTTGCCGGTTTGGAGCTGGTCGATCAGAACCGCATGATCCGCTAGACGTGAGGCGTGCGAGGAAAACTTTCCGCTTACCGCATTGCCGAAACTGGTCATGGCATCCATGAGAGGCGTGAGGTTCATACCGCATCCTTTTTTGGTTATTTTATCGTCATAACATCGGTCTTCAATTAAGGGCGATATTCGTGATTCTAGAAGATTTCAAACACATATTCTTCCGGTGAGAATGGGCTGTTGATCAGTCCACCCTATTCAAATTACAAGGAACCCTTACCATGAATAACGCAGCAAGAGACTTTCGCAGTAACCTCATCGCCGCTGGTGTTCATCTGGACACCGTGAACCTTACGGCTCGCGTCTGCCTGGAAGGGCGTGAGCATGTCGGGCGCGGCGCAGTGTCCCCTTTCTTTCTGGGGGAAGGTCCTGTGCGGCCTAAGTCCAGCATTCCTCGCAAGCACATCTACGGCGACCACGCGCTGTACTCTTTCCGAGACCTCCCAGATTATCCGCAGCGGCTGGCGGAGGCGCGCGCCAAGCATGAAATGTTGCCACGTGGTGAATCACTGGATCCCACCATCGACTGGCAGCCAGTGATTGATCCGTATGCTTTCGATCCACTGCCTGACATCAATCAAGAAGTCCGTGAAGACGGATTACTCATGACGGGTCGTCGAGAGCTGGAAAAAGATCTGGAAGGTGATACGCTGAATGCGCATGACGATGCGCTGCGTGAACGCCTGAACAAACAACCCGTGACGAAGACTCAGTTTGAGCGTCAGATGCCGGTGCGTGCCTACGGTGAAACCGAACTGAGTGAGCGCAACTTTCTGCGACTGGGCGGTCGCCGTATCGATCAGCAAACGATCGAGGCAATCCTCAACGCGCCCCAGCTCGCGAAGAAAGAAACGCAGCGCATTTGCGACGCCATCACGGAAATCGGTCAGCGATCCTGGAGTTTCATGGCCGAGGCAAACAAAAAGAATAGCGCGACACTGCGGCGTCATTTTAAGAAAGCGTTGGGGCACAACCGCCACAATAGGCGATTTGCCAACAACCCCAACAAACCCAAGCGCCAGCGTCAAGCCTGGCAGTAATTCCTAGAAACGAAGTTTAAACACCCAGAGGTTTTCAAAGATGAGCAAAGAGCAAAAAGCCCCCCGTCAGGCCAGCGACAAAACGACGGACCTCAAACAGTACCGCGCCGAAGTTGGGCGCTTGCGAGATGAGATGCAAAGCCATGTGTTCTCGTTCTCGTCAACGATCGATAACTACCGAGCCTACATGCTTGCGCAGGCCAAAGAGCGTGAGTTCCTGGTTCGCGCACAGCGCCTGGGAAAGGCCGGGATCGACACTTATCGCTACTATACGAACGTGGCGATTGGTGGCATGTTGAGCGACAAAATCATGGAAGTCAGGAAAGAACTCCAGCAGGCTTGGAGTAAGCGACTGGATGACGTGCGTAACAAGTACATGCAACCCATCGACTTCTACCGGGAAACGCTGGCGAACTTTGACTGGACGCACCCGATGTCTGATTCCATGCACGTCAACAACAATGGCGCAGACCGCCAACAAAAGCTCATTGACGAAGCTATCGCTGGCGGCGAGGAGTTCAAACAAGCTTTCAAGGAAGCTTACGAAAAGGGCTGGAGCTACGGCAATCCCGGCACGGTCTGGGACTGGGACAAATACGAGCTCCTCAAAAAGGCAGTGCGTAAATGAACGAAGCTCTTACCGCTGCCCGCGAGAATTTCAAACGCACCTACGATCAGGCCCTGGCTCAAGCCCGGGAACCGTTTCGTAGGATCTTCCTTCAGCAGTACTACGACGCCACGATCGCTACCGTTACCCACGCAGCACCGAACACTGCGATTGCGATCCTGAACGCCTCTACCCTCGAACTCAAACACTAAGGAGCCTCACATGGCTAAGCAAGCTCTCACCCAAGCCCAAATCGAATCCATGGCCCAAGAAATGGTGCACGGCATGACCTTCGGCCTGGACCTGCCGAAGACCACCGTTGCCAAACCCGCCGTCAGTGAAGATGGTGTCCTGGCCAACACCCACGGCATCAATGGTCTCAAACTCACGCCCTACCGCACCGAGCCCGTCGTCGATCCCGACGCCTGGCGCGCTTCGGCCGGCATGCTGTACCGCAAGACCAACTAAACCTCGGCCCCCTGGAAAAGGGGGCTTTATGCCCTCTTTCCCGAAAGGACCTAGTACCGTGTTTTACTCTGATATCGAAGTCTACTACTTCTTCGCCCTGTGTCTGTACGTACTGCTCGTCTCCGCACCCTTGGCGTTCTATTACCTTGCCAAGCGTCGCGAAGGCTCTAGCATCTACCAATTCATCCTCTGCACCGCAGAAACCCCGCGTATGGAACGCTACAAAGTCGTGATGATTTCCGTCTCGGCTGTGGTGACCTTCATCACGCTTAAATGGTTCATGATGGTTGGATTATCGCTGGTTGCGATTGTGCTGATTGCGCTTTGGCGCCGGCTTCTCGCACAGATCTGCGAACAGATGCAAATCGAACACTAAGGAATCTGCCGTGCCTGAAAATCTCGAATTCATTCTCGCTGCGCTCACCATGCTCATTCTCGGCCCACTGAACGTCGTGGGTGTAGTGGCGCTATTCTTCGATAACGAATCGGCACCCAACCGACTGGCCATTCGTATCGGTGCGCATTTCGAACGCAACCTCGTGGGGTACGCCATGGGGTTGTTCATTTACTTCATCTGCATGGCCGCTATTCACTACGGCGACGTATTGCGCGCCATCATGGTCAATCTCGTGGTCGGCGTAGCCGTAGTCTATCTCTGCATGGGTCGCAAGCTCATGCACGACAATGCCCTGCGCGAGCAACAAGCGCGTCACGACGAAAGCCAAGCCATCGTCGATCGCCTCTCCAACTTCTGATCTACCTCCTCCTAACTCCAAATACAAGGATCTACCATGACCAACGCCATCGCTCAACTCGGTTTCCACTCCACCATCGAGTTCATCTTCTTCGTCACCTCGTTCGTGTCCATGTTTGCGGTTCACTACTTCTTTCACAAGGGCCTGCGGGTCAAGATCGTCTGGACGTTTTACCACGCGTTCGTGGTTGGCATGGCTCGCGGCATGACGCGCCCTTCGCGTTACAACCACCTGATGACCATCGCCAGCATCGCGCTCTACGCCTATCTCGGCTGGTTCTGGATGGTGGGCTTGACGCTTGTCTCAACGCTCTGGTGCTTGCAGTATCGTCGCTTCGCTGTGCAAGCCGACGCCATCATCACCGCTTAATTTCAAATTTCACACACGAGGACTATCATCATGAACATCGCCTTCTACTCCGCCTACGAACAAGTCTTCTTCTACATCAGCGCCACGGGCCTGGGTATCCTCGCGCTCATGTGGGCCGCCGGCATCGCGTTCTCGTACTGCCAGAACCTGAACCGCGTGGAGTACTTCCTCAAGGCCTTCGCGCTCGCCATGGAAAAGCAAAACAAAATCGGCCAGCTGATTGGCGTGCTTGTCTGCCTCGGCGCCTACTGGTTCTGGAACTGGTCGGCAATGGTCTGGCTGCTGAAGCTGGATATCGCTTTCCTCGTCCTGGTCTTCGCCGTGGCCAAGCTGCGCACCATCAACTTCCGTAACGATAAGGAACTCTCGTGACCCTGACCTTTTTCTCACCCATCGAAGCTCAGACGTTCTGGGTTGCCCTGTCGGTGTTCACGGCCTATCTCGCGATCTGCGTGACGGGCTGGACGCATCCGTCAGTGACGGGCAAGTGGTGGCCGATTCGTAAGTTCGTCATCAGCAATAACGCTGAGCGGTTCCTGCTGACCGGGCTTACCTTGGCGGCAGTGCTGGCCTGGGTGTCGATGCGCGACTACAAAAACACAGTGGCAACGGTAGGAGCATTGCTCTTACTCGAAGTCCTGCGGTTTAACATCGGCGTCAGATGGCATCGCCGTAATGATGAAAAGCGTCGTGGTATCCGGGACCCTAAGCGCATCAACTTCACCCAAATCGATGAACACGCAGCCAATCCCGGTGTCGGTGCCGATCACGCCAGTTACGGTCAATGGCCGGTCGTGACCGACATCTACACTGGTGCGAGGCTATCGCAACGACGAGGAACTGGCAGGCGTGTGCATTACGTACGAGGCGGTGGCGTGATTACCGTCGTACCCGGGGATTTCCAGAACGGCGATGAGATTCTTCTCACTGCGACCGATGCGCAAGCACTGCTCGTGGCTGATGAAGGGCTGATCTTCAAAATCTCCGCGCTGCAAGAACCCATCATCGAAGTGGGTGGCACGGCCGCTATCGTCTTTGACGGTAAGGGCTACGCGCACTTGCTTGGCAATCTGAAATCCATCATGCGCGAGTAATGCCGCCGGGAGAGGGGGTTAGCCTCCTCTCCCGAGTTTACCCGATCCTTCTTTTTTATATCCCTGCCTACTTTTGTGGAGAGGCTGTTATGACCGAGCGCGTGCTCACTGAAGAACAACTGGCTCGTTTGAACGAGACCGAACGCGGAAGATTGCTGAGCCTGGTGAAAGTGCTGGGTGTCATCAGTTCGGCTGAAGCGCTGCAATGTGCGCTGGATGCAGACCAGACCCTCCAGTCCCTGCCCAAGTCGGATCCGGCGTACTCGCGGTTTTACCGTGAGAGCGAAGGCTACCTGCAATTTGCAGCACTGCTCGAACGCGCCGGGCTGTAAAAGCAGTACCCAACCGTTACTGATGTAAACCAAGGAGTCTGCGATCATGACCAAGCAAACCTTCAAAGCGTGGTGCCAAATCATCGTTGGCACGATAGCGCTCTTTGCATCGTTGGCAATGATTGTGGTCGCAGAAGCGTACCCAAGCTTATTGGGCTGGCAGTAAAGCCAAAGGCGGTTACGATGAAAATGGCAAAAGCAGTTATCCTTTGTTTGGCCGTACTGGGTAGTGCCCAGGCGGCTCCTATGCCCGAGTACGAACCGAGTCCGGAGATGGTGCGAATCATTGACCGGGCCGTCGCACAGGGCGCGCATCTCATCCACTGCGAAGCGGGTAAATGCGTGGACATCACGCTGAACATGCAGCCGGTGGAAGGTTCGAGCGTGGACGGCATTTTCGTTGTCTTTCCCGATGACCCGAAGTATGCGGTGATCGAGCAACAAACGCAGCAAGCCCTGGCGCGCTTGGCTCGCCGGGACTGAAGCGGCATAAAGGGATAGGGCGAACCCTTATCCCATAAAAATTCAACTATATATTCCATACATGGAGTGGTTAGTGAAACCCAACTCCTTTTTCACCTTTCTCTGAGAGCATCATGATCGAAAACAAAAATACCAAAGTCCTCCTGGAAACCACGCTGGGCAACATCACTCTCGAACTGGATGATGCGCGGGCACCCAAGACGGTGGCGAACTTCCTGTCGTACGTGAAGGACGGCTTCTACCACGGCACGATCTTTCACCGCACCATCCCGAGCTTCATGATCCAGGGCGGGGGCTTCAAAACGAAGGTCGAAGACAACGTCACGCGAATGGTGCAAAAGCCGGCGCGTGGTCCGATCGAAAACGAAGCCAACAATGGTCTGCGCAACAAGCGCTACACCATCGCCATGGCTCGCACGAGCGATCCGCACTCGGCCAGCAGTCAGTTCTTCATCAACACGGTGGACAACGACTTCCTGGACTTCACGGCGCCAACGCCCAACGGCTGGGGTTACGCGGTCTTCGGTAAGGTCGTCGAAGGCCAGGCCGTGGTCGATGCCATCTCAGCCATCCGCACCACGACCAAGGGCTTTCACCAGAACGTGCCGGTGGAAGACGTCACCATCATCCGCGCGGTCGTCATCGACGACGCGCAAGCTCCTCAAACCGAGGCCGCATAATGAGCGAACTGGAACAGGATCAACTCCAAGAACTCGCCCAGCAAGCGCACGAGCGCGTCGCCAACCAAACGGTGACGGCACTCTCGCAAACGGTCAAGGCACTGGAAGCAATTCCGCACGTCAAGCCCGCCCCGGCTGAGCCCCGGCCTGCTGGCTGGCATTTCTTCCAGACGCGTATCTGGGCGTTGACGCTGGATGTCAATCGCCTGCGCCAAGCCGAAGCGATGCTGCGCCAGCATCCGCAAGGCAAACTCATCCTGGAGATGCGCCAGTACAAGCTCCTGGAGCACAACGCGATGCGCTCGCTCGATGACGTTGCGGACTACATCGGCGACGATGCGTTCGACAGCTACGTGGAGCGTGCCCAGGCCGAGCTGAACAAGGTCTTCGATTTCATGCGTCAGCAGTCCGGGGCTCCGGGCGTGGCCGTGGAAAGCTAAGTACCCAGCCTCTCGCCTTTCTGAAAAGGAGGGTGAGGGGATGTGTATTCACATCGACTCTACTAATAAGAGGAAGTAAGCATGGACGAAATAGGTGACATTATTACTCTGGGTGAGGAGCGCAACCACGCGCACAACCTCGAAAACGCGAAAGTCGATGCACTGGGGCGTGTAGTGATATCCACCCTTATCTGCTCAGTACTGGGCTGGCTCTGGTACGGTGCGGCCAAGCATTTGATCTGGGGCACGACTAAGGCCGAGATCTTCTGGCCGGTTGCAATCATTGCGTGTCTTGCGCTTTTTCTGATGTCGGTCAAAGCACTCACTTCGCTTTACATCGGCTGCGCAGGGTTTCTGAATCCGGCGCTTTACGCAGCCTGGCAAGAGCGCCGCGCCAATCAAAAGGCATTGGATCAAGATCTTGCCTTGCAGGATGCGCAACGTCATATAGACGAGCGTGAAGCGCGCGAAGCTCGGGTACTGTCCAAGGCTTGGACAATGCGTGAACAAGAACGTATGGATAAAGCCCGAGCCCTCGCCACACCGAAACCCACGTATCGACGGTGCTTACCCAAGAACCCGCGCATGCGAAAACGCCGTTAGTCTAGGTCCAATTACTGTGTAGGTCCGTTTGAAACCACACAGGAGCAAGCCTATGACTGTCGGAACCATCTTGCTGATCGTCCTGATTCTGCTACTGGTCGGAGCGATTCCGGCTTGGCCGCATTCCAGGGCGTGGGGCTACCACCCGGTGGGTGGGTTGGGTCTCGTACTGGTAATCGTCTTGATACTGGTATTGACTGGACACCTCTAGTCGATAGCGGTGAAAACGTAACTACCCCGGGGGCCAAAAACTCCCGGGCTTTTATGCCGAAAGGCTGAGGAAATAAAAAAATGGGACGGCACAACGGCGGACGGTGATCGCCCTACTCCTATGAGGGAAATTCCTCACAGGAGAAAACAAGATGTCGTCTTTTACCAGGTTTGACACCGATATGTCCGTCTCGTACGCGAGCCGAGCATCCAAAGAGCAGGGCCGCGATCTCTGGGTCGTGAACCAAGCCTTCCAGTTCTATACGGGACCGGAATCCGAGCGCGGCTGGATTACCGTGCCGCAGGGGTTCCTGACCGACGGTGCTTCGATTCCGCGACCGCTTTGGATGCTGTTGCCACCATGGGGTCGCTACGGCCAAGCGGCAGTGCTGCACGATTACCTCGTCGAAGGTGGCGTGATCGCCTACGAAAGCCATACGGAAAAGCCCACCCGTGCTGAAGCTGACCGGATCTTTCTGGAAGCAATGACGGTGCTGGAAGTGAATGTCTTTACCCGCTACGCCATGTACGCTGGGGTGCGGGCCTGGGCTTGGGTCAAACAGTTTCTCGAACAACGAAAACAACAACCTTCTTAGGAGCGCAGTATGAATGGCGATTACACGCACGTCTCGAAACTCATGGACATGGACGCACTGCTCGATGAAGCAGCTCGTGAGCTTGCCGATATGCTGGAGGAAGCCTACAAGTCGGGCGATCCGCAACGCGTCGAACAGGTCCTGCTCGCGCACGGCATGCGGCTGCGCCAAACCGGCAAGTCCAACATGCTGGGTGAAGTCACCAACCGTGCACTCATTCTCGTCGCTACGCGCCGGGGTGAAAGCATCCCCGAGGAATTCGAGCCGCTGCAAGACTGGCTCATCCTCTACAAGGAAACGCATCTGAAGTCTGAGCATGGCGGCGCATCGCTTTGCTTTCTGTGCCAGGCCAAAGACAAAGCACATGCCATCGAGCAGTGCAAAGACGCCAACCCGGGCTGCGAAATCCGTAACGCATACTTGCGCCAGTAATCGCCAGCGGACGGGCTAAACCCCCGTCCGTTTTATGCCCTCTCTCTTTACTACACCGTTACACCTACTCTAAATACAAGGATCCAACATGGATAAGCAATACACCGTTTTCAATCTCGAACCGATCCACCAAATGGGCGTGCAGCTCTTGCTGCTGGATGTGGATGCCAAGCCGGATGAAGTGAAGTTCGACGCCGCCACCGATGTGCCGCAAGACATCCTGCACTTCATGGATCGTCACGACGGTATCAAGCCCGAACAGCGCCATGCTTTCGTTCGTGTGACGAACGTGCCGGCCAAGCTCTCGGACGTACCCTTCGAAGCAGACGCGCGCTTCGCCGCAGCCAGCATCGCTGAACGCATCACGTTCGAAGTCTTCCGCATTCTGCGCGACGCGCTCAACCCGGTGGAAGGCAGCGGTGGTTCCGACTTCACTCGCGCGATCGGTGGCAACCTCAGCAGCGAAGAAACCAACGTGTTCTTCCAATCGATGGCCAGATCGCTCCCGGCCGCCCTGGAGTTTCAACCGATGACCCCGGGCAAGGATACGTATCGGGTGATGCGTTCGGAAATTCATGTCGAAGGCAAGCACGATCACACCGACTACACCATCATGCGGGTGGCGCAGGACGGCGTCTCCAAGCCGGACGTGCTGGATGTGCGCTTTGCCAGCCCCAAAGAACTGGAGCAAATGCGTACGGCCAAAGACGCCGGCGGCATGCAGTTGCTACCGCACCCCATGATCCGCAACCGAGCCGGTGAGCAATTCCTCATCTACAACAACCAAGGCAACTACCTCTTCGGTTGCCTGACGATGGATGCGCACTTCGCGTATCTGCGCAGCGTGCTCGACGGGTTCGTTCCTGACACGTTCGACCTCGAGACCCTGTCTTTCGAAATCCTGCCGGTGTAAGCTGGCAGTTCACCCAATTCCGTTCCGCAGTGCCCGCTAATAAACCCAAGGAGCAATACCCATGAAAAACGTTCTGACCACGATTTCCCCCGAACACCTCTTCCTCGGCCACACTGTCAAGATGACGGTACTGGACAAAGGCGTCGCGCCTGACGCTGCTCGATTCGACGCCATCGAGAAGCTCCCGCACTTCATCACCACCATCCACAACAACGCCACGGGCGAGGCCTACGCCGTGCTGGTGCATCTGACTCGTACCGAAGGTGCGGCCGAACTGCATCGCGGTCATCTGTTCCACTCCGACGCGGGCGCGCCGTTGTTCGGCTTGCAGCGCGACCCGATGGTGCCGGCTGGCCTGCATGAATTCATCGCGGCAGCGCTCCAGAGCTTCGTGTCCGAGCTGGGTGGCGCGCATGCACTGGCTCCGGCCATGCTCACGCACTCGTTCGCAGGCGGCCTGCAGCGCATGAACTGGCATCCCATCTCCGTGAGCGACGAGCTCCTCGTCTCGGTCGGCACGCGTCGCAAAAACCTGATCGTGCACTACAAACAGTACACGATCGAGCGTCGTCTGATGCAAGGTGAAAGCCGCGACACGGGTCGTCCTGACTACCGGATGGACTACATCCAGCTCTCGCCGCTGGAAGCGGAAATCGACGACATCGGCTTCTACAACTCGCCGAGCCGTGGCGCGTATCGTTTCGGCGGCTTCCGTCAAAACACCCGGCGCCTGATGCTGGTGAGCGAGTCTGGCCACAAATACCACGTGGTCAACTCGCAAGCCGAAGGGCTGTTCCAGCTCCTCTCCGAGGAAGCGCAAATCGCCTACATCGAAGAACTGCTGAACGCGCTGCTGCCGGAACTGCAAGGCTACGCCGCCGTCTTCGAAGACATCCAGCCCGTCTCGTCGCAGTTCGCCCGGCCGTCCAGCAACCTGTACTGAAAAACATGGGTGGGAGTCGTAGATTTTTACGACGTTCCTGCATCATGTGCAACTCGGTGCCGCGATCCACGCGGCCATCGAAAGACGTCACTCTTTATGGTTAAACGACGCTGCACACTACCTGAGTGGTCGGCGCGCACGCTGCGCGCTTACTGCGATTTGCGAGTGGTTAGGTCACCCGACAGGCCGACCTCGAGAACCGCTTCGCTCGTGCAGAAATGAGGAAGACCACCAATCTTCGAAACCGTACGGTCTAACGCCTGGCCTGGTAAGCTAGGATTTCGTTAGGCAAGTTGCACCTGGACGATTGGCTCGGGAGAGTCCTCCAGGTTCGCTGCGGCATAAAAGGCGAAAGACGTGTGGAGAGACAGGCCTGCCATGGCCAGCGCTCGTTGAAGCACAGATCCTTTCTGCTTCGCTCAGGCCGCCGTTTTACGGCATAGCCACTTACTCGCCGCTGGCGCACTTCAAGTGCCGCCCGCGCCGGGATCGCAATGAGCGTTGCTCCTTTTCTCGCAGCACGCAGCCTCTAGTAACTTGTTAGGCGTGCCAACCTCCAAGTATCCTACCCGTGGATACCGCGCCCAAGCAGCTCGTGCCCTGCAGACAATCGATGCCGAAGATCGATTCCTTGTCGACAGGTTACTAGGGGAAGCGTTATAAAACACATACCAACAACAATAAGGATCTAAGCATGGACTCCAACGAACACATCCAGCGCGTTATCGCGGACGCCGTCGGTCAGTACTGCCCGGCTGGAGTTATCCAAGCCCTCACCCCGGCAACGGAATTTGTGGACTTGGGCATTAACGAAGTCATGATGTTTGAAGTCGTGGCGCACGTTGAGGACTCGCTGGACATCTCTATTATGGATAGCTACAAAGCAAAACCCATCCAAACCGTGGGCGAGCTGGCTGCTTTGATCGCTACCCAATACTAATTACAAGTCACTACCAACACAGCGCAGCCACTATACATCCGAGCCCCAACCCTCGGAACCAACCCGTAAGAGGCCAATCAGTGAATATTTTGTCCAAGTCAATTGCCATCGTTTTGAAAGCGCCTACCCTGGCTGCCGACGGTGGTGCGGAATTCGCCAAAGGATTCGTGCGCCTGATGGAGCACTTCCTGGTATCTGCTGAACGCGTGAGTGAAGACTTGCGTCGTCCGGTCATGCGTCTGGTGTTCCGCCCCGAAGCCGAGCATCTGCTCACCGTCGTGCGTTCGATGTGGCTGGACACCACGATCAACGGTAGCGCCGAGCAACTCCTCGAAGCGCAAGCGAGCATCCTGTTCGTTGAGCCGGACCATGATCTGAAAACCGTCAAAGACGGCTGGGTCTTCGGCTACGCCACACCGCGTGAACCGGAGTCGAGCGACTCGCGCCACGAAATCATCCTGACTGGTGAAGTGGGCAACAGCGTCTACGTCAAGCAGATGGCCGACCAGGTTCTGCGCCACATCCAAGTGGTGCGCGATCGCGAAGCGACCGAGTAACCAAAAGCTACTAAGTTTAAAGAGCCTTCCTGGTGGAGAATGCTAGTCGCTCGTAAGGCATAACCAGGTTTCCCTTTGGGGAAGCTGACTAGCTACGGCTGTGTGGACCGATCCCGCATAGCCTGTTTGGTTTACTCCCGAGACGGTTTGGAGGTGAGTGCTTATAACTCTAGCTAGATGACCTAGTGAAAATTAACTGTAGTACCTTGGTGCGTCATCACCGAGTCCCTTACTTAACCAGGTATGTGAGGGGTCGCAAACGTTAAGCTGTGGAATCGAGATACGAAGCTTAATGACCACAAGTGTAGTAACCCATCGCTCTTTATCTTGCCGCCAGTAACCCTGGTTTGGCTGCAACACCGGGCTCGGGGGACTTCGGTCCCCCTGCCATCCTCTCTTCTTTTTTATGCCCGCGTCACTCATGAATAGAGAAAAAATGACGGTCTTTACCGTCGGTATTGGCAAAGACATGCAGGAGCTACTGATTGCCTCTGCAGCGAAAATGATGCTCGCTTCGTTTTCGTTCACCGATACCAAAGAAGCCATTCCGAAACTTCGGCAAGACTTCCAGCCCGCCTATAACCTCATCGCTCGAGTGCTGAGCGACGTGGCGCGTAAACGCGTTGCGCCTAGCGAGCTCACTGGTCTGGAATTCGAATTGCAGCCGCGTAACGGACGCCTGGCTGTCAAAGTCACCCGTACGCTACCGAACTCGGTTAAGCCTTATCAACTGGTGTTCTTTAACGAGCACCAAGAACCGCACCTTGTAGCGCTCAAGCGCAAGGAACAAATCATCGCAGAGAATGGCGAGACGACCGCTCTCTTGCTCGACCTTTTCGCAACGCTTTGAAGCTGCCATGACGACCAAAGAAAAACCCGTGGGCTTTTCCGCAACCGCGCTCCTCCAAGCACAGAAAGACGCGCCTCAAGAGCTGAATGACTTCTCGCTCTGGATGCTGCGTTCGCTCAGTGCCTCGGATAAAGATGAGCGGGTAGAGTTGCAAGCCTGCCATGTCATGGCTTCCGTCGTGCGTCTGAACCACGCTGACATCAAAGCCGGTCAACGCTTTTCCGTTATGGTTTCGGGCCTGGTACACCCGGAACTCAATCACATGTACCCGGACCCCGTAAAGACGTTCGTGCCTGCTTGGACCCACACGGACGCCCACTAATTACAAGGAGCAAGTCAATGGCGAATTACTTCCTCGATACTGAGTTCGAGAAAATCTCCCGCACGCTGATTTCGATTGCGATCGTGCGCGAAGACGGCAAGTACCTCTACCTCGTGATGCGCGATGCGATCGACATGCTGCGCCGCGCACCGATCACGACCAAGCTCTCGACCGATCTGCGCAACAACATCCCGGCTACGTCCGAAGATGCAAACCGTCTGTGGCTCATGGAAAACGTGCTGCGCAACCTCGCCATCGCTGACGGTATCGAAGGCTGGCACGCGGACAAAGCCGAAGCCTGGAAGAACCTGGAGCAGTTCTTCTACGGCGACACGGACATCATCATCCATAGCGACTGGCCGAGCGATCCGGAATACTTCTGCGCCCTCATTACTGACACGACGGGGCGCATGGTGCCGGGGCTGGAAGATGTGGCATTCAAGGTCCATGCCAACGCAACGCCCTGGCCGTGCCCGGTGGAAGGCGCCGTCCAGCACAACGCGTACTGGGATGCAGTGGCTTTGGCTTACGCACTCACGGGCAACGACATCGCGCTGGGGTGATCTGAAAAGTTTCACTTACATATCACCCAGGGGATCACAAGCAAGCGATTGCGTTACCAGTCGCTTGCTTTTCCTCAACCTAACTATACCAACAAACACTATGAAAGAATTTATCGAGAAATTCATCGCCGCCGATGGCTTAAAGAATGACGGTCCGAGCTTTCACGACTTCAACGGCGTCTGGCGCGCCACAGAAGACAAGAGCACGCTTCGTCGCTTCTACTCGTTCGCTACGCCGGACGTCAATAAGCAGATGAAGGAGATTCGTGCCGAGATGGCGGAAAAGGGCTACATCGAATTCAAGATTCGTCACTCCCTTTTCTTCATGATGAACGGCACCCGAGAGCAGGGTTTGCAGATCGTGACGATGACTTACGGTCCCAGCCGCATCTCGTTTCGAATGTCTGGTGATCCGAAAGTAGTTAATCGTTTCATCGACGAGGCCGAACAAAAATACCCGGACCGGGGTATCGAGGTGAACTTCCTCACGGATTATGGACGCGGCAGTGGCGCCTACGACACGCGGTTCATGTTCCCTGAGCAAGAACGTCTGGGCAAGCAAGAGTTTTATCCCTGGCTCAAAACGCCGCTGGATAAATATATTGCGGACTTCTACGCCTCGTCGCAAAATGTACTGCTGCTTATCGGCCCGCCGGGCACGGGTAAGTCTACGATCCTGCGTTCGTTCATCCTGGCCGATCCCAAACGCCGTCCGTTCGTGGTGAGTAACGATTTGCTCGTCATGAACGAGCAGTTCGTGCCGTGGGTGCAAAACCGCGAAGATAACGCCACGATTGTGGTGGAAGACGCGGATCGTCTGGTAACGCCTCGTGAAAACGACAACGCGATCATGTCGGGAGTGTTGAATGCAGCGGACGGGATTCTGACGACCAAGCGCAAGATCATCATCTCTACGAACCTAGGCTCGCTCAAGAACGTGGATCAAGCACTCATTCGCGATGGTCGGTGCTTTGACATCATGCAATTCTCGCAGCTCACGCCTACTGAAGCGAACCGTGCGCGGGTTGCGGTTGGCTTGAAGCGTAAGCGCTTCGAAGCCGACATCACCTCGATCTCGCTGGCTTCGGCCCTGCACTACAAAGACGCTGAGCATCACCACTCGCGTCAAAAGCGCTCGATTGGTTTCTAATCGGGCAACATAGTTTGCAGTACCCTCCTCTAGCTGTCGGCATCGGCTGGAGGAGGTTTTTCACTAACCCTTGTCATAAGGAAACGATCTATGCCAAACCCAATCCATTAACTTAATAGGAGACAACATGGATAAACAATCTCGTTCATTAACCGTTCTTAGAAGGAACTACAAGAAACAAAAGCAGTACCAAGAGCAGCAAAAGGCCAATTGGTTTTGCAGATTTTTCTACTCTGCTAGAAAAACAATAACAACCTCTGCCATCGGTAGAAGGCTCTGCAAAGCGTATCACTGGTTGCAAGGTCCTCTTGCAGTCATCAGGACATTCAGCACGCTCTACACCCTAGCGGTGTTTATTACCTGGATGATTGGCTTCATCTAAGGCATAGGACGAGGGGGTGGCAACACCCCCTCTATGCCCGCATTTCTTTTTTGTCAGTTCACTGACAATCTCAAAGGCCCTTAGTAGTGGGCGCGTTTTTACGCACGTTAGGAGTAGTTTATGGCAACGCAACGCACAGCGCACGAGCTCTACCAGTTGGTACTCAATCAAGAAGATCACGTTCGCAAGACCTTCGAAGGCGCGGGAACGGTGGTTTACGCATCCATGCCCAAAGAACAAAAAGTCATCTTCGTGTTTCTGGATGAGCACGATGAATTGCTGAACGCGTATTCAGCACCTTACGCAGGACCTGGTCAGAGCTCTCGTAAAGTCATCCACACGCTCAGAGACTTCTACCTCGTGATGTTCTACATCCGCTTCGTAGAGGACATCTGGGCAGGTCTGAACGCACAGACCAGTAAAGATTTGCACTGCGCGCTGCTCATGGAGCAGCTCTATGAGCAGATGACGGGCAACAACCTGCATGCGGAATTGCGCAAAGATAACTACTACCGCCGCCGTCCTCTGATGCGGTTCACGAACAAGTTCTGGGATATTCCGCAGTTTGTGACGACAGCCCGCTATGACCGCGAGTATTACTACTATCCTGACACCAAGCTCATGGTGGCGGTTTACAAGTTTTATCGCTACCCGTCTGACCGCGTGCGCTCTCTCAGGCGCGGCAACCATGCGGAAGGTTCCACGGCTGCTTTCATTCCGCCGGCCGATTACCGCAGCGACTGGCGCGAAGTGCTGCAAATAACCGAACACCTGAAAGGCCCGAAAGTGCCTTACCTGAATGCTATCTTTCATGCGCACCAGCGTATGATTGAGGCGTTTTACGACATCCCTCCCAATACCAAATACAAGGAGTAATCATGGATCTCACCGCCACCCAACTCGAAGGCTTGGATAAACTCTTTGGCGACAAACGCATCACCGACGATGCGCAATACATGTTGCTGGCTGAGACGCTCGGCCTGGGCGATTGGTTTCGCCTGACGGGCGTCTCTCCTTACATTAAGGAGTGCTTGCGTCTGCATGACCTGGCCAGACCGTATCTGCGGATGGGTAAGCTGATCGGGAAAAACGAATGGCTGCGTTTCTGCCGTAACTACGGGCATAAGCAAACCCCCGACATTCGACCGAGCACTACCGAACTCGTGAAGCGCGTGGAAGCCCACGTGGCTAAGTACACGAAGGACTTCGGAAACGCGCCAGTCGAACCGGTGCGGTTTATCGATGTCCACGGCAATACGGTACATCCTGAAAACGTCCCCCAAGATTCGTTCATGTACTTGGAGCTCGCCTCCACGCTGAACCTCTCTGAAATCCTGCATCGCCAGCAGACCAGCCAGTAAGTCGGTGTAAAAATCTACCGCTGGGAATGATAATGTAGGAAGATTACCGTTCCCAGCGGTAGCGTCGTACTGTCTGATGAGCATCCGACGATAAATGATGCGAAATTAACCGTATTCTTATGTACCAGAATGCGGTTCTAATCACAGCGGGGGTGAGAACTCCCGAGCGGACGTAACTAACCGTGTAGCGTCTGTCTATCTGTGTAGGAGTCGGCCTAAGCCGCTGCGTGCGGCGCCCCTCACAAGCTCCTACGAACGGTACGGCTGGTAGCAATACCAGCAAGTTGTGCTCCGACTGGAAAGTCGAAGTGCGCAGCCTCTAGAGCACCACGGCGATGCCCGTGCGCGAAATGCCGGTTCGGCGCTCTAGGGGATGCGTTCTTGAAACGCTAGAGATTTCTCTGCGACCTGTCCTCCCACGAGAGAAAAACATAAGGGGGTGGCCTTCGGGGTCACTCCCTTATGCCCTAACTACACTTACAAGGTTTTTATCAATGACTGAATTCAACAACGAAATCCTCGTCAAACTGAAAGTGCGGGCGCAGATCCGTGTCGTATCCCAGGTCGAGCGCCAACCACTCTCCAAATACGAGGAGTTCAGTTGCGAGCTCATCATCCGACGTGAATATCTGTACCGAAAAGACGTGATCCAGGATTTGGCACTGACCGAGATCACGACCGCCTACAAAAACCACTTCATCAAGCGCTTGTATAACGAAGTCCCGCTCAAGCGCAAGGTGGGGGGCCAGAGATGGACTGTGGATACGATCCGCGACCTCTCCTGGAAAGAAAAGGAAGAAAAGAAATGAACCACAATCCGCTCGTTCCGCTCGAAGTACTCGACGCACTCGACCTCACCGCCCACGATCTGGAACGCTCGCGCGAGCTGATGCGTGAATTCGGCAAGCACCCCAAGATCAATCTGCTGATCGGTATCGATCCGGGCAGCCCTCGCGGTGACGATACCGTGTTCTGCCTGGCCGCCCATAACCCGGAAACGAAAGAGACGGCCGTGCTGGATGTGCAGCGTCTCAAGGCTCGTCCCCAGTCTGACGGCAAGGCAGAATTCTGCATGCCGATCTCTGGCAAGCCCAGTGGCCGCATGTTCGAAGGCCAGCAGCTGCGCTACGTGCTGGAGCAGGGTCGCAAACGCCAGATCCGCGTGAGCTTCGCGTTCCCCGCCAACCTGCTGCAAAGCGTCTATCGCTTCGATACGCGCGCAGCGGCCAAGATCGCAGACCGTAAGGGCTGGGCCAGGGTTTACCTTTTCCTGGACTTTAACAACCGTCTGGTGGTCTCGAACGCCGACGGCATGTACCACGGCATCTTCCGAGGTGATTTCTCGCGCTGCACGCTCGTGCGAGATGTCACTCACTCCCTCTTTTTCGCAGGCTAACAATACCAACATGCAAACACTCATCCAGCTTCTGCAAGCCCTGGAGCAATGCGACGAGCTCCTCGATTTCAAACACATGACTGGCAACGGCCAGCGTCGCTACTACCCGAGCGAAATCACCGAAGCGCATGGCGCAACTGATTACCTCGGCCACCTCATGGCCGACGTGGAAGGTGAAGTGCGTAAGCACCTCATCACCCGCTGCGAAGATACCGACACGCCTATCGTGAAGGTCATCAATGCCATGGCTATGAACCACGCGGGCTTTGCCTGCACGTTCAACAACAGCGCAATCGTCGCTGAACGGGTGCTCGAAATCTGGACGCAAAAGGGCATCCTCGTTTTTAATCTCCAGACCTAGGGACATGGTGTGTAGGACCGATTAATCTTACAAGGATTTGCGATGTCTACCGAACGCATCGACGCACTGCTGGGCTCCCGGATTACCGGGACTTTCTTTCTGGGCAACGAACTCAAAGAACTCACCAACGAGTCGGATCTTCCCGTGATTTTGCGCCAGGTCAATAAGATCTGCGAAGAATACTCGGAGCGGCACAAAAAGTTCTTCGGTCCGGAATTCCGGTTCGAGCGCATCGTCGATGACGCAGGTCCCAATACGGTGCGGCTCTACATCGAAATGCCTCGGGTACGCGATACGGCAGAGGTCATCGTCGGACACATCGATCTTGCCACCTACGAGGCCGATAACCAGATTTTCGTGACACCCAGTACTGGCGGTACTCCTCGCTACCGTAAAGGCTTCTACGAGGCTATAACGCTAGAAGGATTGATTGGTCTGCTGCGTCCCAGCACGATCAAGCTCGATGACGTGCAAATCGAAGCGCTTGCGAACTATTTGGAGGGCTATGAGAAGCTCGCCAAGAAGTACCGCGATAGCCTGCTCTTTGATTTGGACATCACCGAGACGCAACTCTCGATCACCGCACGACGCAATTACTTCGTGTTTTGCGAGTACGCAATGAAGCTGCAGTAAAAACCCCATCGGCATACGGGCAGGGTCATCCTGCTTTTATGCCCTTTCCCAATACTAACAAGGATAGGCAAATGGCTTACGAACACCTCAACGATTTCATCGATGCGTTCGCTCCGCTCAAAGACGAGCTTCAGCGCATGCACAACACCGCCCTCATCGTGATGCCCAAGCGCTACGGGCCTGATCGCTTCTTCGCATTCCTGGCGATGGGCGAGCCGATGGAAACGCAAGCCGTCGCGTTCAACTTCGCCGAAGATACGGGCTACGAACAGTTCATGAAGGACTGCGACTGGTTCCCGTTCGGCATGGGCGTGACGATCGATGAAGCCCTCGCCATGCTCGATGCGCGCTGCGCCAAAGTCCCGCGTGACTTCGAAGGGTTCCAGGCCTGGTGGCGTAAGTGTGATCCCATCTGGCACTTCTTCAAGAACCCGCAGTACCGCAGTGCTGAAGTCCAGCGCCTGCGCAGTCACGTGCTCGAACCGCGTTAACGCGGCATAAGCCCCTAGGCCAGTGGCCTAGGGGCGTTCTATGCCTTACTTTCTTTTTTGGCCTTACCAGCCCGTATAACCAGGCGCAGGGGCCTCGGCAAAGCCGAGCAGGTCAGCGCTTGCCTTTTTCACCGAGTCGTAGTGGGATTTGTCGATGGCTTCGACGCGAAATTCCTTATCGTCCTTCCACGACCGCACGTGATTCTCCGTGGGACCCGAGATCACCCAGTAGCCAGGCGTGAGGGTGTGGCGTTGGCTAAACGGCAAGCCCGTAGGCTTTTTGATCTCCGCGAAGATCGTCATCTCCGATTCCGGTAACTTCCCAGCCCGCGAGCTGTAGCTGATCGTGCGCAGGAAGAATTTCCCCGCGATCTCGGCTTTGTACTCACGGTGCTGCTCGTTAAACGGCACGAGCCAGACTTCACCCGTCGCCGACGCATCGTAGACGAGTTTATTGTTGGGCTTGAGCGCTGCGGTGAGCGGAAAGTCGTAGATGTAGAATCCACCCCGATAGCCTTCTTCAGCTTTCGAGCCGTTAGGCAGCAGGTTGTGGAAATCCATCATGGACTTCGAATACCCCATGATGCAGCCGAGCAACGTGGGCGCACACGTAATCCGAGGCACCGTCCGGTCTTCAGAAGTCGCTTGGCGACGGCCAATGAGCGGAATGAATTTCGGAATGCGGGGGTTGATCGAGATGTGGTACACCGCTTCCTGACCGAAATCATCGGGCGTGATGATCTCTACATTACGAACCACCTTTTCAGCCTGGATTTCCAACCAGGCTTCCAGATCTGCTTTGGCGTTCATGGCTTTATTTCGCGTTGTAGATCATGCGCAGGCCCAGGTAATTGGCGTAGCGGCAGGTCTTGATGGAACGGGCGACTTCCTTGGTGGCCGGACGCGCGAAGTTTTGCAGGGTCGTTTTGGCCATGCGCTTGGTTTGATTGAGGACCTGTTCGGTGAGCTTGCGCACGCCACGGTCTTCGATCTGGGCAAGCGTCGCATCCGCTGCCACCAGCGCTTCGGCCAAAGCCTTCTGGGCTTGCTCGTACTGGGGCTTGAGCTTGATGAATCCACGCACGTGATCCAGATACTCGCGGGCACCCTTGAAGATCTCGCCGATCTGGGCGTTGGTGAATTCGATCGCGCTGGCAGCGAAGTTATCGCCGTAGTTGTACGTGCCTGCTTTCCAGGCGTGACCGAAGCGCGTCTTTTGCACGATCTCCATAGGCGTGGCGCGCGTAGCCAGTTCCTTGAACTCCGTGCCGTCGATTTCAACTGCGGCAGGCGTACGACCCGTCTCGCGTTCCAGACCGACCGCACCAAAGAGCGGATGATCGCCCAGGTACTTGGCTTCGAACTGCATCGGTACGAACGTGAGACTACCGACCTTCTTGGCAAAGGCTGCTGCGTCGGCCGCCGTGCCGAACTTGGCCGACTTCACCACTTGCGCGAGTTGCTTCATGGCGTCGATGACTTTGCTCGGATAGGTCATGAGCAAATACTTCGAGACGTCCGAGTCGAACGACATGTCGTCCAGGACGTTGATCGACTCACCCGCACCCGTGGAGAAATGCTGCCACAGACCCACGAGGCTGCCGCGCTGCTTGGGTTGGGACCAGTCGTGGCGCTTTTCGTTGTATTCCTTTTCGGCTGCCGTCACACGAGCTTCGTACTTGCCGAGCTGGTAGTTGGTCGTCGTAAAGAGGTTCGCCACCACGTCGGCCTGGTTCTTCCAGTTCAGCACCCAGGCCTGGGCGTGACGGTTCATGTAGTCGGACTTCAGGAATTCGAGGGCGAGTTGCAACTGCTGGCGGGGATCGGCATGCGATTCGAGCGAGACGGGCGATTCGCCTTCCACCAGGTTCGCTTCGGCTTCGACCAGACGGCGAGCCGTTTCAGCCAGTTCGGGCGTGGGTTCTTTGCCGGAATCGAGCGTGGCTTCGATCTGCTCACGATACGAATCCATCACGCTACGGGCTTCCTCCAGGCGCTCATCGGCGCGCTGAACGGTCTGCAGCTCGTTTTCCACCATCAACGCATCGGCTTCGAGGTTATCGCCAACGTCAAGCTCTTCGTGGGAGCGCTGGGCCATGCTTTCCAGAGAGACGCGCAAAAGAGAGGTCATTTTTATACACCTTGAGGCAAAAATAAAGAATAGGGAGAAGCAACCATGAGACACATTATTCCCATGGTTGCTTCTCCCTTCGCTTGGCGTTAGAACCCCAAGCCGTCATCCCAGATCGGCACTTCGTTACCCGAACCCACGACGCCACCACCCACCTTGCGGCGGAACTGCGCAGCGCCCTTCACGTCAGCACGCAAGCCACCAATAGCTTCGAACTTATAGACGCAGAACTTCTCAGAGTCTTCGATCACGGTGGGCAGGCGATGCTTGCCGCGATGGTAGGTCATGTACGCCTCGCCATTGAGCTTTTCGATGTGGATGTAGAGTTCCGCATCCACGACGTTGTCAATGGTCGTGCAGCCGTCCCAGTAGCCGAGGTTGGCGATCTTCTTCAGGAACTCACGCGGAGCTTCACGCGCCATCTTCTTCGCATCAGGCGAGAGCTGGTGAGGCGTGATAAAGCAAATGCCACGTGGGTTGCAGAATGCCCGCACCCGGCGGAACATGTCACGCACATCGGTACCGGTCGCACCTTGCTTACATCCCGTGGTCGGCATCTCCAGCAAGTAGTCGCACATCAGGAGTTTGACTTCGTAGCCTTCGGCTTCGTACTGGAGGATCTTCTCCAGCATCTTCGTGTAGGTCCACTGGGTCGGATCCACACGCAGCATGCGCACCGTAAAGCCCGTAGCCTGCATACGCGAGACGACGTAGTCCGTGAGGACTTCCTTATCGACCGCGTTGATGTCAGCCTTCTGACCCGTTTCCTCTTCGTAGAGACGTGCGTACAGCGCTTGCAGGTTCAGTTCGACGCTATCTTCAAACGAGATGCGAACCAGCAGCGGCTTTTTGGTCGGGTCTTTGAGAACCGGCGTGTTAAAGCGCGAGATATCGCAGAACATGTCCAGCGAGACTTTGGTCTTGCCGTTGTGTTGCAAGGCACCGATCACCATGGAGTCACCAGGACGCAGGCCGCCCTGGTACATGTTGTTGATGCCTTGCCAACCAAACTGGAGCACGCTCTCGCCCGAAGCCATGTCTTTCACGTTCTGAAAGACTTTCTCCACGGTTTCGCGACGCTCGAAGATAACTTCTTCGGCAATCGCAGGATCGTCGTCCGAGGCATCGACCTGGTAGGGTTCGAGTTCAGCACAGACCGAAGCGACAAACGCCGCGTAGTCAGTGATCTCTTCGCGCTTGTAACGGATCTTGGCAGCCGCTCGTGACATGATCTCTTCGATCTGCTTTTCGCGAAAGTGATTGCCCAGCGTTCGGCGCAGGTTCACCACCATGCGCTTTAGCTGCATTTCGTTCAGGTCGGTTTCAATTCCTTCACGGAAAGCCTCGTAGATGGAGCTTTCCATATCGGCCACCACACGAACCCGCTGCAGCAGTTCGGTAGGGCTATATTCGTGGGTAGGTGGGTCATCGCACATCGCGAGAGCCATCCGTTTCATTCCGTCGAGGACAGACCATTCGGTATCTACGCTACCAATATGAGCCTCGGGCAGCTTCACGCTTGTGGCAATATTGCGCACCAATCCAGAGGACTTTTCTTTAGCCCCTGGGATCTGACTCTCGCGATACAGCAGCGTGATGCCGTTGACAAGCAGAAGTTTGTTATTCATTTCTATGTAGAATTCGTTTACTGACGTGGCCTACAGCAGGTCACCATGTCTGGTAGTGGTCATAGGAAACAGCCACTATCGTGAATTTATATTTCCGACTATAGGAGCACGGTCCGTGTCCAAGAGAAAAGAGTTCGTTTTGATCCCGTTCTGGATTGCTAACGCGATCAAGCGCAATGGCATGAACCTGGCTGACGTGTTGGACTTCAACAAGGTGAGCCAGATCGCAGCGATGAGTGATCTCGCCCAATTCGTCACCTTGCAGCAATACTTCCCGTATTGTGTAGGTGTTTCTCAACACAACGAACTGGTCAGCCGCTGGCTGGGTTCTGTGAACGAGCAATCGCTCAAGCTCCAGGACATCCTCGCCGTCGAGCAAGACCCGTCGTATCGAGCAGACGTGCAAGCGCGTCTTTTTGATCCCCTTAGCAAACAGGAGGAGTACGAACGAGCATTTAATATCTATGACTTGTCACCTGAGGTCGGCGGCATCGTCATCTATCCAGGGCACTTCACCGCAGATGTCGTAACCAACTATCATTATGAGTTGATTACGGCGATCCTGAAGCACCTGCGGGCCTCAGGCCTGTCGCATAGCGAATCCTCCGCAACTCCTTTCTTCCAGAAATACCTCGAACTCCTCACCCAACGACGGGTTATTGTTTGAGGGTACAAAGCCCCAAGCTCACTTCTCAACAAGGATGGTAAACTCCATGAGCGACATCTCCAACCTGTACGCCGGCAAACTGGCGCAACAGTCTTCGCCCGACAACGTCACCGCACTGCTGGTCAAGCAACTGTCGAACCGTGCCAACCTCTCGTCCACCGGCGTGATCGGTGTGGCTGGCGCTGGCGCCCACTCCGTGTCCCTGGAAAACCTGGACGACAGCGGCCGCCGTGAACTGGGCGACGCCGTCTCCGCGCTGAAGATCGCGCTCGAAGAAATCGGCTCCAGCGTCGAAGGCGCTGACCGTGGCAACGTGGCTTTCCAAGCTGCGCTGACCGCCGGCGTCTCGGCCACCTCGATCCGTGACTTCTACGCCCACCAGTTCGCCGCCACCCCGGCCGACATCAACAAGCCCGGCCTGATCGTGCGCAACATGGAAGCGTTCGGCGCCGACGGCACCTCGGTTCCGCGTATGCGTCCGGCGCTCGAAGCGTTCGACGAATCGGAAAACAAGAACTCGCAAGCCTGGACCGTCGCCTACAACTGGTCGGCCAGCCGTCAAGACGAAGCCGGCGAGCTGTTCTTCCCGACCTCCGTGATCACGCCCGACCAATTCGGCCTGGCCATGTCGATCCGCCTGATCCAGGTGTACCCGGAAGTCACGCGCCAAACCACCGGCACGCTGGACAAGTTCAACCGTCGCAACGTCATTCAGGCCGTCATCGATCCGACGCTGCTCAAGAACGACATGCTGAAGATCATCCCGGTCTTCCGCGACGGTTCCAAGGAACAGTTCGTCGACGAAGCCCTGCTGGCGCCCCGCACGATCGAACACGACGGCATCACCGTCACGACCCAGCCGCTGGCCATCGGCGCTGACCTGTCCCTGCTGGGCATCAGCCAGACCGAAGAGCTGCTCAAGACCGGCCTGATGAACTCGACCGACCAGATCGACCCCAACGTCCGTCTGGAAGCCGTGTACGTCAAGATCGGTACCGGCGCTGACGCCGAAGTCATCCGCTTCGAAACGGCCGAGCTGCCCTACGCGACGTTCAACTACGCCGTGCAGAACAACTACCGTCAGATGAACCTGGCGTTCGACACCGGCAGCCTGCTGCTGAACAAGAACACCAAGCAAGCCGACGGCACCGCTTCGGTCCTGCTCGAACCGCTGGTCAACGGCGACTACACCGTGCGTCTGAAGACCAAGGTCTCCGGCTCGGTCAACCTGGACACCGCTGACACCAACCTGTTCGCCTCCAAGGTTGCCGTGAACCGCATCATCAGCGCGGCCAAGGAACAACTGGATCCGACCACCGGTGCTGGCAAGACCATCGCTGACCTGTTCATCGGCGCCGAAGTCGTCGGCTACGACCTGGACGCTCGTCGTTCGAACGCCAACCGCCGTGAACGCGGCCAGTTGCTGGACATCACGTTCTTCAACCAGGTCTACGGCGTGCCGCTGCTCTCCCCGATCACCTGCCCGCGTCCGCTGGCCCAGGCCGATCAGGACCACTCGACCGAGCTGTCGGCACTGATCACCGCGACCCGCGTGCGTACCTCGAACGCTGCCATCGCCAAGCTGCTGGCCGACGCCGACATGCTGCGCGACTACTACGACAACCGCGACTCGATGGATCAAATCCCCGAGATCCTGGGCGTCTCGCGTTACCTGGTGCAACCGTGGTTCAAGCGTGAACCGCTGGACGTGGCGGCCTCGCTGGATTCGCTGGATTCCGTGAACCGTCGTCAAGCGATCTGCGCGCTGATCGTCAACAAGATCAGCGACATGGTCTACCAGGCTTACCAAGCCTCGGGCATCAAGGCCGCGGCCGACGCGCTGGCTGGTGGTGTGGCTCCGCTGCCGGAAGTGCTGATCGTCACCGATCCGTACATCCATCAGTACATCTTCACGCAAGGTGACCTGCGCACGCTGGGCGGCATCAACTTCACGCTGAAGGTCGTCTCCACGCTGAACCAGGACATGGCCGGCAAGATCATCTTCTCGTTCGGCCAGCCGAACATGCAAGAAGGTGTTCCGCACCCGCTGCACTACGGCGTCATGGCCTGGAAGTCGGAAGTCGTCACGCGCCTGCCGATCCACCGCGCTGGTGGCAACCAGCTGGAACTGACGGTGCAACCGTCCTTCCGTCACATCACCAACCTGCCCATCATGGGCGTGCTGGACGTGAGCGGCATCAGCGCCGTCGTCGCCTCGAAGGTCGCCCTGAACAACCACCCGGTTTAACTGGCAGACCTGGTCAGGGTGACACAACTCTCGGGCTTTGAGGAATACTCTGGCCCTTGAGTTGCAGCCGGTATCTGGGTAAGAGGTATCGCCTCTGACTCAGGCCTGTCGCGACCTACCAAAGAGCTTTTTGGGGCTCCCACCAACCTCCGAGACTTCGGTCAAGGAGGTTGGTGGTTTTGCCGCACTTATGCCGCAGTCAAAATAGAAATAAACATATATCATCCAAGTGTCACGGTAGTAATGATGCGTGCATCTTACTTACCTCTTTCCAGATAACAATAGACCAAAGCTGCTTTCTGAGGGCTTGACATGAATACAGACGACTCTAGCGTAACACCACATCTGGGGAAGGTTGTGCCGGGGATACCGCGATTCCGGGAGAACCGCAGCCGCCCCAATCCGATTGAAATCAATTTCTCGTATGTGAACCGTACGCCCGTCCCGGTTTCTATTGGGCTGCGTAGCGGGTTCAAGTTCACGTTGCCGGCAGAACCAGACAATCAACCCCCACGTCTGGTGATCCGGGTGGAGATTCTCACCACCGTTGCAATAAAAACAAACATACAGCGGGTATTAAGTGTTGTGGACGACGCCTCGACCCAAGAGCTACAACTATTGCGCGATGCCTTTCAAAAGGAGATCGAAGTCAATGCGCATGGCGGTAGCCGCATGTATCTGGATTACCCGATCGACTATCAGACCCTGCGCCAATGTGGGGGTTCGATCTACTCGAACGAAACGGATACCGTCGTCTCGGTCCTAGACGTCCTGGACATGCCTGAGCACCCGCACAGTCTCATGGGCAAGCACAAACAGCTCATCGCCGAGAATCTTTCGGAGGAGAGCTTTTCGAGTTTCGGTTACACGCTGAAAATTATTGACAACACTGGTATCTTTGGAGACCGGTTCATCAATTTGGCAGGTCGCGTGTTTAAGGTGGTTGCCACCGAAGACCAGACCATGCGAGAAGGCGTGTACATCCTCACCAACGGCCATGTGAAATCGCTACGGGAAACCCCAGCGACCGGCATGGAGATAGTGGCCTTTGAGGATGCGGAAGAGCACTTGGGTCTTTACCGGACCTTTGCCGAAGCGTATAACAGCGCAGACCGCCAGCTCGAACGCAAAGAGAAAATCGCCCAGATGGAATACGATACGCAGTTTCTGCGTGCCGAATTGAATCGGGCTAAGGAAGCTTTCAATCAGAGTGAGTTCGAGCGGGAGAAAATCCGCAAGAGCATGGAAGAGCAGGCAGCAGCGCACGCTGCCGATCAGGCTCGCCAGCACGAAGAGTACCAGCGCAAGATGGAACGCGAACGGGCTCAGATGAAAGACGAATACGAACGCAGATCCCACGAAAGGAAAGACCACAGCGAGTCTCTCAAATTCTTACCCACGATCATTGTCGGCATTGGCGCCATCATGGTGGCGATCAAAACGCTGCTCTCAAGTTCATCGAAGTCGTTCTCCCGGGCGAACTTCTAAGCATGCAAAGTTGAAGGAGGTAAACCAATAACCCTATGGATCAGGAACTTCGTCGTCTGGTGAAAGAGGATACGCCGCCTCTGAATGAAACCACCGCCAATGGGTTGGCCTGCACCTATATCCCGCTTTGCGAAAAGTACATCGATGACGTTTGGCGCGCCGTCTCGGCGAGCTTTCCGGAAGGGGTGAAGTATCTGGGTAGTCGCCGGATGCTGCCGCCTGAAGAACTTCGGGAAACGGCCAAGAAGAATCAGCGCAATCAAACCAAAGGCCGGTTTGACATGGCGCGTACGGACATCTTCATGCGTTCGTACCACTTCTCGGTCAATGGCGAAGAACTCCCGCCCAAGTACCTGCAGCTGCCGTTTGTGAGCGATGCGGGTGAAATCTACATCGGTGGGAGCCGATTCGTCATCAGTCCGGTACTTTCCGATCGGGTGATCTCTCCGACGCTTACCGGCGTATTCATTCGTCTGCTGATGGCGCGGCTCACGATTGATCGGATGAATTACGACTACATCGCGCACAACTACCAAGACAGCGGGGATGCTGCGCGTGATGTGGCGGGTTACGAGCGTGGCCGGCGCGAAAGCGTACAGATTCCGTGGTCACGGATCTACAACGGCAAAATGCGGAACAAGCCCATGGTACAGGCTCGTTCCACGTTGGCGCATTATCTCTTTTGCAAGTACGGCTTGACCGAAACGTTTCGCAAGTTTGCGAACTGCCAGGTCGTGGTTGGAAAAGACGACATCAACCCGCAGAACTACCCGCCCGATCAGTGGGTGATTTGCCGCACGACCTACACCCACACGATCAAACCGCGTGGCGTGAAGAGCCTGATCTACAAGCCGACGGAGTTGCGCTTGGCGATTCGGGTGGAAGAATACACGCCCATGGTGAAATCCCTGGTGGCGGGCTTCTTCTACGTGGCGGATCATTATCCGACGCAAATTGAACTGGAGTACGTCGATAGCCTCTACAAGTGGCGGATCGCGCTGGGGTACGCAGTGATTGCCGATAACATCGGCCACGGCGATCTCTACGATGAGGTGTGCAACCACATTGACTCCCTGGACAAATACGTCGACACAGTCACCCACAAAACACTGCAAGCCATTGGCGTGCCGGTCGACGATGTCTACGAACTCTTTGCCGTGGTGCTTGAACAAATCAACGGCTGGGCGCGTAGCGCATCGGAATCGATCAACAGTCTGTACGGCAAAGAGCCGAACATTCTGTATTACGTCATGTTTGAAATCACGAGCGCAATCGTGCTCCTCTACTTTAAGCTGAAGTCGGCGGCCAAAGAGGGCCTAGACGTCGCGACGGTGAAAAACATCTTCCAGATGTCGACACTTAAACCAGGGCTGATTTACAAGATCCGCCAAGGCCACAGCGAAGTCTCCACCGAAGCTTGCCCGGGGGATAACAAAGCGTTCAAAATCACGTCGATTATGGTTCCGCAAGCGAACTCGTCTCGGCAAGCCGGTCGCAAAGACCGTGGTACGGCAGCCGATCCGACTAAGCACCTGCATTTCTCGACGGCGGAGATCGCAGGCTACACGAACATCTCTAAGGGTGATCCATCGGGCCACTCGCGTATGAACCTGCATGCGCGGCTCGATGAACACGGAGTCTTCGTGCAGAACCCGTATCTGGCAGAATTGTTCGCCTCTGTTCAGGAACTGATCAAACGTCGGTTGCCTGGCCTGAGCTGAACTCAAGAGAAACCCAGTGGACGCACTGGGGATCATTAAAAAACCAAGGACCTTGTCACTATGTACCAACATCAAGCACTTCCCTTCGATCCGCACAACACGCAGTTCCCGTTCTATAACGTCGGACCGCACAACCCGCCGTGCGTGCCGAACGTGGTGACCCACCCGTTCATCCAGCAGGCTGTGCCTGCGATTGCCGGAGTCTGCGCGGACATCCTGCAAGCGCGTGCGCGCGATAACCCGCTGCGCATGTTCACGTTCAACATGATGGCCGCCAACGCCTACAACAACGAAGACTTCGCCGCCCTGGTGCAGGGTACGGCGGATTACATCGAGTTGATGATCGCCAAGAACCAGTTTCGCGATCCCGATCAGGCGCTCGGGCCGTGCTGCGACCAAACCATCGAGCTCTTCGCGGCTGACAACATGCGGCGCTTTCCGGCGCTGGAATATGAACTGAATCCCCAGTTCATCCAGGCTGCGAGCCGCATGATCAACGTCTTCGACGGCATTCGCAACGAGATGCAGAACTTCAAGTCGCGCGGTGGCCTGGCAAGCGTGCCTGGATTCGAAACGGGTTACCAAACGCCGGGTCGGACTACGGGTTACGTGGCGGGTGGCTATCATCCGGCGCGTGCGCAGACGACCTCGGCAGCCTCGACTCGCTACGCCTCCAATCCGCCGATGCGTGGCGGTCTCTCGCCTGCTGAAGCCTCGCAAGGCCATCAAGCAGGACTGGTCAGTGGCCGGGGCACGACTCAGCCCACGTCTGCGCAAGTGCTGCGTCAACCCTACTCCCAAACTCCGGAGAAAACCATGGAACATCGCGCTCCCACTCCGGTCATCCCGGAACTCGTCCCGGCCGGCGCCGGTCTGCTGAAGTGGCAACCCACGCCGGTTCAGCCGTACCTGCCTGCGTTCGATCCGCGACGCACCGCGATGCTGTACAAGCGTCAAAACGATGGCTCGGTTCTGGCCGTGCTCAAACCCCGCGAGGATCTGGATCCCAACATGAAGTACGACGATCACGCCCTGGTGGACAGCTTCGGCCCGGTGCCGCGTGTCTACGAACCCATGCTCAACGATCAGCACGCTCGTGAGACCATGGGTCGTATTCAAAACGGCCTGAACGAGCTGAACAACCAAGCCCATGCCAGCCTGACCGAAGAAGTCTCGGCCGAAGATCAAGTGAAAAGTGTCGAATGCCGCAGCTGGGCAGTCGATCCGTCGCTCGAATCGGCCTGGCTCACGCAAAACCTGGCGCGCCTGGTGGCAGCGGTCGATGGCAAGGTTCCGGCGGTCTTCCGTGCCTACGCCAAGATCACCGAGCCGGTCATCAGCTTCGCGGACGAAAACGGCTTCATCACCGCGCTGAGCCAATGCCGCACGTACCTCGAAGTACGTGACGTCATGAATGCGCGTGTGGGCGAAGTCTCGCAGGAGCTCTGGAGCGCGGTCAACCAACGCGCCACCGAGTTCGTGATGCGTTTGCTGCGCAACCACCTGTCGATCCCGGCGCCGTTCGGCATCGAGTCGTTCGTGAACGACATCGAGGACATGCTCGCCTACCTGCGCGAAAACTACGGCGACGTGGTGATGCAGGGCATCGAGCGTCACCAAGTCCAATCGATCCGTAACCTCTTCAAGCCGCTGGACGAAGAGAAGGCCAAGGACGTCACCGAAAGCCTGCTCAACGGCCGGGAATACGGCGAGAACCAGCCGAAGTTCACGTACCTGGTGTCGGATGTGAGCCTCACGTACCTGAACTGCCTGTCGCATGAACTGAACATCCAGCTCTCGCCGGATGTGGCGGTGTCGGTGCAGCAGTCGGACAACGCCGAGCTCTACCATCTGGTGCAGGATCTGTTCGATCACACCGACAAGATCACGAGCGAAACGGAAGGGCGCGCTGGTTTCAACCGGCATTTCATCCGCACGAACGACAACCGCATCCTGGAAGCGTCTCGTGGCCATTTGGGCAGCAGCTTCTTTTTGCTTAGCCTCGTGAAGTAAGCAACCCGCCCCGCTGTGTCTAAGAAAAAATGATGCAGCGGGTTATCTTTTAGGAAGACGATGAGTCAAGTTGAAATGGCTGTGCATGACCAAGCTGGAACCAAGGGCGAAGCATCAGCAGCTGTGCCGGCTTTTCGTAAACCGCTTCCCCGGGGATCCATCCCCATCCGTCCCGGAGTGCGTTTCCAAACGCGTAAACTCCTTCCCTCCTTTATCCCTACCAAATCCAAGGATACCTGACATGTCCGCACTGAACGATCTGACCATTGACATCAACGGCGGCGACGCCCAATCGCGTTCCATCGTGGGTGGCCTCATCCAGCAAACGCTGTCCTCCAACGGCTTCACCGACGTCACCAGCTCGACCGAAACCGAGACCGACGCCGAAAGCCTGCTGGACGCCGCGCGCAACGCCTCGCCGGAACTCTTCGCCACGCCCATCTACGTGAACATGGGTGAAGTCGAAGAAGCCGGCGCCGACAGCGAAGACGAAGACGCCGCCGAGTAATCGGCCAGCCCCTAACTAGGGCATAAGGAGAGAGCCGCCCGCAAGGGTAGGCTCTCTCCTGTCTATGCCGCACTCTTTCTTTTTTGCCTTTACAGCGCGGGCTCGGTACCTTCACCCGTTCCACCAGCGGTTTCACTACCGCCAGCTTCTTCAGGTTGAGCGTTCGGGTCTGCATCCGGATCAGCATCGGGGTCTGCGTCAGGATCAGCGTCCGGATCCGTGCTGCTCGGGTCGGACGGGAAATCATCCATGAAGTTATCCGAACCGCCACCACCGGTGTCGCCACCGCCACCACCACCGCCTGCCGTTTCGTCCACGCCCGTAGAACCTGCATCCGGGTCAGTGACCTTTTGCATGTTCTGGTTGGTCGTGCGAACCGAGGCTTGCAGGTTCACCATGAATTCGCTCAGCGTATCGTTAAGCGATTCCATGTGCGAGACTTGCGACTCGTAGAAGTTCATGATGGGTTTGTTGTCTTCGCCCTTTGCGGTGAGCGCAGCCAACTCCGTCATCACGCCATTCTCGGCCATCCACTGACGCAGGAAGTGAGCCTTGAGCATGTTGCGCAGCGAATTAATTTCGCCACTCAATTCGCCCGACGTACCCGTGGTAAAGAACGAGTCAGAGAGCCAGGCATCCAAGGCCTTATCAAGCGCCTGGGAGTAGACTTCCATCGCCTCCATCTGGTTTTCCAGTGTCACCGAGTTGGGCGAAGGCAGGCTCACATCGAAATTACTCACGTATTCACGCAAGACGTAGTTCACCACGAGGCGCTTGAACACGTCATCGGGCAGCTTCTTATCCTTGGGCAAGCCCAGGGTCTCGGCCATCCGCTCTTTGTTCAGCGAGTCGTAGTTCGATTCGATGACGCCGCGCAAGGTCTTTACCAGATCCTCGGAGTTCATTGCTGCTTTGCGCAGGAAATCACGCAGTTGCGGCAGGAACTGTTCTTGGATCTGCACCACACGCTTGGAAAGCATGATGTGGTTGCGAAGCGCCACGCCAGCAAACTCCGCTTCAAAGCTAGAGTCGACGATCTCAGAGGGCACGCTCGATGCGAGAATCGAGAGCTTTTTCAAGTCCTCGGTAAACTCGGTATCGGGCTTGACGTAGTTGGAGTTCGTTTCATTGAACTCCACGTCGAACTCAGGCAGTCGCGGATTGCCCTTCCACTTGAATTCGTAGCCTGCCTTTTGCAGATAGTCCACGATGTCAACCGGGCTGTTCAAGCCCAGCGGGAAGTACTGCTGACGCGTACGGATGATTTCGTGAATCCCCGTCTCGATGGCCTTGGTGGGGTCCTGGTCGTCTTCGTCCAGGTTAAACGTCACGGTCGTGCGACCGATCGAGTTCTTCATCGAAGCCATCGATTGCGCAAACAGCATCATGATGCGAATCGAGTTCAGTACGCGCGTGCGATCCAGAATCGAGCGACCAATGCCATCGGCGTTGTAGTCAAACGCGATGTAGGTCATGAGCTGCACGGGCACCCAGAGCAACTGCGTTTGCTGACGCGCCAGGCTGCGGGCCAGCATGATGCGGTAGATCTCTTCGTTGGACGCCAACGCCACGCCGTTCGGATGCTCACCGTTACGCAGACGGGCCAGCAAGTCTTGCTCGACCAGTTCGCCGTACGCACGGATGGAGAAGTCCACCTTCTGGTGATCCGAGCAGTCTTGCCCGATCATCATCTGGTTGGCTTTAGAGAGCATCGCGCTCGGAAAGCTCGCACCCGATTGCAGACGCAAACCCATCTCGCGGTAGTAGTCCGGATTGGAGCGACGATTCAGCGGATAGCCTTCGCCATCGAGGAGCACGAAGAAACCCACCTGCACTTCAGGCGAACCCGGTACGTACGCCGGAATCACTGCAGCCGAAGGAAAGTGCTGCACCAAGGGGTTGCCCACGGTGTTACGCGTGAGTTGCTCTTGGGTCTTGAGCGCCGTGATCGGGCTGTACTGATAGGAGCGGTTCTGAAAGACGAGTTGCGTGAGTTCGCGATCCGTCAGGCGTTGCGATTCGTGCACGCCTTCTGCACTGTAGTCACCGCGCGCGATGTACTGGCGCATCTCTTCCATGCTCTTTTCGAACTCGCTATTAGCCAGGTCGAACTTCGCATCGCTTTGCGAGATGAGGTCGCGCATGCGATCATCACGCA
Organism: uncultured Burkholderiaceae bacterium; assembly: GCA_937871985.1. The sequence continues at coordinate 212,719 of CALMPB010000400.1, forward strand.
CACGGTTCATCACCGCCGGCATCTTCAGTACGGAATAGTTATCGGTGACGGAAACATATGTCTGGAAGTCGCTCCCCTCCTTCGTACGCACGGCATTGATCTCAGGGTCTTGTTCAAAGACCATGATGCTGTCTTTCTCGTCGGCGATGGTGGGCGTGTTGTCAAACGCTTCCAGACTCAAGCGTCCCGTTTGGCGGGCGGCCGTGGGGGCTTTACGAACCACAGGGCCGAGCGCACCCAGGGGTTTGATCAACCCTTCGGACGTGACGTGCTCGCTCAGGTCTTCCAGAGAGACCTTGTTACGGCGGTTGATGACCTCGTCAATCGAGTTTTCAGGGATCACCGCAACGGCGTAACTGCCCGTGACAAACAGCGCATCGCGCAGCATCTTGGGCAGGAGCGACTTTATTTTATGGACCTTGTCAAAATGCTGATCGATCTCGCCGATGAGTTGCGCGTTGATCTCAGCCGGTACAAGGTCCTCTACGCCCTTGAACGTGAGCTCGGGCGCCATCATGTCGTTCGGAGCGAGGGTGCAGGAGGTCAGAATTTGACACGCCATTTCCTGGTCAGGCAGCAGCTGCATGACCGTCTCGTTATCCGAGATATTCTGGTCCGTCTTGGCGGAGATCGTACGAAAGCCATTGACATCCGGCATGGGCGGTTTGCGATTGTTATCGCTACCGTAGGCCGGCGGTTGGGCATTAGGCACAAGTTTGGCCAACGCGGCTGCCGTCTGCGGCGAAGGGCGCACCAGCTGCTCTGCCGGCACGCTCACTCGTGAGTTCGCCATCCGGATGGTTTTGACCAGTGTGCTTTCAGAAGACATTTATTACCTCGACGGAAAATTCTGGGGGTCGTCGTGACCGACAACATTCAACAAATCTACATTGATAAAGTTCTGCAGCTGGTGGGGACGATCCGTATTAAGTCCGAAGCCACGGCTGCCGGGCTGAATAAAGAACTTACGGATTACCACGGCGCAGACACCGTTGACACGCTGGACCCGACCACCTGGCGGTATTACCGCAACCTGGCTGGCGAGTACCACGACTTTGACGAGCCGATGTATATCACTTCAATGGATACATTGGAGAATATACTTTTTTCTAAGGAAAACTTAACGATCCACCGCGCGACCTACCGGGCATACCAGTACGGAACGCGCCAGTATCGGGAACTGACTACAAGATACCCGAACCAAACTGCTCTTATACTCGGCATCCTTTATCCTGTCGATATTGACGCGGCGATTGCTGCGCAGGATGGCGAGATTCTGGGCTGGCCTGAGGAACTCGTCGAGGAGAACGAGTACTCCTTTATCTATAAGCTCCAGGACTGGATCTACGGCTACAAGTCCCGTTGGCATAACGCGGCCTTTAACCTCTCGGACGAACTGTACGAGACGGTGAACTACGGGATGATGGCGCTTTTCATGATTCCTGCAATCATGAACATTCGTCTGGCGGCATGTAAGACGAACGAAGTCCATAGCTACCACCTCATGCAGTTCTTGAGCAGCCATGGGGTGACGGACGTCGAGCTCTTGACCAAAGAGCAGATGCTCTGGCTTTACCGGAACATGCCCTACATCGAGCGTAACTCCGGTCAGCGCGATACGTTTGACTGGGTCGTGGATAACATCCTGACCAAGCGCAAGATCCCGCTTGCCAAGTTTACGATGCAGCATGACGTCTCGGCCCAGCCCGAGGAACTGTATTCGACGCCGATGTTTCGCCGCACGCCGCTGAACCTGGGCTATAACGTTGCAGGGCAAGACGTCATCACGGTGGATGATATCTTCGATAAGGAAGCCGAGCTCGCACGCGATAACGTGTTGATGCGCGATGACTTGCAAGCCGAAGCGCAGGTGAAGCTGGAGAATTCGCCCTCAAACGTCTTGGCGACCAAGGCGCTTGAATCGGCGATGGTTGACTATAGCGATAGCACGCCCTATCGCATGGAAGACATCCTACTCAACCACTGGCTCGATTGGAGCATGCGCGGGCTTTATACCGCGTTTGTGGGTGTGACCAATCCGCGTACCGGCGAGCGCATTCCGCTCTCAGCGAAAGAGGCGTACATCTTCATGACGTACGCGTTTTGCTCCTCGATCGGGATTGATCTTACCTACGTGCCGCAAGTCTTGGCTTCTCGCGTGCAGCGCGTGCCGCTTGTGAACGAAGACGAGATCCTGAGCGTCGTAGATCGTGCACTCGTGGATCGCTCGATTGCGACTCAAGCGTTGAGCCTGCAAGAGCCCGTGCCGCTCATGATCTCGACCGAGGCGTTCTATAGCCAGTGCCGGGTGATTTACCGGTGCATGGACATGCAGCGGCGTCTGGTCGCCTACCAAGAGCACCACGTGCGTCGCGGTATGGTGCAAAACATGGTGCACCGTATCTATAGCGACAACGTCTGGGATCTGGCGGAACCGAACACGACGTACGCGTCCTGGTTTGCCGAGCGCAACATCCGGATTACGGATTTCACCCAAGAGCAACTGGGCTTGCTCTACGTGGAGCTCACGCGCGAAGCGACGGGTCTGGCGCTGAACACCACCGAGTCCATGAAGGACTTGCAGGCAGCGATGACGCGGCTTACCAAGCAGTTGGTGAGCTATAGCGTGCATCTGATGACTGAGATCAACGATAGCGCGATCCGCGATATGAATTGGTCGGTGGTGCGACTGGGCGATATCGATGCGAAAGGCTTTGCGCACCAGTACGTCTCGGATCTGACGGTTGAAATCGAGCGCTTCTTTGCGCATGCGATGGCAACTATCTACATGGACGTGAACTGCGGCATCCGCCAACTCATCAGTGCGAGTGGGTCGGCTAAGTACCGTCAGGAGATTAACGTCAAGCTGTGTGCGTGCAAGTCTCAACCCACCTGGTACGCTAAGCTCGATATTGCAGGCGTGACGCTGCATGCGGCGCGTGAGTTCTCGCAAAACAATCGCAAGGTCATTCCTGGCTTTGGGATCGATGAGTATCTCGCGCTTTCTGCTGAACAAGCGCAAGCCATTCCTGACATCTACGGCTGCTACACGCCCAGCGCTCCGGGGGAAACGGCACTGGCTGAACGCATCCGCATCCCGATGCTGAGCGGCCTGATTTATATCCCGCCTACGCTGTAAATGCTTGATTTGGGAGGAGTTATTATTTTCCTCCCGGTCGAGCTAATACTGTGACAATTTGATTGAATTCCCTTCTGGAGTTTTTGTGGAAAACATCGTTCGCACCGTTTACGGCGCAGCACTGCAGACTGCCTTGCTGCTGAACCGTCCTCACCAGATCGTCCAGTACACGACCCTGAACGAAAAGTTCGGTGTGCTGCCGACTGCCCTGCCCAACCTGAATGATCGCCTCGCGATGCGTTATCTCACCGTCGGTAACGGCGGTCACCGCATGCGTACGGGCGCCAACCAACTCACCAAGCCCGATCCCGTGCAGCACCGCGCTACCGACGCGGCGCTCTACAACCACATCCCGCTCGTCTTGCGTCTGCCTGAAGAAGACCTGACGCAAGCCGACCGCGCCAAGTACGCGCTGCGTCGCGAAGAGACTCACCAGGGTCGTCGCTACTATGCCTACTACGCCAAGCGCCTGGATGTCAGCGATGCGGTGGTGCGCATGCTCTCGCACATCGGTGACGCGGCGCCCACGCCTTTCGTGCCGACGAGCGCAAACCTCTCGCCCACTCCGCCCGATCTGAACAACCAGGGCGTGAACGTCACGACTGGCGAATACGTCTCGGCCTCGGCACTCGTGAATCTGCTTCTGGGTGAAGTGGATGTGAACGAGTTGCTCAACGTCTCGCGGATCATGTACGAAGATGAAGGCTACGCCATCATCTCGGAAATGGGACTGTGCTCGGGCGTGGATCGCATGACCGAAGTGCCGGGCCAGGGATCGTCCTCGTTTGACTTCCTGGAGGCCATCGCCGTGCAGTGCGTCTCGTTTGTCGCGACCTTCTTCCCGATGAACATCATGAACAACGGCGTGAACGTGGCTCTCGAACTGGGCGCTACCGAGCCGCTTCTGAAGCTCGAAGGCGTGACCCCGTAAGGAACCAGCCATGCTATCGCTTCCAGCCGATGCATCCCGGGTAGCCAAAGTCATTGGTATCGACCCTGGCACGGATACCCTGGGAGTTGCAACGATTGCGTTTGATACCCAAACAGGCGCAATCCTTTACACGACGGCGCGCACGTTTCGCGGTGAGCGACTCTCGCGCCATTCGTGGGCACGCGAGATTCATGGCGATCGCCTAGGGCGCTTGGCTGCGTTAGAAGACGAGCTTCTCGACTTCTTTCGTAGCGAGCGGCCCGTGGCGGTGGCTTCTGAAGCTCCGTTTCTGCGAAAGAAATTTGCTCAAGCATTCGGTGCCCTGACTCAGGCGGTCTACGCAGCGCACACCGCGCTTCGTCGCTACGACATGTGGATGGAGCTGTACATGATCGAACCCACCGTGGCTAAGTCTGCCGTGGGCGCGCTCACTAAAGCCCCGAAGGGCATGAGCAAACAAGAGTTCAAACAAGAAGTGACCAAAGCTCTCATGCGCATGCCATACCTGAACTATCAAGGGATTGGCTCGCTTGATCAACTCGATGAGCACTCTACCGATGCGATTGCGGTAGCGTACTGTCGATACCAAACTCTTATAGGTGCGGCATGACCGTCAGTACCCTCACGCCTTTGAAGGCGAAGATTTTGCTCTTTTGCTCCGGCGCACTGGCACTGCTGGTGGCCGGGCTTTTTATTTCGAACTGGTCCCGAGGCAGCACCATCAAGGAACAGGCCGAAACGATCAGCGCGCAAAAGGTCACGATCGAAGGCTACCAAGAAACTGAGCGCAAGCGCAAAGCTTCGGAGAGCATCAACCAGACCACGAGCGTGAACATCGCCAACGGCATTCGTATCGCCGGCGAGAAGCAAGCCGAGGTGGCACAACAAACCGAACAACAAGTCGAAGAGATCCGTAAGGAGTTCGAGACTAAAGAGCCCAGCACGGCGAACCAAGCCGAACGGCAAGCAAAGATCAGCAAAGCACGTATCGATGGCCTGTGGGCGTCGTACTGCGTGGCTGTTCCGACGGCTGCCGACTGCGCAAAGAAATAACGAGGGCGAGCCCGCGAGGCGACGTCACTTTAAGCACAGGAAACCCCGCATCATGAAACGCGCAGCTTTGCTCTGCGTTGCCGCTACCACGCTTTTGCTGGCTGGCTGCACGCCCAAGGTCGTGACTGAATACAAGTACGTCGCTGCGCTACCGCGCGACGAATGGCTGCTTGACTGCAACGTGACGCCGCCTCCGGCACCTTCTGCCTACCTGGATAAAGACTGGGAAGGTAAGGAAGAGATCCTCACTAAGCTGAACAACAGCCAGGTGTCGAACCTTCAAGCCTGCAACGTGGAAAAGCAAGAACTGCGTAAGTGGAAGGCCGACCAAATGAAGCTTTATGACCAACCCCCGGGGAGCCCGTGATGTCGATTGTGGAAGACGTACTGCGCAACATTCCGGACTCGACGTTGCTCTCCAAACAGAAAGCGCCCTCCATCCTCGCGCTGGTGGCGGCGTACCAGGAACGCATGCAGGTCAACGATGATTTGCCGCGCCTGACTGAAACCTTTACGGGGCGGGACCTGAAAGAAGCCATCGGTAAGCTGGCAGCTGAAGACCAGGTCACGCTCTTGCACAACTACAACGTGGCAAGCCATCAGGCGATTTTCCCTGGCCCTGCGTTTACCCCTGAGCAGCTCGAAGCGGCTGAAGACAAAAAACTCAAGCGCTTCATGATCAAAGGGCTCTTCTTTACGGCGATCGGGATTCTCATCTCGATTGTCGTGGCTGTGGCCATCGTTGGCACGATCCGGGGTGACGTGGATCTGAGCGTCGTGAACGGACTGATCACCACGGCTGTCGAAATCATCAAACTCATTTTCTCAAACGCTACGATCTCTTAGAAGGATCTTTCCGATGTTATCCAGTGTCTTTCGTAAAGCCATTCGCGGCACACCCTCGTTGGAGGATGACGCCACCGGCCAAATGAAGGGAGAGATCGAGCACGTCTTCTATGCTCGGCTTTCGGACTTCACGCAGCTGGCTCGTGCTGCGGGTCGTGAAATGCAGCGCCAGTGGGAAATCAAGATTCCGCTCTCGGAAAAGAACGGTGCGCAAGGCGGGCAGCGCGTGCGCCATTCGGTGTACTTGGGCGATGAACGTAAACCCGAATACACCGACACCACCAAAGTGCGTCTGAACCAAAACGGTGATGCCATCGAGTGCGGTATTCCCTCGACCGATGAGCGGTTCGCGCTTTTCATGCTGCTCGCTGAAAGCGGCATGAACAAGATCCGCTACAGCTTTCCGGATGCCGAGTCGGGTCTGACCTGGGAAGTGGACATGTTCCTGCGTCCCGATGGCGGCTTTCACGAGTGGTGCAAGGTCGATCTGGAAGTGCCCAATCGCCAGACCCCTATCCCGGCGTTTCCCTTGCAGTTCGAAGAACTCATCAAGGGCACGCATGGAGAACGTACCGACAGCGAGAAAGCCAAGGTTACCGAGCTTTACGAGAACTGCTTTCTTACCAAGAACTACTTCCGTGGCCAGACGGGTGTGACGCTTGTGCAAGTCAAAGAGTTCGCCTCCAAGCAGTTCGCGAGCATGCTCGATTGCCTCATCGATACCGAAGCGCATCTGCGCGTGGCGCAAGCCTATCTCGGTAAGGAAGGTCCGATCGACTGGGCAACCGCATCGACGGCCGTGGGTCGGGCACCTGCGAACGACGGCGTGGACGTACAAGTTCAAGCTAACGCTCAGCAAACCGCTGACCAAGTGGCACTGGCTAGTGGTGCTGTGCTGGCGATGGAAGGTTTGGGCGATATTTTCACGCGCATCAAGAACGCCGTGCAAGGCAAGGACGGCAAAGGCGTAAAAGCCACTGACGCCAAACCTGGCAGTAAGCTCGATCAAGACGGCCAGCGCTGGACGCCCGAAGGTCAGAAAGCGATCCGTGAGCTGGGCGAGGCGATCGACAAGTACTACCTGAATCCGACCTGGATCAACAAGCAGACGTTTGTCACCGAGCCGATCAAGGCTTCGGATTTCTCGCAAGCGTTCGCCATGAACGAGCAGCCGGTGAAAGACCCCTTTGCCAATATCGAAGATAGCGTGCACAAGAACAGCGCGTTCATCATCAAGTGGGACCGGGTGCTGGAAGAAACTGACAAGCAAGTCCAGAAGATCGACAGTGAGTTGGGCCGGGCACTGAAGTCCGCTAAGACTAGCGAGGAGCGCGCCAACCTCGCTAAGAAAGCCATCAAAGATCTGCGGGCGATTCCGTTTCCCACGGCACGCTTTCCCAAGATCGATGGGACTTTCGTTGGCAACGAAGTCCCCATAGTGACCAAAGACGACTGGGTTATCACCACGGTTAAGAAAAAGCCCGTGGCTGTTGACACGCTCCCGCCTTTGGATGCTGCTGGCGTCAAGCGCGCTGCCACGCTCATCAATGACTTGTTGGCTGTCAAAAACAACGAGTACGTTATCAGTACGGGCTGGCATGACTGGCTCGATCACTCCGATGGCGGGCCGGTGGCGGAGTACATGGCTGACGAAGGCGAAGAGTTTTCGGAAGACTACTACGACTTCTACTACCATCAAGGCCCCGAGCAGATGTGGCACTACTACTTTGGCGTGTTCGATGTGGTGAAGGTTGCCGCAGCGCTGGAGAAGTGGATCGATCGCTCGATTCAAGGCACGACGGCATAAAAGCCAATCCCACCCTTGCCTATCGTAAAGACAGGTTTGGGTGGGATTTATGCCGCACTTTAAAAGCCTGGAATCATGGGAACGTCATCATCGTCCTGGATGTCGTCTGAGAGGGCGCCAGAGGCTGCCAAACCAGGCGGACCAAGATCGGTAGGTCCTTCTACTACAACGTCCTCAGGAGCCGTTTTAAAGGCTTCCAGAGCCTCTACCTCGTCAGGGGTGAAACCATCCATGTCGCGGTTGATGACAAGCGCCGGTAATTCGAGGTCGGTGAATTCGACTGCGAACTCCAGCTCTCCCACCCAAGCCAAAGATCCTGGCTTGGCACGCAACACGAAAGGTCCTGCCATATGCGTGTACTGGATGTCGTAGACGTCGTCCTCTTCCAGCATGACGCCATAGATCAGATTCAACTGATCCAAGACTTCGTAGGTAGAGAACGGAAAGCCACGACTGGTGACCACGTTCTGGCTCACGGATTCGAGCTGCGCCAAGCGAAGGCGCCGATACGTAACGGACTTGCGACCCTTTACGTACTTAGCGTCGTCGCTGGCAATCAGCTGCAACCGCGTGTCTCGCTTGAAATCATCATCCGGGTAAGGCTCGTAAGCCTCGGGCTCACCCCACGTGATGTCATCAGGCAAGAGCCTCGCACCCAAACTGGCGTAGATCAGATCCAGTAAAATGGAGCGCGAGGTCTTGTTGATGCTTTGCAGTTGACTGACCACAACGCCTCCTCAAGGTCCGTAGAGCATGACCCAGTGATAGGTCGGGTATTCAGCGCCGTCATCCGAATACACTCCACGATACGAGCCGTTGCCGGCCGCATCCAAGCGGATTTCAGAGAACACCGCGTAGTCCCGATCCCAGAACAGTCGGCAGCGTCGCCCGCCAGCGCCCGGAATGCTGATATCAGCGTCCATGGTGCCGCGCCCGTTCCAGGGCACGAAGCGGTTCGAACGACTGGTAAAGACGGTGCGGAAGGTACACGTGTAACCGCCATTACTGATCGAGTACCAGCCGTACGTACCCGTAGCGCGGCGATCAGGGTCTTCCGGATTGGCGTTTGTGAAGCCACGAGCCACTCGGACATTCGGGCCTTGAAAGCGGACCTCTTGAGACATGCAGTTATTCTGCACTTCGTACCAAGGACCGACTTCCCAGTATTGACCGTTTACGACCCAGGTCACGCTGCGCTGCTGCACGATCGTGCCGTCAAAACCAACCGGGCACGCAATCGTTTGCTGGGCAGTCGGCGGTGGCGGTTTCGGACGCAACCCTCGGGAGATGATTGCGCGTAGCGGTTCGCTCATCGCGATCTCCTTAGGTAAATTGCGTCTGACCGATCAAGTCCGCTACCGTACCCGAACGGAAGACGAGCGCTACGGTCGAACCCGAGCCCGCCAGGACGTTGTTCTGTCCGTAAGGCAGGTTGATCGAGCAGCCCGAGCCAACCACCGTAATCGAGCCAGAGTCGGCGCGCAGATAGACGACGTCATCCTTTTGGAACACGCCACCCGGCACCACGATGGCGCCAGAACCAGAGACGCCAATGTAGCGACGGTTGTAGGCACTGCGGCTACTGAGCGTCGTGCCCGCGCCGACCGTGATGACAACCGTGTTCAGTTCCGAGCGCAGCGATGCGATGAGCGAATCGACTTGCTGGGTCGTGTACGCGCCGATCTTGCCAGGCGTGGTTTGGTGCGGGTTGTTCTTATCGGCAATGTGTGCTCGCAGTGCATCGCCTTGACGATCGATGAGGTCCACCAGCTCATCATACATCCGATCGATGTAGCGATAGATCTCGTCATGCGAGGCCTTATCACCCATCAGGATGGCGTCGCGAATGCGATCCAGGGCTTGGACCACGAACTCGAAGCCGAAGATGTCGCCCGCATCATGGTAATGCCAGGTCGGCGGGAACTCCGAGGGCTTATCGATGATGTTGGGCCAGGAAACCGGACGGTCATCCAGGTTCAGGTTTTCCAGCTGCTGGATGATGGCTTGGGTCGATGCGCCGTAGTAGCCACCAAGGACTTGGTAGTCCACGAGCACGTTACCGGAGACCGTGGGGTCGGTGATAACGATGATGGCGCAAATCTCTTTGCCGTACAGTGCAGTGGGCACTGCGTAAAGCTCAGCCGGGTAGTACTGCGTCGAGTTCAGGGGTTGACCCGTTGCCGCATCGCGCACGCGCAGCGACTCGGTAAAGAAGGCCCCGTAGTGCAGCGCAATACAGCGGACCTGGCGCGAGCCCAGTTCGTGCGGTTCGTTAAGCACGAGGTTATCCGGACTCGTACCAGTTTCGTCGAGCGGATAACGAATTACCATGGGTGTCATGAATCACTCCAGAGAAACGGGGGGTTTGAGACCCCCGCCCGATTATTGCGTGACGGCTTGAGCCAGTTGGGTGAACTTGTCGGTCATCGCTTGCAGCATGGCTTCCACTTCGCTTGCCATGGCGGGACGATCGATCGCAGCGGTGAAGTACGAAATGCCGGCAGGCGCCACGTCGATAGCGGTCGGCACGATCTCGATCGAGCTCGCATCGTCCTGCAAGATTTCCGTCACACCCAACGCGCGGCGACTGTTCTCAGTTTCCACCCAGATCTCCAGCACGCTGTCGGCCGTGTTATTCACGTAGCCGAAACGATACGCCGGGATCACGCCGTTCATGCTCGTGATCTTGGAGAGGATGGGCGTGCCACCCGGACCGTGGGGCGAGATCGTCACCAACAAGACCGGACCTTGGGTCTGATCTTGCTTTTCACCGCCAGCCACAATCCAGTGGGTATCAGAGATGATCGCGCGCAAGGAGGCGTCGCTCGAATACGAGACCTCGCCGAGCTTGGTCCAGGACTTGGCACCCGCGCCTTCCGAGTAGAACTCATGCCGGTACTGCGTTGCGAATGCACCGCCGCCTGCGATCTTGCTGTCAACCCAGAGACTGAAAGCCGTTTCGTCACGACCAAAGACGGCGTTCGTATCAGCAGCCGTCCCTGAAAGGATGTCAGCCTTAGCTTGGTCGTAGGTCTTGCCTTCGAACTTTTGCGAGTTGCTGGCGGACGACGTCGCCTGTACCCACTCACGGTATTCGACAGCGGTCTTGCCGTCAAAGCGCGCGGTATCCGAGGCAGCCGCACCAGCGCTCAGTTTCGAGGAGAGTGCGCTATCGACTTCAGCCCGCGTATAGGCATCTACGTCGTGCGCAGTCGTGCCGTGCGGGTTGCCCGCTGTGATCGCCACGTGAGCGCGCAGCGCCGTGAGCGCTGCATCCAACGCCGCCTTCGTAGACAAAGGCGTCATGTAGGAGTTGTCGCTCGTTCCAGCAATTGCGTCAGCAGTGAGCGAGGTTGGCAGGTTGCGAACGTTACCCAGACCGACATGGGTTTTGTTGGTCTGGTGCGGGTTGTCCATGTCCGCAATGTGTGCGTTAATGTCGCCACCGCCCTTGGTGCGGATAGCGTCATCGATGCGGTAAAGCGCTTCGACCACTTCAGACATCCCGACCATGTCGTCGAGGTTCCACTCGTGATCGATGACCGGGAATACAACCGGCAGATCCACGACCATTTCCCAGGACGTGGTGCGCGGGTTGTGGATCTGGTTGGCTTGGATCTCAGCGATCTTGGCAGCGTCCTGCGTCCAGATGCCCCCGATCGTTTGGTATTCGATCGTGATGACACCGGCCAGGCTCGTATCCAAGATGGAGAACGAACCGTGCAGAGGGCTTGCGCACGCGCGCGAAGCCGAGATGAAGTCATGCGTGAAGTACCAATCCTTTCCGAGGATCAGTTCACGCTGGTTACCCGTTTCGGCTTCCCGGAACTGGATCTTGAACCCCACTTCAAAGAAGGGTGCCCAGCGCGGGACGATGAATTGATAACTGCGAAAGTTGATCGGAGTGAGAACGTGCTGCTCACCCGGAATCTTGTTGGATGCGAGTTTGCCCGTCGGGTCAAACGGATACTCGAGCGCGGCGGTGTTAATCGGCATTAAAGTGCTCCCGTAGGGCAACGACTATTGTATAGATCAAGTCTATTTGACATACTATTTACAGTTTTAAAGGCGGGCAGCGCTATGTACCAACTTGTTTCTGCATTGGGCAAACCTTTTGTCGGTAGTGCTCGCTGGGCGCCGGCAGAGATTGGCGAACTCACGATGCTCTCGATCTACCAGACCTATCGCAAAGTCTACGCGGTACTCACCAACGAATTCATTGAGGGCGAGGTATGTCTGGATCTGGAAGCGATCCGAAGCGACTACGTCACTAGCGAGCTGACGTTTAACGAGATGCTTGCTGCGCTCGGTAGCCAGGCATTGCCGACCACGGATCAGATCCCGGAAATCAAGACGCGGTACGCTAAATACAACGATGCGCGCCGCGCCTACACCATTACGCCCGTGCCCCCGTTCGCGGCTCCCGATGCAGAGTTGCCTGAGTCGGAAAAGACCTGGCTCTTTTTGCAGCGCAAGAACCGCTCGGCTGTTGGCCCGGCTTTTGACTACGAGTATTTCTACAAGCACTGCCTGGTTTCGGTCAATGGCTTTTACCATCGGACTGACTTCAGTGCTCTGGGTGCATACGTGGTTGAAGGCGATGTCTCGCGCAAGCTCTCTAAGCGCGATCAAGTGGGTGTCTTTAGCTTTCGCGAGATCGGTGAGCTCGAGTTCGTGCCGATCACCCCGGAGATGGTCTATAAGCAAAGCGAAGAGCAGTCGCTGCGCCACCGGACCTACATCGACGTGGGCGTAGATCTGGCGGGCAAAACGGCAATGCTGGTGTTGGGCGGTTATCTGCATGCGGTTGACGCATCGATTCTGCGTGTCGTGGGCGACCAGCATCTCATGGTGAGTGTGGAGAATCTCCCGCTCTTTGAACGCTACTACGAGTCGCGTCCTTACATCGACCTTTCCAAGCTGCCGGTTGAGATCTCGACCAACAAC
>CALMPB010000401.1 GCA_937871985.1 uncultured Burkholderiaceae bacterium
GCGCTCGAAGCGTTTTGGCTGTCCCACAAGGCTCGCTACCCTTATAGCGCACGCGGGATTGCCCAATTCGGAATGTCGCTTCTGCGCGTTAACCAGTGGGTATTTGGCACGACGCCGCAAGCCGTGATCGAGACGGTATTTCGCTGGCCGGAGCAAGGCATTGTCTGTGAATGGCAGGCGGATGACGGTGCGGATGCCCAACAAGGCGCCTGGGTTCTGCCAACGGCCCCGCTTGGCTGGGAGGACGCCTTGGGTAACCCCCACTTGGCTTTTTATGACCTTGATGATCCGGCCCTGGGTGCCGAAGCGGCCACAAGGCAATTGCAGCTCAATCTGTTCGAACTCATGGAGATCGATACAAGCTGCAGCATGTGTACCTACCGAAAAAATGCCGTTCGTGCCGCCATCCGGGAATGGAAGTTCGAACGACACGACGAACACGATAACGATTGTTCCGATTTAGCATGCTAAATCGCCCCTAGGAGTCAAACCCATGAAGCATTCCGACCTGAATCATCTTCGCCGTCTTGTCGGCTGGATACGTTGCGAAATAGGTCAAACGCCGCAAGAGCTGGAAATGACGATGCGCGACGTAGCGCAGAAACTTGGGCACCCTGACATCGACGCTGCAAGCAAAGAGCGTCTGGTGTTGGCCCATGATCGTGCTCGCGCCGTGCCCAAGTACGTACGTGATGCCGTCAAGGCGCTGGAAAAGTACCTTGGCGATACGGGTGAAGTGATCGAAATGCCGGGTTCCACTGCCAAACAAATCCAAGGGCAAATGCATGACTAATATTCTGCGAGGCACACTGACCAATCCGCTTGGCAAAGACGTACCCGATGTCATGTACATAGAGCACGATGGCTTCGAAATCCACGACCCCACTGTCAGCGAGTGCGGCCGCTTCGAGGTCGATCCGTCCTATTACGGACTGACGCCCGAGCAGGTTGCTACCATGGTGCGGCACAATGGCGCTAAACCCCTATAACGACGGATGGGCAAACCTGCCCTTCCGCCGATTTAGCATGCTAAATCCGTAACCCCATGGCACGAACTTCCGTTCTCCCCTTGCCCGATGACGCCGTTCGCCACATCCTGGCGCACATCGACGACTTGCGCTCCATGTTTCCAACATCCAGAGGGAACCGGCCCTTCCTGGCCGCATTCGTGCGACTGGTTCATCAGGCGACGGGGAATGTCTACGGCGCCGGCACCATCCGTAAATTGCTGCAAACCTACGCCCCGGAGTACCGGCCAGCCACTGCGACGATTCAGGACGAACTGGCCGCGTTTAGGGAGTCCCACAATACCGGGCACCGGGACAGCTCCCCCCACCATGGGACGGTTACCGAAACCTTCACCCCGGATTCGGGGTTGTCCACGGCGGCCGGCACCGCAGACTTAGCTCACATCGTTGCGGGCCTGGAACGGGTTCTGGCCAATGTGCCCACAACACAACCTGGCACATCGATTCACCAGGATGCTTTGGCACAGTCGCTGGAAGCCGAAAATCAGCGCCTACGCAGCTATGCTGACCACCTTGTCCACTCGCTCAAGCAAGCCCAGCAGGAGCGTGAACAGGCCTTGCTGGACCTTGAAGCGGCGCGAACCGAAAGCGCCACGCACAAGGCCACCGTGGAAGGCTTTATTCAGCAGGTCGCCGACTTGGCTGAGGCCGTCAAAAATGCCGACGAACGATCCGCCGCAACCCAACGCTTTGCCATCGCACGCATTGAAGCCGAGCGTGCGGAGCTGCATCGCTACAAGGATTTGTACAAACAGGCGCAGGCCGACGTTGAAGCGGCCAAAAAGCTTATCGCTGATGAAAAGAACATGTCAGAAGCCCTGCGTCGTGCGTTGAACGCAAAAAGGAGTGAGCAGCCGTGAACGGTGCCGTAACAACTATGGGGCAAACCCAAACTCAACTGTACGATACAGTTTCGCGCAACAGCCTCCTTGGGCCGCTTGCCAATGATTGGGAGGCAATTGACCTTTGGCTGGCGCACTTGCGGCTACGTCCCGTTTCGGACGCCACGCTGAAATCCTACACCTCCGAGCTGGCTAAGCTGCGCTGGTACTGCGAAGTCCTACAACACCCTCATCCCAGTCGTTGGTTTCTGCAGGATGCCATTCAATTCGTAAAGTGGCTGCAGGAAGAGGCCAAGCTGCATGTCAGCACACCGAAAATTGCCAAATCTTCCCCCGAATGGACGCCTTTCAAATCCGTCCCGAGCAAAGCGTCAATCGCCACCACCCTCAAAGTTGCAAACGCGCTTTTCAAGTTCTGGAAGAGCGCGGGCTACATCCCAGCAAACCCGCTTGAAAAACTCGGGAGCCAGGCCGACAAGCGCCCAGCAAAGATCCGCTCGATAGATCCGGCTCTTATCCAGTCTGTTATCACGCACATGGAATGTTCAGTAGGCACGGCCCCTACTGACTTTTTGTTAATGGTACGCAACCGTTTCATCCTGCTGCTGCTGGAGCACAGCGGCCTGCGAGCAAACGAAGCCATCCAGGCGGACATGGACGATATCGAGTCTGTCACCGACCCCAAAACCCAGCATATGTACTGGCGCCTGCGCGTTCGCTTCTCGAAAGGCGGCGCAGAAACCTGGGTATTGCTGGACGATGTTGTGATGGACCATTTGCGCATCTACCGATTGGCCTTCGGCTTGCCGGAAATGCCCGCGGGCCACGAAAACATAGGGCTGATTCTTTCGACTCGCACCAAAGCCATTACCCGGCCCAATGGGGCCAGTGTGCGATATAGCGCCAAGGCCATGCGGCGCATGCGTCAATGGCAACCGATCCGCCGGCGGCAAACGCTATGGGACATCATTAAAGGCGAATTCAGAAAGACGGCTGATTCGATGGTTGCAAAGGGTTATGTGCCCGAAGCCCAGCGAATTGAAATGGCCTCTACCCATTGGTTGCGGCACACTTTTGGGACTCGGCTTGTACGTGAAGGCTACGATTTGCGCCTGGTAGCGCAGTTGATGCGACATAAAAACATCCGTAACACGATGCGCTATACCGAGCAAGAATTCTTGGATGTTGCCCGACAAGTGGCTGATACCGCCAACCCTTGACCCCTGAGCTTGCCCCTGAATGACGAAGTCCTTAGTTCCAGTTAAATTGGAACCCAAGGAGTAAGAAATGTCAGATTTGAGAAGGCGTGCGAAGTACACACAGGAGTTCAAAGAAGAGAGTGTGCGTCAGGTGCTGGCGGGATCGTCAATCCGTGCCGTGGCCGATTCGCTGGGGATTCCGAAGGCAAGTTTAGGCAACTGGGTACGTCAACACGAGCTCGGGGATCTAGGCCCAGGGCCCACGAAAGCGACAGCGCAAGTCTCGGTGGAACAGATGGAGATTGCCCGTCTGAAAGCTGAGAATGCCCAACTTCGGATGGAGCGTGACATTGCAAAAAAAGCCGCGGCGTACTTTGCGCTGGACACGCTGCAAAGTACGCCTGGATTCAAAAAATGAAAGGTCGCTGGCCGATTCGTGCGATGTGCAGGGTGTTGTGTGTCAGCGAAAGCGGCTACTACGGCTGGCAGCGTTCTGGACGTGTCTCGGCAGGTACTCGTTTGCCCGATGAACGGGTACTGGCTCACATTTGCGTCATCCACCGTGAGGTGAAGGCAGAGTACGGCTGGCCGAGGATCTATCGGGAGCTTCGGCGACGTGGGCTGAAGGTAGGAAAGGAGCGGGTTCGGTTGCTGATGAAAGCCCACGGAATACGTGCTCGCGTCAAACGCAAATATGTTGTGACGACCGATAGCAGGCATGCCTTGCCAGTAGCCCCAAATCTGGTGAAGCGGCAATTCAATCCGCCGCAACCGGACCGGATCTGGTGCGGCGACATCACGTATTTGCGTACGGACCAAGGGTGGTTGTACTTGGCGGCCGTGATCGACCTGTTCAGCCGTAAGATCGTTGGCTGGAGCCTGAAGCCGCACATGCAGACCAGCTTGGTCAAGGATGCCCTGGAGATGGCCTATTTGCGCCGCCGACCGGCACCGGGACTGATCTTCCACAGCGACAGGGGCGCCCAGTATTGCAGCCATGACTTCCAGCAGGCGCTGCGCACCTGGAAGATCCATCCGTCGATGAGCAGGAAGGGAGACTGTTGGGATAATGCGCCAACAGAGAGCCTCTGGGCGCGTTTGAAGGCCGCTTGCTTTGATGGCCGAAAGTTTGCTTCCCACCGCGCAGCCAGAGTTGCCGTGATGGACTGGATTACGTTCTACAACCACCGGCGACTGCATTCGGCACTGGGCTACACCAGTCCAATGGAATACGAAAAAATCTGGCACGCGAATCACTATAAAATCGCTGCCTGAACCCCGAACTAAGGACTACGAAAAACGGGGGCAATATCA
>CALMPB010000402.1 GCA_937871985.1 uncultured Burkholderiaceae bacterium
CGCTGGCGCCCCCAGCAAAAAGCCGGCTTTGTCGAGAACCACGCGATCCAGCGATGATGTGCTTGCCTATGCCAGGCCCGATGATGACGGTGAAGGCGGTGTCGGCTCGGTTTTCGGGAACCTCTTCAAGTCAGGGTCGGCAGCAACCGCCAAAGGCAGCACAGCGGTCTACGACATCTCAGCGGGCATGGTGTACATGCCGGACGGACGGCGTCTGGAAGCCCATTCCGGTCTCGGCGCCTATTTTGACAATCCGACTTTCGTCAGCAAGAAGGATGTAGGGCCAACGCCGCCGAACACATACAAGCTAAGCATGCGGGAGTCGCGCTTTCACGGCGTCGAGGCGATCCGGCTCACCCCGACCACCGGCCAGAGCATGTACGGCCGGGACGGGTTTCTTGCCCACACCTACATGCTACGCGGCCGCTACGCCCAATCCAATGGTTGCGTTTCCTTCAAAGATTACGAGCAGTTCCTGAGGGCCTTCAAGGATGGGAAAGTCACCCACCTGGTTGTTGTGCCTGGACAGAAGAAAGGCAGAACCCGCATCGCATCGAATGGGAACGGGGCCTAGATACCAGCCCTGCCCCCTTGCGCCTGGTGCGGTCTCCCCCTCGCCGCCAAGATCCCGTCAGGAGGCCGCTACCCATCGCGAGCCCTTGCCCACCGCTCCTGCAGGCGGAGCGGCGTCAGTTGGAACATCGGATCGCCGCCGCCCCAGACACCGACGCGCGATAATAGCTGCCTTGACATACATGCGGAAAATGAATGACGCTAAGCAAATGATGCGAAAAGCGGATTATTGGCATGCGCGTGAGTATTCTTGGAGCTGGGGCAATAGCTTATGGGCTGGCGGCCTATCTGGCGAAATCCGGACACATCCCGAAGCTTTGGTCTCCGTCGGGTAAACGAACAGCGGCGTTGGCTGCCGGTCGGCGTCTTGCGGCTACGGGAGACATTGAGGCGAACGTGGCCGTCGAGGTCGCTGCCGATTGTCGGGACGCCATCATTGGGGCGGAAGCGGTGGTGATTGCTCTGCCGGTCAACGGCCACAAGACGGTGATCGATGCCGCCGTTCCTCATTTGACCGACGAACTGCCGGTCATCATCAGTTCGCACAGCTCGTTCGCCGCTCTGTATCTGTCCAAGCGCCTGGCCGAGCGCAATGTGAAGCTGCCAATCGTGGTCTGGGGCACGACGCTCCTAAGTGGCCGACAGCTTGGTCCAACCGAAGTCCTGGTTACCACCGTCCGGCAGAAGCTCGATGTCGCGACATTGCCTTTCGATGCCCAAGATCAGGGACATGAACTGTGCACGGCCCTGTTTGGCGATCGTTTCGTGAAGCGGGACGGCATGCTGGCGATCGCTCTCAGCAACCTCAATCCGCAAAATCATCTCGGCATTGCCCTTCTCAATCTCACACGCATGGAAAAGGGCGAGCAATGGAGCCAGGGGGGAAACGTCACCCCCACGGTAGGCCGCCTGATCGAGGCTCTGGACGCCGAGCGGCTGGCCATCGCCGGTCACTTTGGCATCGCCGTGCGCACCGTCCAGGAGCACTTTTCGCTGTCGTTCCACGTCCCCATGGGCTCGGTCTCGCAGATGAACCAGGACATGGACAAGCAGGGCCGTGGCGGCTTCGGTCCGACAACCACCGACAGCCGCTATGTCCTCGAGGACGTTCCATTCGGGCTGCTGCCAACCGTCATGTTAGGCAAGATCAGCAGACATCCGGCAGTGCTGCATGATTCCGGTATCTCGATCTTGTCGGCCGCTTACGGCCGCGACTTAAGGGTGGACAACGACATTCTGCCCACCCTGGGACTGGAAAGCCTTTCGGACACGGAACTCATGAACCTTTCGCGCGACGGGTTCTAGCCTCGGGATCGGACGCCAGCAATCCAGGTTTTTTTGCTCTCCATGGCCAGGCTTCCGCTGGGAGCCGGGCGCTATCGCCGTGAAATTTCCCTCGCGCTCAAGGGTTTGCCGCCTTCTGCAGACACCGCCCTGCAGAACGTTCATTTGCCACTTGACATATATCAAATTCGAATGAGACGATGCTAATCATACGGATTGCGCATGTAGGGAGAGCATGGAAACCCGCGATCTTCAGACCTTTCTGGCGGTTGCTGCCAGCGGCAGCATCACCAAGGCGGCCGATATGCTCGGGCGTTCTCAGCCGGCCGTGACACGCACCATCCAGGATCTGGAGGCCGAGCTCGGTTTCGAATTGCTGCATCGGATAGGTCGACGGGTGCAGCTGTCCGAGGAGGGCGTCGCCTTCGAGGAGGAAGCGCGACGCCTGCTGATGTCTTTCACCGAGCTCGCAGCACGGGCCAAGATGATCGCCGCCGGTAAGGGGCGGATCCTCCAGATAGTGACAACCTCCGCGATCGGCACAGGTCTGATTCCCACCGCCCTGGCGGAGCTGAAGGGCGTCGAGCTTCCCCACGAGACCCATCTTGGGCAGTTTCTTCCCACGATTGTCGCCCAGGAAGTGCGCAGCGGCCGTGCCGAGATCGGGTTTTCGAGCCTGCCGCTTGATACGCCAGGCCTTGATGTCCTGCGGCTCTATTCCGCCCCCGATGTCGCGGCGGTCCGGGAAGACGACCCGCTGGCTGAGCTCGATGTCATCCCGCTTTCGGCTTTCGCGGGCCGCCGCGTCGCGACCCTGCTCAACCCGCTGCGCTTCCAGATGCACGTCGCCAAGGCTCTGGCAGCCCGGGGCATCGACACCGGGCCGGTGATCAGGACTAACACCGCTTATGGCGCGCTGCAGATCGTGCGCCGCACAGGCGTTGCGGCAGTCATCGATCCACTCACAGCCTATGGCGTGGCCCTGCCTGGCGTCGTCATTCGGCCGATCGATGCCACCGTTCTGTTCTATTGGGGTGTCGTGGCAGCTGCCAACCGTCCGCTTCGTCCCGTCGCGCAGGCGCTGATGGATGCTGTCGAAGACGTGGCTGAACGCTCGATCGCCGGCTTCAGCAAGCTCGACCCGGCCTTGGCCGGCCAATTGGTGAACGATCCTGCATCGGGCGCAAACAACGGGACGGGAATATGAAGCACATTCCGGCATCGGCGGCGGGCCTGGCAGCGCTGGAAGCGCAGCTTGCGCGTGATCTGGAGGTTCTTGAGCTGCCGGCGAAGCCCTGGGTGCCGAACCAGACGCATGAAGGCGCGCCGGTCCGTGACGTCGTTGTGATTGGCGCCGGCATGTGCGGGCTCGCTGCCACGGCCAAGCTGGTGCTGACGGGAATAACCAATGTCGTCGCCTACGACGCGGCTCCCGCCGGGCTCGAAGGACCATGGGTCACGTTTGCCCGCATGCAGACGCTGCGCTCGCCCAAAACCCTGAACGGTCCATCGCTCGGACTGCCTCAGCTGACTTTTCGCGCTTGGTTCACCGCACAGTGGGGCGAGGACGCTTGGCAGGTGCTGGACAAGATTCCCAGGGTCCAGTGGATGGATTATCTGATCTGGTACCGCAAGGTGCTTGCCCTGCCCGTTCAAAACAATGTCCGCATGACCGGAGTGGCACCGGTTGGCGATCTGGTCGGGGTCGACATCGAGGGTGCCCAAACGGGCCGCGTCCTCACCCGCCATCTCGTTCTCGCCACAGGCCGGTCTGGTCTCGGCGGCTTCGCCGTTCCCGACTTCCTCAAGGGCATCGACCGCGCCTACTGGGCCCATTCCGCCGACAGCATCGACTTCGATGCGCTGAAAAACAAGCGCGTGGCGGTCATAGGCGCCGGTGCCTCATCGATGGACAACGCCGCGACGGCGCTCGAAGCAGGCGCCGCCTCGGTCGACATGCTGATCCGCCGCAAGGAAATGCCGCGCATCAACAAGCTGACAGGCATTGGCAGCCAGGGCGTTGTGCAAGGCATCTATCATCTGCCGGATGCCTGGAAATGGAAGTTCTTCGACTACACCGGCTCGACCCAGACACCGCCGCCGCGTTCGTCGACGCTTCGCGTGTCAAATCACACCAACGCCCGGTTCTTTCTCGATTGCGGCATCGTCTCGGTAAAGCAGGATAGGCAAGGCCTTCTCGTTGAAACCACGCAAGGGCCGATGCGCTACGACTTCATCATCGCGGCGACCGGTTTCTCAAACGATTTCAGCGACCGGCCTGAGTTTGCGGCGATCGCCCCGCATATCCGCACATGGTCGGACGGCCGATATAGACCCGATATGGGGCCGCCACGTACCGGCATGTCGGATGCCCCCGATCTCGGCCCAGCTTTCGAGTTTCGCGAACGCGTTCCCGGCTCCTGCCCCATACTGTCGCACATCCACTGCTTCAACGATGCCGCCATGCTGACCCACGGCAAGGTATCCGGCGATATTCCAGCCGTCAGCGCGGGCGCCGACCGTCTTGTCCGCGG
>CALMPB010000403.1 GCA_937871985.1 uncultured Burkholderiaceae bacterium
GGGCGCGGCAGGTGCGCCGGGTGCCGCAGGTGCGCCGGGTGCCGCAGGTGCGCCGGGTGCCGCAGGCGCGACGGGTGCCACAAGTGCGTCGACCGCCGCCGCGCAACAAGACAAGGCCGCTGCGGGAGCCGCGGCGGATCAGAACAAGGATAAGGATTTGACTTCTTCCATGCCGGCCTGGTTGGCCGACAATCTGCTCATCATCGTCACCGCCGTGCTGGCGCTGATCGCCTTCGCCATTGCTTGGATGTTGCGGCGCGCCGGCGCCCGCCGTGGTGACGACGATGAAGAAACCTATGACTACAACGAGCCGGCGCTCGATACGGCGGCGCTCAACCGCAAGCTCGACGCCATCAACCTCGATCTCGATCAGCCTCCCACGGACGAACCGCGTCCGGCGGGCCGCTCCCAGGTCTGAGCGATGTCCAGAGTTGCAATGGGGCTGGCGTATGACGGCTCCGCCTGGCAGGGCTGGCAGACCCAGCCGCACCGGCAAACGGTGCAGGACACGCTGGAGGCCGCCCTGGCACAATTCTGCGGCGTGACGCAGGCCGTTCCCACCATCTGCGCCGGCCGTACGGATACCGGCGTGCATGGCGCGATGCAGGTGATCCACCTGGATACCGCGTTGGAGCGGCGCATGGAATCCTGGGTCCGGGGTGTGAACGCGTTCCTGCCGGCCAGTATATCGGTGCAGTGGGCCAAGGCCGTGCCGGACGATTTCCACGCGCGGTTTTCCGCCCGGGCCCGTACCTACGTCTATCTGTTGTGGCGCGGACGCGTGCGTCCGGCCTTGTGGGCCGGGCGCGCCGGCTGGTGCCACCATCCGCTGGATGTCGACGCCATGCGCCTGGCGGCACGGGCCTTGCTGGGCAAGCACGATTTTTCCAGTTTTCGCTCCTCGCAATGCCAGGCCAGGCACCCCGTGCGCATCATGCACCAACTGGACATCGAGGAGCGTGGGGCTTTCCTGGTGTTCACGCTGCGCGCCAATGCCTTCCTGCATCACATGGTGCGCAATATCATGGGGGCGCTGCTGCAGATCGGGCAGGGCCGCGAGTCGGTCGACTGGATGGCGCAGTTGCTGTCCTGGCGCGACCGCAGGCGTGGCGCGCCCACGTTTTCTCCCGATGGCCTGTATCTGTCGGCCATCGACTATCCGGACGAGTTCGGCCTGGACGAACTGGATGGCGGGGCGGTGCTGCTCTCGCCATTCACCCAGCCGGCGGGCGGCCGGATCTAGCCGGACGCCCGCCCCGGCGCCCAATGGAGGCCTGTCTCATGCAACGCCGCGCGTTTTTGAAGCGAACCGCCCTGGGAGCCGCCAGCGGCGCCGTGATTGTTGCGCCGGCCCACGCGCAGGAGGCGCCGCCGGTGTCCTGGCGGCTGGCCTCGAGTTTTCCCAATGAGTCGCCGACCCTGTTCGCCGGCGCCGAAGACGTGGCGCGCTATGTCGCCGACGTCACCGATGGCAGGTTCCGCATCGAGATCTTCTCGGCCGGCGACCTGGTGGAGGCCGGCCAGGTGTTGGAAGCCGTGCAACAACGCGTCGTCGATTGCGGCCACACTGCCTCGACCCGCTTTTTCGACACCGACCCGGCATTGTGTTTCGACGCTGGCGTGCCGTTCGGCCTGAATACCCGGCAGATGAACGCCTGGATGTTGCAGGGCGAAGGCCTGGCGCTGACGCGCGTGCTGTTCGACAAGTACGGCATCCTGAATTTTCCCTGCGGGTTCACCGGCGCGCAGATGGGGGGCTGGTTCCGGGGCGAGGTCAAGACGGTCGACGACCTGCGCGGCTTGAAGGTCAAGGCTGGCGGTTTTGCGCGTCAGGTACTGGCACGCATGGGCGCGGAACCTGTCGATCTGCCCGTCGCCGACACCTACGCGGCGCTGGAGCAGGGGGGCGTCGACGCTGTGGCCTGGATCGGTCCGCATGACGACGAAAACCTGGCGCTTTACAAAGTCGCCAGGAATTACTACTTCCCTGGCTGGTGGGCGGGGACCCTGCAATTGTCGCTCTACGTGAACCAGCAGGCGTATGACGAACTGCCCAAGTCCTACCAGGCGGCGCTGGCGTTGGCCTGCCGGATGGCCACCGCCAACATGATCGCGAAGTACGACGCCGGCAATCCCGATGCCCTGCGCCGGCTTGTGCAGCGCGGCGCCCAGCTCAAGGCGTTTCCCAGGCCTGTGTTGCAGGCCGCGCATGCGGCCGCGCTCAAGCTTTATCAGGAATTGAGCGCGAGGGATCCGATGTTCAAGAAGCTGTACGAGAGCATGACGGCCTTTCGCGACAAGGAAATCCCCTGGTTCCGGGTGGCCGAGGGCAGCTTCGACTCCCTAATGGCCACGCTCGGGCAAGCGGGCGCTTGAGCCCGGGCGTTGCCATGACTTGGGCAGCGTACGCTGGCGTTGGTGAGCTCAGCCTTTATACTGGCCAAATCCGTCGCGCTGGGCGACACAAGCACTGAATGCCATGCGCACACGCATCAAGATCTGCGGCCTGACCCGCGAAGAAGACATCGATGCCGCCGTTTCGGCGGGGGTCGATGCGATCGGTTTCGTTTTCTATCCCAAGAGCAAGCGCTACGTCGCGCCAACCCGCGCCGCGCAACTGCGTCGCCTGGTGCCGGCGTTCGTCGACGTGGTCGCGCTGTTCGTGAATCCGCAGCCGGATGAGGTGCAGGCCGTGCTGGACGAAGTCGGCCCCGAGTTGCTGCAATTCCATGGCGACGAAACACCGCAGGAATGCGCGCGCCATGGCCGCCGCTACCTGCGCGCGTTCCGCGCTGGCGCGCCTGGCCTGGAAACGGCCGCAAGCCTGGCCACCTATTGCCGTGCCTATGGTGAGGCTGCCGGCTGGCTGTTCGACAGCTACAGCGCCGGTTACGGCGGCAGTGGCCATGGGTTTGACCACGGTTTGCTGGAGGACGTGAAGGCTGATCCGGTGTCACGTCCCTTGATCCTGTCGGGTGGCCTGAACCCTGACAACGTCGCCGTCGCGGTGCAGGCCGTGCGACCGTGGGCGGTCGATGTGAGCAGTGGCGTCGAAGTCGAGCAAGGAATAAAAAGTTCTGATAGAATCTCGTTCTTCGTTGCTGCGGTGCACGCCGCAGACGCGAAGAAATAGGAAGAAATTGCCGGTGCAAGTTGGCAGTGTGTGGTGAATGCGTGGCAAGGCAAGTACGCCAAATGGCTGGTGAAACCAAACTGGTAAAGCCGCTGTGGCGATCAGGCTGCAAAGATAGCCTGATAAAAGCAGGCCGATGCGACGCGATAAAAATCCCACGCAATGAAAACAGCAAAAAATCTGAAAAGACGATTTGCAGAGTTCAAAAAAGCACTATATAATTCTTCTTCTTTGCAGGCGGTTAGCTCAGCTGGTTAGAGCGCCACGTTGACATCGTGGAGGTCGTTGGTTCGATTCCAATACCGCCTACCATATTCCTGCAAAGTGCTGTCAAGCACGGCAAAGAAAAAGCCGCTAGGTCAATGACTTAGCGGCTTTTTTGTTTTCCGCGCGAGAAGCGCTGCCAAGTGCCACAAAGGAAGTTTTCGGGGCACGTTTGGGGGTACGAATGCTCAGGGTAAGGGTATGGGTAAGGGTAAGGGTAAGGGTAAGGGTATAGGTGGTATAGGTTTGTGAGCGCGGGGCAACTGTTCGTCCAAGTAGTCCGACCACCATTGCATTATCTCGCGGCGCTCCTCCAGATACTGGGCATGGTTATATGCCCGGCGCACCTTGTTTTTACCTTGTGGGCCAATTGGGCTTCGATCGCCCCGAAAGCGACCCGTTTCATTCAGGATGGTGTTGGCTAGGCTGCGAAACCCGTGGCCAGTCTGTTGCTCCCCCTAGCCCAGGATCACTAGCGCTTGGTTAATTGTCTCGCCACTCGTTGGGGCCGCGCCCGGCTGTCGGATGCCAGGGAACAGGAACTCGTAGCGACCGGAATAGACTTCCAACTCCTCCAGCAGCGCGAGGACCTGTGTATTGACGGGTCTTCACCGATATGTGTGGGCCGGAAAGTAAGCAGCAAGAAGCGCGTAGATGCGATTAAATAATTGCATGAACGATGCAAACTTCTACGCAAGAATTCTGGGCATACGCAAGCCGTGGCGGGTGGTGGACGTGACTGTTAGCGATGCACTGAAGACCATAACGGTATTCATCGGGCCAAAGCCGGGCAGTTCGCTGCGCTGCCCGCAATGCCGGCAGATTTGCCCCGGCTATGACAGCCGTCCAAGACGCTGGCGGCATCTAGATACCTGCGAATACCAGACCTGGATCGAAGCTGAGGTCCCGAGAGTGCAATGCCCGGAGCATGGCTGCGTGCAAGCCAGCGTCACCTGGGCGACCAGCTATAGCCGCTACACCAAGAAGTTCGAGATGATGGTGTTGGACTGGTTGCGCGAGACCTCGATCCAAGCGGTCAGCCGTCGCTTGGGGCTGAGCTGGAATGCGATTGACGGCATACTGCGGCGAGCAGTCGCTCGAGGGCTTCGACGGCGTCGTGTTGCCAGTGATGATCACATCTGCGTCGATGAAGTTGCGTTCGCCAAAGGGCGGGACTACGTGACGATCGTCTCATCGGCCCAGCGTGTGCTCGCGGTCGAAGATGGCCGGGCTGCCGAGAGCCTTCGCCGCTACTTCAAAGCCTTGGGACGCCGACGTTGCGAGCAGCTTCAATCCGTCTCCATGGACATGAGCGGGGCGTACATCAAGGCCGCGCTGGACACCTTGCCGAACGCGCTAGAGAAGGTTGCGTTCGATCACTTCCATGTTGCCAAAGCGTTGAGCGAAGCGGTGGACAACACCCGCAAATATGAGCTACACCGAGTTGACTATGGCCTGCGGCGGGAAATCCATCGTAGTCGTTACGACTGGCTGCGACGCGGCACGCACCTGTCAGACTCCGGCCGCGAACGGATGCAAGCGCTGTCAGCCAGCCTACTGGATACGGCTATGGTCTGGATGCTCAAGGAAAAGGCGCGTGAGATCTGGCATACAAGCTACCACTTGGAACAATCCGCGAAATCGTGGCAAGTGTGGATCCAGGCGGCTCGCCAAACTGGCATTACAGCATTGCGCGGGGTGGCCAACCAGATCGACACGCGGCTTTGGGGCATCCTCAACGCCATGCGGCTGAGGGTATCAAATGCTAGAGCAGAAGCCCTGAACAGCCAAATTCGGGCAATGCGCGTGAAGGCAAGGGGTTATCGGAACAAAGTGCGGTTTGTGCGTGGAATTCTGTTCCACTACGGCAAGCTGGACATGGCTCACTGAATTTTCTATTGAGGATCAACGTCTACATACGAAAAAACCAATGAGCAGCATTCCAATTAATGTTCCGCCAATAGCGACCGCTGCGCGCTCAGCACGCTCAGAGCCATAAAAATACAAAACGCACGAGATCGCGGCGGTGAAGACAATTAGCAGGCCCAGGACAAACGGGCGCCAATTGTTCAGAAACGCATGGTATACCCCGCTCAAGGCAAATCTATGTTTGCTCATCGGCATCCGCGAAAAAGCATGACCGGGTCTTGATTCTGCCAAATATTCCGCCAATGGGATAGTCTTTTCCAGTGGCCAATATAATCGGACGAGTCCAGATTTGCCGGGGGGGCTTCGTGCAGGGAGTTCACTGACGAGTATTTCGCGCGACCGAATACTTACCAAGGCAGCTGCGCTAATCGGAGCAAGGAGAACTAGGCTCTTGTGCCGAAGATCTCAATTCTTCCTTCCTCTTGAGGTCGTCTTAAAAGGCAGGAAATAAAGTGAGCCAAGCCAATCCCAACTCTCCCTCGCGATAACAGTAACGGCTCGCCTCAGTGGCAGCTAAGTTTGTCTGCGTAAGTTCTCCACCGTGCAAATCCCTGCACCCTTCTGGAGATGCTCATGTACCGCTACACCAAACTCGCCCTACTGGCCATCGTCATTGCTACGACTGGCGCTGCCGCCTATGCCGCCAAAGGCAGCATGGAAAACGACGCCCTGGCGATCACCAAGGCCAAGATTGCTCTCACCCAGGCCGTCACCGTTGCCGAGCAGCACGCCAATGGCAAGGCATCACGCGCCGAGTACGAAAACTCGAAGCAAGGCTGGGTCTACGACGTGGAAGTTGTCAGCGGGGCAAAAGTCTTCGATGTCCGGGTCGATGCCGAAAAGGGCACGGTCATCTCGTCTGCCGAGGACAAGGCGGATCACGATGATGGCCACGACAAGCAAGATTGACCGCCCGCCAGTGTGGCCGGATCGCGCATGACGCCGTGATCCGGCACGGAGACTTGATGGAACACCTCAATCAAACAATCTTCCTGTGGCTCAATGCGCCTGAACACCCGAATGCTCTGGTGGTGACTCTGGCCACTTTCTTTGCGGAATGGCTCATCTGGGCCGTCCCTATCCTGATCGGCATCGGCTGGCTGCGTGGCAACGAGAACACCCGAAAGACGCTGCTGATAGCTACCGCGTCCGGCTTGGTTGGACTGCTGGCCAACCAAGTCATCGGCCTGGTTTGGTCGCACCCCCGGCCTTTCATGATCGGGCTGGGGCGTACGCTCATTCCCCACGTTGCCGACTCGTCATTTCCCAGCGATCACCTGACGCTCTGGTGGTCGGTCGCCCTCAGCATTCTGATGCAGCGAGGACTGCGAAGAGTTGGTATCGCTTTGGCACTGTTTGCCCTCCCCATCGCCTGGTCGCGCATCTACCTGGGGGTTCACTTTCCGCTGGACATGGTTGGTGCCATCGTGGTCGCAGCGTTCAGTGCCGCTCTGACGCTACACGGAGCACGTTGGTATCTGGGACCGATCTACCGATTGGCCGCCTGTATCTATCGCAAGTTGTTCGGCAGGCTGATCGCGCTGGGATGGGTGCGCGAGTGAGCCTATGGATCGGCTAAGTCTGCTTGGTCAGACTAGCGGCAATCCCTTTCACCTCGGCAGGAGAACGCCATGAACAATTTGCCCACGGTCGGAGCAAGCGGCTGGCTCAACAAAGTCCCTGAAGTAACGTTGTCGTTTTGGATCATCAAGATCATGTCCACCACGGTGGGCGAGACGGGGGCTGACTTCCTGGCGGTCAACGCGGGCTGGGGCCAAGGCGTGACCCGTACGGTCATGGCCACTTTGCTAGCAGCCGCATTGTTCATGCAGTTGCGTACTCGCCGCTACACCCCTTGGATCTACTGGCTGACAGTCTTGCTGGTCAGCGTGGTCGGTACCCAGATAACTGACCTATTAACAGATGGCCTGGGTGTCAGCCTATACGTCAGCACCTCGGTTTTCGCCGCAGCGCTCGCCGCGATCTTCTTCGTCTGGTATCGGGTTGAACGTACCCTATCCATCCATAACGTCGTGACGCGCAAGCGGGAACTGTTCTATTGGTCAGCCATCCTGTGCACATTTGCGCTGGGCACCGCTGCCGGCGATCTGGCGACCGAGGCGCTGGGCTTGGGCTTTACTTGGGGCGCAGTCGCCTTTGGTGCGCTGATCGGCATCACCTTTGCCGCATGGCGCATGGGTGGAAATGCCGTTTTGACTTTCTGGATCGGCTACATCCTGACTCGTCCCTTCGGCGCTGCGCTCGGCGACCTGCTGACGCAAGCCAAGACTTATGGGGGCCTCGGCATGGGGGCTATGTGGACTAGCGCCCTGTTCCTCTCCGTCATTGTCATGCTGGTGGCCGTTGCGCAGTTCGGCATGAACGCAGGACGCTCAGTCCAAGCCGCCAAGTAACCCTCTTCTCAATTTTCAAGGAGAAACCATGCGCAAGCAGCACTCTATCGCCCGCTTTGCCGCGACCGCTTCGGCGGTGGCACTCGTCGCCCTCGCCGCTGGCTGCTCCAAGCCAGCCGACCAAGGCGGCGCGAGCGCCGAGCCCGCTGCCGCGGCCAACGCTAGCACGACGTCGCCGGGTAAAACTGCTTCCAAGCTAGGTGACCTGAATGCATTTCGTAATATTGCTGCCGATGTAGCCGCCATCGTAGACAACGGTGATCTGCCCGCTGCCAAGAGACGCATCAAGGATTTGGAGACGGAATGGGATTCGGCTGAGGCAGGCCTAAAGCCTCGAGCCGCCAATGACTGGCATGCCCTCGACAAGGCCATCGATAAGGCGTTGGCAGCACTGCGCGCTGAAACGCCGAATCAAGCCGACTGCAAGGCTGAGATGGGTGCGCTGCTGAAAACCTTCGACTCACTCGAAGGTAGGAACTGAACATGGACATTGCCAGCTGGGTCCAGAGCTGGGGCCTGCCAGCCGTGGCCGTTGGGAGCTTTCTCGAAGGCGAGTCCGTACTGCTGATCGCCGGCGCCGCCGCAGCGCGCGGCCATCTTTCAATCCAGGCGGTAATGGTCGTGGCGGCGGTGGCCAGCTTTATCGGAGATCAGTTGTTCTTTCTGATTGGTCGGCACTACGGGGCTACTCTGCTGACACGCTTTCCTGCGTTGCAGCCCCGCGCTCTGCGGGTGGCCCTTTTGCTCGAGCGTCATCACCTGCCGTTGATTCTGTCAATTCGCTTCCTCTACGGCCTGCGCGTTGCCGGGCCGATCGCGATCGGCATGAGCCGCGTGCCTTGGTCCCGCTTTCTGGTGCTTAACTTCGTTGGCGCCGTGTTCTGGGCCGTGCTGATTGGCGGTCTCGGCTACGGCACGGGTCATGCACTGGCGTACGCACTGCAAAGCGTCGATGCCGATGAACTATGGGGCTTGGCGCTGCTTGCCGTGTCAATTTTTCTCGCCTGGCTGATTGCGCGACACAGCCCACGAGGGACATCGGGTAGAGAGGGGGCACATCCCGATCTGACTCAAGCAGCAAAGAACCACATTTGGAGAAGAAAATGAACACCAATGAATCGACTGTCGGCCTCCAAGATGCATTGGCCAAGGTGCCCGAAGTTACGCTGGGCTTTTGGCTCATCAAAATCGCCGCCACAACGCTCGGCGAAACTGGAGGCGACGCTGTCTCGATGTCCATGAACCTGGGCTACCTGGTCGGGACAGGCATATTCGCAGTGGTCTTCCTGGCCGCCGTTGTCGCGCAGGTCAAGGCCAAGCGCTTCCACCCCTTTCTGTATTGGGTCACCATCATCGCTACTACGACAGTCGGCACGACGCTAGCCGATTTTGCGGATCGTTCACTCGGAATCGGGTACGCTGGCGGTTCGAGTTTGCTGCTGGTCTTGTTGCTAGGTTCGCTCTTAGTCTGGCATCGCAGTCTCGGCTCTGTGTCAGTGAGCACCGTCAGTTCACCCAAGGCGGAAGCGTTTTATTGGCTGACGATTATGTTTTCCCAGACTCTAGGCACGGCGTTGGGTGACTGGACGGCTGATACGGCGGGCCTGGGCTATACAGGCGCAGCCGTCGTGTTTAGTGGGTTGCTTGCTCTGATTGTGGCAGCCTACTACTGGACGGGTATATCCCGCACGCTGCTTTTCTGGGCGGCGTTTATCCTGACCCGCCCACTGGGTGCCGTGGTGGGCGATTTTCTGGACAAGCCGCTGAGCGCCGGCGGTCTGGCGCTGGATCGCTACTCGGCGTCGGCCGCGCTGCTGGCATTCATGC
>CALMPB010000404.1 GCA_937871985.1 uncultured Burkholderiaceae bacterium
TATCGGCCTCCGAAGCCGAGGGTCGTGGGTTCGATCCCCGCCAGCCGCGCCAAATCTCATCTCGTCGGTGAGTAGCCAATCACAAGGGCAGTTGATTGGCTTCGACGTAGCCAGCTCGAGCAAGTTTTACAGGGCACGGCGGCTCTTTGGACCAATGGTCTGAAGGGATGCCGCGGGGTTTCATGTGCCTTGGCTGTGCCCAGGCTGTGCCATGCCCCTTGCGCGCTAAGCCCTCTATCGACCTTTGGTCTCGTGCCAGGACGCTTCTCCGATTCCGACACCTTGCGTTGCAAGCTCCAACGATGGAGCGCGTAAGCCTACTTCGCCGCGTGAGCTGTCCTTCGGCTGCCGCAGCTCAGTCGAAGCTATGGGTCGGCGACCAGTCACAGAACCGCTTGAGAAATGCCGGAGGAATTGTCGACAATACTGTATATTTATACAGTCATGATTTCACTCTACGCCAAGACCTCGGTTTGCAGTGAACGTCGCGCTGCCATTCCCGCACACACGAACGCTCGGTTCCATCAGCGCAGCAGGCCCACGGGCATCGTTCAAATTCGAGATCAAACTTTCCAACTCGCGCTCGTAAATCTGTTACAAGAACGGCGCGCGAAATGCGGGGAGGACACCAACGATTCGATGGACACGATCCATGACAAGGCACCGAGGGAAATCGTAGGTCGCACCACGGTATCGCGATTTCGAATGCAGTTCCAGGCGGCCGCTTACGCGGCCCTTGAGATTCTGAGCGGCAAGGAAGTCGACCGTATCTACTGCGACTATCACGACGATTTCGTCGTGCGTCGCACCGTCGCCGGCGTTGTCGAGTACCACTTCTTTCAGGTCAAAACCAAAGGCAAGGCAAATCAGCAATGGGATGTTGCCGAGGTGTTCGCGCTCAAGAAGAAGGGCGCCCTGGACACCGAAGCGAAGATTGAGGCGATTCGAAAGAGCATCGCCGGCAAGCTGTTCGTGCACACAGTCGAGTTTGGTGAGCAGTGCCGAGCGGTCACCATCCTTAGCAACGTGCATTTCGATGACGACGTCCACGAAGTCGTGGCCGACTTAGCCGCCGGATCGTCCAGCAAGAAGTACATCAGCCAGTTCATTGGCAAGTTTGCGGACATCGTCGCCCCGGGCAAGACCATGTCATCCGATGAGGTCGAGGCTGCCCGGAAGAAGCTGTCGCTGCTGGCCAATGTGCAGCACATTGGCGACACGCTCGATGCTTTCGCGGTTGCTGCACACAACGCCATCTGGAGGCACAGCGAAATTGAGTTGCATCAGCATGAGGTAGAGCGCATCGCGACCAGCTTGGTAACGCTCGTCGAGGAGAAGTCTTGTGCCCCTATCAGCGGGCTCTCCAAATCGGGCATCGACTTGGCAGCCAGCGTTGGCCTCGAGGATTTGCTCAAGGTCCTGAGCATCTCCACGCAGGTGTACCAAACCCTTGTGGACGGGGGCGACCCCGCGGCCATCAAGGCCGCATCCATCTTGCAGCGAAAGCTAAAGGAGGTCGGCGCCACCGAACCAATGATCGAGACCGCCTCGCGAGCCAAGGTGTCCTGGGATATGTGGGTGCGGAAAGCCCGGCATGACTCTCCCGAGTTCACCTTCGACGTCTTGACCGAGGAAATCGACAGCAAGTGCAAAAGCTGGCTGCTCGCGGGCGGCGCGCTGGCAGACCTTGAGAACTCCATTCAAAGCATCCTGAACTCAAGCATCGGCAAGAAGTTCCCGACGCTTGACACTGACCTAGTGTTCGGTGCGTTCTGCGCGGCGGTCGTCAGAAGGTCGGCACGATGAGTTCTGCCGAGTTTTTCAGCGAGGCCAGGCGGCTAAACCTGAAGCTAAACGTGTCGGGGGAAGGGCCGTCTCCGACGCACACGCTTGACAACGAAGCGCTCTTTCAATTGCCCCTTCTTGCGATGACCATCTTGGCCATCTCGAAGGGACTGTCTAAGCCTCAACTGCCTGAGATAGGTCAGTTGGTCGGCGAATGCCTGGAGCGTACCGTCGCTGGCTTCAAAGGGTCATCGCAGGAAATCGGCTGGTCGGGCAACCTTCGCATTCGGACAATCAAAGCGCTTACCTTCCTGGAGTCGACCGGTCAGGTCACTATCGACGAAGTGACCCGGCGAGTGTCCGCCACCGACCTCGGGAAGAGGGTCTACAACGGTGCAGTAGATGGGGACAGCCTTCTTGCCGTCTCCATGAGAACAATTGAGCTCAGTTACCAGTACATCAGGGATGAAGCTCGGGCCAGGGGGGAAGTGAATTGAGGCTGAAGTCACTGCAGATCGAGCCCCTGGGCGAAGCGGGGTGGGAAAGTCCCCTTTTGAAGTTTGGCGACCGGACAACGATGCTGTTCGCGCCCAATGGCAGCGGCAAGACGCCGGTCATCCGCGGGCTCGCGTCGGCGCTGGGATTTCAAAACAAGTTTCGGAACGACATCCTTGAGAAGTGCAAGGCAGTTGTTCTAAATGCGGAGTCAGAAGGCAAGCTTCTTAGGATTCGCAGGTTGATTGGGGCGACGAACAACGAGTTCTACGCGACGATTGAATTCGATGGCGAGGAGACCGAGCATCACTCGGAGGGGCCCTTTTCCGTCGCGCTGTTCAACCTGCTCGGCCTCAAGCCTCCTCGGCTGGTCTCGAACAGGGGGGAGGAGGCGCAGCCCTACATCTCGACGCTGCTGCCGGTCTTCTACTTGATTCAGGGCTACGGGTATTCGGCCGCATACAAGTCGCCCAATGCTTTCATTGAGGATCAGTTTGCTGAGATGGTTCGCTTCGCCTTTGGCTTGAATCCAAAGCACTCGTACGAGGTCAAGAAAAACCTTATCGAGGAGAAGAGCGCCCTCGAGGCGCAGACGCGCAAGATCGTCGGGGCGCAGCGAGTGCTGGAGTACCAAAGTCGCGGCGTAGACGACAGCGACGCGCACCAAGAGGTGTTGCAGCGCACGGCGGAAGACCTGACAGGGCAAATCGACGCGCTCCGCGCATCGGTCGACGCGAAAGGCACAGCGAGCTCTGCGCTCACGGAGATGCTGCGTCAGAAAGATGTCCAGATCCGCGCGAAGCAGCTGGAACTCTTCGACTTGCAAAACCGCGTGGCGGGCATTGAGACTATCCGCGCGGAGATTGATGGAGAGGTCAAGACGCTCGGCCTGAACGAGGAGGCCAGGCGCGTATTCACGTCATTCCAGGAAATCTGCCGCGTTCCAAACTGTGGACTGTTCTTGGGCAGCACCGAGTCGTACGGCAAGAACCTTCTGTACCTCAAGGACCAAATCAAGGACCTTGAGCGCAACAGCCTGCGCGCCGAGATTCGAGCTGAGCAGCTACAGGAGCGGCTCGATGAGCTCAGCGGTGAGCGAAAGACGCTTGCCGACAGTCTCGAATCACCCGTCACCTCGGGGGTCGACCAGTTGGTCACGGCCGTACAGGCCCTGACCAAGCAGCTCGTCGACGTTCAGTCCGAGCTTGGGCGTATTGCAGCGCTCAAGAATGAACGGTCGAAACTCTTCAAGTTGGAACAAGAACGGGCTCGAATTCAGGATCGCATCGACGAGCTGTCCAACACGGGCAGAGCGGACAACGACTTCAAGAAGCTGCGGCTGACCCTGCGCGAGCTCACCGTTAAGTGGATGCAGACGCTGGTGACGCAGAACGTGTCGACGAACGTGGACATTGATCTGAACCTTCGATTCACGTTCGGTGGTGAAACGATAGAGACCATTGGTAGCGGCGGAACCAGCAGCACAACGATTCGCTTGGTCCTTGCCATTCACGCGGCTCTGTTCGAGGCATATCTGTCCGTCAGGTCGCGCCCGTTCCGCTTCCTAATCCTGGATACCCCGAAACAAGAGGAGCTTCACACCGCCGACTTGGCGCAGTACCTGAAGGAGCTGGAGAAGATGTGCGAGGCGAACAACGCGCAACTGATCTTCTCGTCCACTGAGTACGACCATCCTACGGGTGTAAAGGACATGCGTTGGCTTCCTATGTATCGTGGCCCCGACAAGCCGATGTACCTTGGCAAGCGGGAAGACTCTTTGCTCGATGACACATCGACAGAGTGGTAGAGGCCAGCCGCCACGGAATCTAGAACTTCATCGCGGATGAGGGCGCGGGCATAGTTTTAGGTCGGCACATGGTAGGTGCCGCAGACGATATGCCGAAGAGTTCCTCGCCACAATGGAAAACATGCCAGCGAAGCGACCCCATCCAGCAGCGGAGTTCCATCATGCTTACTTGGCAGCACTGCGAAGTCAAACCGAGCCAGCGCATGTACTCGCTGGCGTTTTGGCTAGGAAGCTTCGCGAGCAAGGGATCGATGGCTCAAAGCACTTTGCCGCCATCAAACGCGCCGCCGAGCAGCTACTGTCTGCGCCATCAGCCGCCGACAAGTCGAGCTTCGATTTGGCGCTGGACGACAAGATTACAAGCGGGCGCAACGTCACTATTCACCTGGATGGCACGGACCTTGAACTGGTAGTTGAAGGGATCACCAGTGTCATTGAAGCCGCATCCCAGGACATCTTCGGCTCGCTGAGCGAAGCTGCCTTGCAGGACGTCCTCAAGAACCCTGCAGCCCGCCTGCTTCACCTGAGAAATGAGCGTGACGCTTTCATGCGGCGGCTCGAATTGACTTGGGCCGAACCCTTCAAGCTGCTCGACATTCATGTGGCTCTTTGCGAAGAAATCGGCGAGGTGCGGAATGACTGGCTCAGAAGCCAGCGACGCAGAGCCAGGGACATCGCGGTAGTGGACGTTGTCACGCGGCTGCACGGTCGGGCCGTACAAGTCGCGGGGGAGGTGCAGGCGCTATTGCGCAACGGATTCGCTGATGGTGCCATGTCACGCTGGCGAACAATGCACGAATTGACGGTCACAGCAATGCTGATCGCGGAGCGAGGTCCAGACGTGGCGGAGCGCTACATCGCACACGTTGATGCAGACTCCATCAAATCTGCCCGTCAGTATCAGCGGTTCGCCACCCTCCTGCAGCATCGACCAATATCTGCACGCATCCAGAAGCGTTTGGATGCTCTGGCAGTCGATCTCGAGCGCAAGTACGGCAAGCCATTCCTCAATGACTACGGCTGGGCCGCGGACACGCTAAGGAATCCAAACCCGACCTTTGCCAGCATTGAGGCTGCGGTCGACCTAAATCGCCTGCGGCCGTACTTCAAACTGGCGAGCAACACGGTACACGCCAGCGCAAAAGGCACATTCTTTCGCTTGGGCGTTCTCGGCGACCAAGACGGCATCCTGGCGGGCGCCAGCAACGTGGGCTTGCAGGAAGCCGGTCGGCTAGCGGCTCTTTCACTGGCTCAAATCACGACGGTTCTGCTTTTGATTCATCCGAACACCGACAGCATCATCTGGTCGCGTGTACTCGGAGGCCTTTCATCGAAGGTTGAACTGCAATTCGTAAGGGTGCAGCGACGCATCGAGCGAGAAGAGCGTCAGCTTCGAAAGGGAGAAGCATGAGTGAGCAGGAAGTGCCTTCGGCTGACAGAAGACCAGGGACGAGTACGTTGGCCAGCGGACCTGCGGGCACCCATTTCGAGGCCCAAGTCGGTGCGTCATACTTGCTAGCCATGCTCGCCGGAGCACCCGCCCGGGGCCTTCCGGGTGCCACGATAAATCGGGTAGCGCTACAGCAAGCCAACGCGGGGCATCCGCTTGATGACGTGGTCATCCACGCCCAAGACAATGTGTCCGGGAAGCCGGCGGTGCTAGAGGTTCAGGTCAAGCGATCCATCACCTTCGCCGCCGCCGATCCCGTCTTTCGCAAGGTCGTAGGCCAAATCGTCGAAGCGTCACAACGGCCTGACTTCCTAACGCAGCGGTACGAGCTGGCGATTGCGACGACGAAGGGATCGCGCAAGATCGATGGGGCATATCAGGATGTACTCACGCTCGCGAGACAGATTGGCGACGCAGCTACGTTCGCCGCCCAAATTGATCTGGCGGGCGTGGCAAACGACGACATGCGCGCCTTCGTCAAGACGTTCAAAAGCCACCTGCGTGACGAAGGCTCGCCCGACGACAACGAGACCGTCTGGCTGTTGCTGCGCCGGCTGCAGATTCTGACTTTCGACTTCACAGCCCCAGGCTCTGCATCGCACGACCTGGCGCTAGAGCGAGCTGTCCGCGTGCTGCATACCGACGATGGATCGCGCGCCGGTGCCTTCTGGGTCAGTCTCATTGAGCTAGTAGTCGATGTGGCGAAAAGCGGCGGCGACAGAACCCGCGAGACAGCACTGCAAGCTCTCGCGCAGCTGGGCTATCGGTTCCTGGGCGAACGTCGGCACGCTACGGCCCGAGCCGCGCTAGCCGAGTCGTCCCGCTTAGCACTTGCTGACATTCGTAACCGCGTGGGCAACGTCGTACTTGCACGACAGGAGCGTATTGCCGCAACGCGCGAAGCATTGGACCGCGGACGCTATGTGGAGGTCCGTGGTGATGCAGGCGTCGGCAAATCGGGCGTCTTGCGGCGGATGGCCGAGGCCATGCAAGCCGAAAGTCATGTCGTCGTTCTCAGCCCAGGACGATGTGTTCCCCGCGGGTGGTCCGCGTTGCGCGCACAGCTCGGCTTCGAAGGAATGCTTCGCGAGTTGCTTGTCGAACTGGCCAATGACGGCGGCGCCACGATCTTTATCGATAGCCTCGACTCTTTCAGCACAGAGGAGAGGCTCACGGTCGTCGATGTCGTCGGGGAAGCCTCTTTCGTTCCGGGCGTGACGGTGGTCGCGACGGCTCGGAGCGAATTTGGGATTGATGAGCCCAGCTGGCTGCCGATCGATGCACTGGCACGCCTGGGCCAAACCGACTCGATCACGATAGGTGAGCTGAGCAAGATGGAGATTGAGCAGCTGAAGGTGACTGATCCTTCGCTTGCGCCCCTTCTAACGGATGGCCATCCCGCACGCGAGGTCGCCAGAAACCTGTTTCGCCTCGCACGGCTGGCGAGTCACCCAGTATCTGATCCTGTACCGCGCACTGAAGTCGATATGGTCGAGCAGTGGTGGACCACTGCGGACGGCGCCCGCGACGCCGGGTGGCGTGATCGGACCCGGCTGCTGCAAGGCGCAGCAGCGCAGACCTTATCTGGCGCTGACTTCCTCGACGTTACAGGCCAAGCTGCGGCGCCGATTGATGCGCTGGTGTCCAGCGGCACTCTGCGGGATTTGGGCATTGATCGGGTCGCGTTTCGTCATGACGTACTGCGCGAGTGGGCGATTGCGAGCGCCCTGCACGCCGATCCAGACCTCGTCGACAGGCTGCGACTAGATCGGCCAGCGACGGCGACGTTCGCACGTGGCGTTGAGCTGGCAGCGCGCATGGCAATCGAGCGGGCGACTGATGGCGTGAGGTGGCACACGCTCGTTGATCGGCTGAGCCAGGCGGGAGTTCATCGTTCTTGGCGCCGCGCCGCGTTGCTCGCCCTAGCTCGATCCGAAGCTGCGGAAGCACTTCTGAAACGCGCATCGCCCGAGCTTCTCGTCAATGGCGCGGCACTGCTGCGCGAACTCATCCGAACAGTCATGGCTGTCGACGTGCTTCCGGCCGCAAAGGTCTTTGCGGCTGCGGGCGTCGACCCCGCACTCATACCCGCATCGATCAACGTCCCGCGCGGCCCGGCATGGACGACGTTGATCATCTGGCTCTTGGGTACCGGAGATGGCGTTCCCAACGAGGCCGTTCCAGAGATCGTTCAGCTATACACGGCATTTTCGGTTGGCACGCTTGGCGCCACCGATATCACGCCGTTTACGACACGGCAGATCTATCGCTGGCTGAGTTTGATGGAGCCAAGAGATGCAATCCCGACGTCGAGCGAGGGGTCTGTGTTTTGGGCGCACCTTGATCGCGACGAGGTCCAGTCCCTGAAATCGGACCTTCGCAATGCGTTCGTCATGTTCGCGCGGACAACGCCGGAGTTGGCCGCCGAATACCTGACAGCAGTGGGAAAGAGCGAGCACAACGAAGACATCGTGCGCAGCATCCTGAAGATGCGCGGCACGCTGGCGCAAGCAGCCCCGGCAGAGCTGGCCAACCTGACCGCGCAGATGTTGATCGCAAGGCCCCGGCGACGCGAGCGCCACTTCGGCCGGGAGCGCGAAGAGGTGTTTACCTATCTCGACCACGAGTTCCTTCAGGCGTCGCCGGCGCAAGGCCCGTTCTTTGAATTGCTCGCCAGCTCACCCAAGGATGGCTTGGCTCTGGTGCACCGCTTGGTCGCGCACGCGATCGCGCACGGCAGCCGCGGCGCTGACCCAGGGACGAATGGGTTCGACCTGGCTTTGCCGGCAGGTGCGCGAACGTTCCCGTGGACGCATACCTACTTCTGGTCACGCAACAGCAACTTCTACGCCGTCACATCCGCGCTGATGGCACTCGAAGCATGGGCGCACCGCCGCATCGAGGCAGGCGAAGCATTTGAGGCTGTCCTGACAGACGTGCTCGGGCCGCAGGGCTCGTGCGCTGCGTACGTGCTGGTGGCAGTCGATCTCGTCATCTCGCATTGGCCCAAATCGCTTGACGTGGCGGCGGCCTTTCTCGGCTGCCCCGAACTGCTGTGCGTCGATCACACGCGTCAGGTGCATGATCGCGTCGAAACGCCGGACTTCTTCGGGCTTGGCGCCTTGCGTGGCGAACCGCGTGGCAGCGTGACCGCCGCTGACCTGAAGCGCCGACCATCCCGACGGACAACACTCGACGAACTAATTGGCAACTTCACGTTCCTGGCATCCCCGGATCAACTCGCAACACTGAGGACGCTGTTGGCGACCGCGGCAGCACGCCTGGGCGAACCCGCCGCGAGTGCGGATCTGGGCAACCCGGAATTCATGGTTCAGTACGCACTGAACCTTTCGGATGGCGCAAATTGGCAAGACGTCGAAGTGACGCTCAAGGACGGGTCATCCGCGACTGCGCGCAAGTATGTATCGCCCACGGAAGAACAGGCCCATTTACAAGCTTTGCGAGAAGCCGCGACTGAGCGACAGTCAGATTTCGCTATGCGGTCTGCGCTGACCCTCGCGGTCGACGATCCCGCTCGGTTTCTGCCGGAGGGTCGGTCGGCCGCGGTGGCTTGGGCGCGGCGTTCCGCGACGGCTGCGGCAGAAATCGAATCTGACGATGACGGCGGAGAGCGGCGCATGCAGGAGGAAGCGATTGTGTCGGCCGCCATGATCGTCATGCGGGACGGCGATGATGCCTTGCGCGCCGAGCACGGACAATGGGCGCGATCTCAACTGGGTAAGTCGCTTGCTACTCTCGACGACGATCCTGCGCGTCAGATGCGAGGGGGTTTGCGCTTCAATCCGACCGCAATCGCCTATGCCGGGTTGATCCACGCCTTGCGACATCGGTCAACGCCGGAAGACGTGCGGTTGCTTCTTGAGGTAGCGGCGACAGGAAACCACGCTGCCGCGCACGGCTTCGGGACGTCCGCCGCAGTCCTTGCGGATGTCGATAGCCGCCTGCCTAGAGCTGTGCTTCGCTGTGCATTCAGCGCGAGTGTGGTGGAGAACCGAGCTTGGGATGCGTCGCTGGAAGAGGTCGACG
>CALMPB010000405.1 GCA_937871985.1 uncultured Burkholderiaceae bacterium
TGAATATAGGCACTGGAGCCGAGGTTCAGCGTCCACTGGCCACGGTGGTGATCGGGGGCATTATCTCGTCTACCATTCTGACCTTGCTGGTGTTGCCAATTCTGTATCACCTGAGCCACCGCCGCGCCGCCACACGGGAAGCCGAAGAACCGAGAACCGGAAAGAAAGACATACGCCATAAGCCGGATGCGCTATAGACCATCATCCCGGAAACTTACTCCCCAGCCATGGCAAAACGCCCCTTTTACGGCCCCTATCCCATGGCTCTACATCATTAACTGAGCGGCGCCTGCGCAAGCAAAAAAACAAAAAAGCCCTGTAAAAACAGGGCTTTTTTATTTCATTTGGCGGAGACGGAGGGATTCGAACCCTCTACAGCAGTCACACATGGGAACACAGGGGAATAGAATCAAACACTTAGAGAAATGCGTACCCCTTCAATACCCCCGTTTTCCCATCATTCCGCAGTAAATTCCGCAGCGACGCCCGCCATCTTTGCGGGCTTTTTTATGGGCACAACCGCCGTACCGTTTCATTATTTGCCAGAATCTGCCGGCGCACAGCCGCGGGGGTGGCATCCACCTGGGCAGCGGAATCGAAGTAGATGGGCTTGGCGATGTCGCAATAGTCAGCCGCCGGCGCTGTCGCGGCGCACCCAGTCAGATTTAAGCTTATCAGCGACAGGATCATCGCCCATTGAATCCACCGTATCCGCCACATGTCGCGCTTCCTTTCGGGCGTCAGCCGCCCGCTTGTTCATTTCCTGTTCCAAATCGGCCCGCCCCGCCGCCTTTCCAGATTGGCGCACCACAAACAGGCCGGCCAACAGGCCGCCGGCAAGGGCGATGTAGGGCCAAATCCGGGCCCAGAGCGCGGTGATTATTGCCATTGTCCCGTCTCCATCTGCATAGACAGCCGCGCGGCGCGCGCCGGCGTCTGTTTGGCCCACAGACTACTGAGCATCCCAGCCGAAGCGCCCGTGTAGTCCCCGCGTTCGACCATGGCCAGGGTGTTTTTGAAGCCCAGCAAGCCATCGACGCCCATCTGGAACGCCATATTCAGCAATACGCCCTGGCGCGCGACGTCCAGCTTGTCGAACCAGGGAAGGAGACGGCGCAGCTCGCCCAACTTGCTATTGAAGTCATTGGAAAACAGATAGGCCGACTCCTCGGCGCTGATGCCCCCGCCTTTGCGTTTGTCGATCAAGCGGCCAATGCCGATCGTCAAATAGCCCTCGCTATCGGTATAGGCGTAGAGAACTTCGCCCTCGTCCCGCTTCAATTGCGCTCGAGCCAGCGTTTCGAGATCCTGGCCCGGTGGAGGCGCCGGTGGCGTCGAAGCCAGGGGCGCAAGCTGCTTTCGTAAAAAATCCAGTATCACGATACGATCCTCACGACACACGCTACGTTCCCCCGTGCGCGCAGCACCAGAGCAGCGATGACCATCGACATGCCGGCTTGACCGACTGACACCGGCGCGTGATGAACCAGCACATCGACCACCTGCCAGAATGCGCACACCATCAGCCCCCAGGCCAGCAAGGAAATGACCGGCCGGTATCGGGCACCGTGGCGCTGGTAGAACAGCAAGCGGCCCACGGTCAGCAGATTCGAAATCACAACAATCAGGGCAATGAGCATGATCGTTACCCCCTTTTCCAGAGCGTTGAGAGGTCAAAGGCTTTGATCTTCTCGATACCGGCCAGCGCTGCCGTGACGACTGTTGCCGAGGCGGCAAAAGCCGCGATGGTGAAGCTTTGCAGGCCCGATAAGCGCATGACCTCGGGCGCTGCAAAGTAACCGATGATGAACGACACGATCATGTAGATCAGCCGTTTCGCAATAGAAATGTCTTTCGAGTGCACGGCGAACACCACGGCGCCGGCAAAGGCCCCTATCAGGGCGTCTCCATTGACGCCCGGCATCAGTGAGGTAATCGTAATCGCACCGAGGTAAAACCCAGCCGATGCGGCGCTTGAAGTTGGCTCCATATCGTTCCTTTGAACGTAAAAAAAGCCCCAATGAAGGGGCGGTCAGGCAAAAATAAAGTCACTTAAACGACTATTTGGTGCTGGCCAGCGTAAAAAGGCTTTCCAGTTGCGTCTGGGTACCGCCAAGCTGGGCCCATAGCGCTTGCAGGAACGCATTACCAAGTTCCCAGGTATCAGCTTCGTACTCGACTTGAGTCTTGAGCTTTTCTACCGGATCTTCGATGGCATCGATGGCGGCTTCGACCGCCGTGAGCTTGCCGGCGTCGATTAGAGCAAGCCTACCTTGGCGGCGAGTAACGGCTTGGGGGATTTGCAACTCTGGTTCGACCGTAACAGGCCGCCTAAAGTCCGCGCCATCATAGATCCACCCTTGCTGAGTCCCGGCCCCGCACTCCACCCAAATCAGATCAGGATGGAACATCTTTGCAATATCGTTATCCGTCTCAAGTAGCTCAACAACAAGACCATCTTGAATCCGCGCGTAGGTTTTCATTATGCATACTCCCAAACAATGACAATTCCACCCGTCCCAGAAAAGCCAACCTGAGGTGTTGCCGTGGAAGGGCCGTTATATTTTGATGCTCCGCCATTTCCATAGGTGCTTGGATACCCACCGCCCGCCGCACCCCCAAGCGAAATCGCTGCAAAACCAAGCGCAAAGGAAGATGAAGCAGGCCCATTTCCTCCATTGATCCCAATTAAATACGACCCGGAAATGACATCGCCACCACCGGCCCCAGAAACTCCCATACTGACTCCGGCAATGCCTGCGCCGCCCCCGTAACCACCGCCGACAGAAACCAATGAACCAAAGCTGGAAGCGCCCCCATTATTTCCGGCTGCGCCGGCTGCGCCAACAGATCCTCCAGCACCTACGGTTACTAAAACTCCGTTAAAGCCCGTCGTAAATCTACTTTTTGCACAGGCCCCTCCTCCCCCAGAGCGCGAAATTGCCTGCTGGGATGAGTTGGTTGTTGGGTTTCCGCCAGAAGCCCCGCCTCCCGCTTGCGCCTCTACGATGACAGATCGTGTTCCGGATGTGGGCGTGTATGTGTAGGTGCCAGGAGTATCGAAGACTTGGACGTTTAGAAGGCTCCCCATTGGCACAAAAGAGGTGATTGCCCACACGCCTGAAACGATATTTATTGCGCACAAAATATCCGCCGCGCTGGTCGTCAGGTTAATGGCTCCAGGAAGGAGCAGATTGTTGGAATGCGTGAGCGTCACCGAATCTTGGAATCGCAGCCATGCAATGCGACCTGGGAAGGTGTCATTAATGGTGGAAATTCCCGTCGTTCCCGTTACATCGAATAGATTCCCTTCGATGGGAATAGCGATTGTGGCCGCAGAAGGGATATCCGGCCCTTTCTGCATCTGGTTAAAGCGCAGCACATCCCCCGCGCCGAGCGGGGCACCGACGTTCGAAATCCGGTTATTCTGGAAATTCATGATGCCAGTCACCGGCGTCTGGCCATCGGCGGCCAGCGAAGCCTGTATCGCTGCCGCCAGGTCATTCAGGATCGCTTGCCAGTCGTTGGGTAGCGCCTGGGCGCCATTGATGGCGGGATTCCAGCTATTTTGGGGGGGCAGGTAGCCCCCGGATCCGTCGCGTGGCATTGTTTTTACTCCTATCGAATCGCAACAATGAGCGCGGCAATGGCATGTACGATTGCGACCATTACCAGGCCGTATGCCATGCGTTTGACATGTCGGCTCGTCTCTATGAATTTGAGGGCTTCCACAATCCACTCCCCAAAGTTAAAATGCATGTATGCCGCTCCTTGTCTTGCTCAAGGGGTTGATGCAAGAAAGCCCCGCAGACGGCAATCTGACGGGGCTTTCGCTTTTCTGTAAAAAAATACCCGCACGATGGCGGGATGCTTATAATTGCGAAATGAAAGAAACGATTTGGGGATTCAACCCCATTGCTCTGGGCTGGCTACTGGCTGCCGTCATCCTTGCTTGGTGGAACAGTCGCAAGGGCTGATCCATAAATGGCGGCTGGAATAGCAGCGCCTGGGCGACGAGGAGCCGGCAGTGTCAGCGCGCCACGCGCATTCAGTGCTTTCCTTTGTCCCAAGGCAGCCTCTACCGCCTTGATCTGATCACCAATACCGAGAATCTTGAAGCCGCGTCCCACACCGCCCATCATGTCCAGTGCGCGGCCAATCACGGCTGCGGCGGTGTTCGAATTGTTCACCGCAGAGCCTACCGGTTGATTCACCATAAGGCGGCCTGCGCGGCTGATCGCATGCAATTGCTGGATTTCTGCGGGGTCGAAGAATGCGGAC
Source organism: uncultured Burkholderiaceae bacterium (assembly GCA_937871985.1). Next base: position 4,282 of record CALMPB010000405.1, read on the forward strand.
AGTTTGCGGTCACCTAGGGCTTTCAACGCTTTGGCGTACTGATCCGCGCTGAACTTCGCCGCGCCGATATCGTCGGGCTTTCCGGACAGAGCGCGGTCTTTCAGGTACTGGGCGATTCCGGACCGGACAGACTCCCGCGCCTGGGGATTGGCGGCCAGCAGACGGCCCAGACGGCGCACATCAGTGTTGGATGCAGAGGGGCTGGTGATGAATTGCTGCACGAACCCCTCAGGCGGCAGGTTTCCCGATTCCAAAGCCTGGAGGGCGGGGGTATTTTCAATCTGGCGCATCATGGCACGGTTGGCGCCACGCGCCCGTGTGAACGCTTCAACAGCTTGTTCGCCCAAATTCGGATCGCCAGGAATGGCCGGTAAATTTCCGGGATTGACGGCTCGCGCTCCAGCGGCGGCTGTCTGTTCACCGAGGCCAAGAATTGGGGTTTCTTCCAGCGCCTGACGCACGAGGCCAAGAGCGTACCGTGCATTACCGTCGCTGCTGTTTCGTTGAAGGCGCCCCATGAGCGTTTTCAATTGTTCCGCGTAATCCACGGTGAATGGCACGCGGCCTTGCGCGATCTGGTTCAAGTGATTGCGCACGTCTGGCGGCAGTGATCCGGCCACAAGGTTATCGTCCAGCAGTTGCCCAGCGCGCTGAGTAAATGCCGCACCATCCAACGGGAAGCTGCGGCCTGCGCTGTCCTTGGCCTGAGAATACAGGCTGTTGATATTCGCCCGCTGCGCATTCAGTCGGCCTTGCAGCGCGTTTACGGCGCCTTGGCCGGCGGTGGCTTGGTCGGCGGGATTGAACTCGTTCAGCGCCCGCACCAAAGCCGCATTATTCTGGTTCTGGATCTCAGGAAGGCCGCCGGGCCCCAGTTGCGCCTGCATTTTCGCAAGGTTCTGTTCGCGGGTCACAATATTGGGGTCTTGCGTCAGCATGCCGCGTGTCGGGGTGGCGCCCTGCACCTGTTGGAAGTCGGCCAACCTGGACAGCGCTTGCGGGTCGAGATCGCCTGATTTCAGCGCACCCTGTGCCTCTTGCATAAGCTGCTGCTGCACGCGAGGCGGGATCTGGTTCCATTCCACGCCATTCTGCGCCAAAGAGGCTTTGACACGCTCCAATACCTGACCGGGGCGCATGGCGCTGATACGGTTGTTCAGGCCTTGCGCTAAGGCCATGCCGCGATTGACGGCCATTGGGGCCGCAAGGCCGCCGGCAAGTCCGGCTGCCATCTGCACAGGGGCCGGCGCACCGGCTTCACGCGTGGCGCCCCCAGCAGCCCCAGCACCGGCCGCCGACACAATTTGCTGTGCAGGGTTCGCGGCCAAGCCTTGCAGACCGGCCTGAACAGCACCAGTCGCGCCGCGCGCGAGAGCGCCCGCAGTGCCTGCTAGGCCGCCGGCGCCAGCCATTAATCGGGTGGTATCGCCCACAACATTTTCCAGCGCCCCCTGGGGTTTCGGAAGGCCCAGCGCATCGGCGCCTTGACTGGCAAGTTGGCCGGTGGTTTCCGTGGTCTGCGGCAGGCCCAGCTCACGCGCGGCGGGATTTACAACTGCCTGCCGGATGGGTTCCGTGAAAATGTCAGCCACCTGCCCAAGACCCTCCAGCCCATAACGCGCCGTCAAACCCACCTGGCGTCCGATCCGGTCGAGCATACCCGGTTCATCCTGCTGCTCTGTTGGCGCTTTCTGCGCTTCCGGCTTCTTGTCCGACAGTCCCATGCGTCCGAAAATTTCCTCATCCGTGAAACCGGCATCCCGCGCTTTCTGGATGCGAGCGGCCATGTCAGCATTGGATTGGATGCGAGAAAGAATTTCTTCGTCGTTGAACCCGGCATCGCGGGCCTTTTGGATGCGATCCTGAATGTTCATGTCCTTGGGCACTGTTCCGGCCTGCGCGACAGGAATCACGAGATTCAACGCTTTCTGCACCCAGGAATCCCGGTTAGCATAGGCAGGCACGCCGGGCCGCAGGAACCCGTCCGTGAATGCGCGGCCAGCGGAAACCGCATCGTCAGAACCCCTTACAGCGTCCAGCACCCGGCCCTCGGGCGTGTCCTTGAGCTCGTGCAACAGAAACTGGTAGTTTGTCTCGGGGTCGTTCAGGTCGGCTTTATTTTCAGACGCCCAGGACTCAAATGCCTGACGGCGCGGCCCAGTCCACTGCGCCCAGCCGAACCCGCCGCGTGAGCCAGGAACCGCCGGATTGCGCTCGTTGATGGATTGCAGGCCGTCTGACTCGTACCCAAGCTGACCGATGACGCCAGCGGCCTGTTGCGGCGTGAGGTCAAGATCTTTGGAGAGGCGGCTGATGTAGACCGGCGCAAGCTGTTCCCATGCCATCTCAGAATCCCAGAATATCGGTCAATTGCTGGTCCCGGTTGTCCTCTTTTCGAGGAAACAGCGGGTTTTCGTCGGCATACTTGCGCACCGCCTGGTTGAACCCCGCGTCGAGGCGCCCGTTTTTCTGAATGTACTGGTCGGCAAGCTGGGCGACTTGCACCTTGCGCTGTTCCAGTTTTCGGAATGCGTCCAGCATTTGGCGGTTGCCGGCAGGGGTGCGGTCCAGGCCGATCTGAGCCTCTTTCAGGAAAGTCAGGTCGCGGTCAGAGACAGCACCCGGCATGCCCATACCCGAATCGGGGGAGCGCATTTGCAAGGCCATGCGGTTTTGCACGGCGGTCAACAGTTCACCCCCAGCGATCTTGTCGGCATTGCCGATGCCAAGCGCCAGTCCCATCTGCCGCACAGCCTGTTCCGCGCCACCAAGGCTACCGGTGCGAACCCCAGAATCCAGCCCAGCCTGCGCCAGATCGTAGAGACCCAGCATTTGCTGCGCGCTTTGGGCCTGCGTCGTGAGGTCGTCGTACCGCTTGGCGAACAACTTGGCGCTTTCGGTATCCCATGCCTTTTCGCCTGCTCCGACGTTGACCGTCGTGCCGCGCGTGCCTTTTAAGATGGCATCCCGGTATTCCGGCGTACCCGGTTGCAGGCCCGCAGACGCCAAGTTCAGCATGAGGCCGGTCGGCTTTTGTGATGGGTTGATGTTTTCCAGAAGTGCCTTTTGGTATTCAGGCGTGCCAGGCTGTAGCCCTGCTGCGGTCAGATTTTGCTGTACTGCGGTCGGCGCATTCTGCTGCGCCACCATCTTGAAATACTCCGGTGCGCCCACGCCTTGGAACACCCGGTACGATTCGACATTGTTCCGGCCCGGCAGCAACGGCATGGCAGACCCACCGGCCAAAGCTTGGCCTAGGCGTTGCGCGTTCGCATTGGTCGGGCCGCGACCGTCTGCCATGGAGGTTCCCACATCAGGCTGTCCGCCGATGCCAAACTGGCGCCCCCAGTATGTCCCGGTGTCGGCGGCAATCCGATCGCGCTCGGTGGCGGCATCACGCAAGCCCTTGCCGCCCAAGTAAGATTTCAGACCCTGCGCCAAGTACTGCGACCACGCCGGCGCCACAAAATGCCCTGACACCATCTGACCTTGCGGAACTTCCTGCCCGGATTGCAAAAGCTGCTGGGCATACATCTGGCGCAACTGGTTTTGATTTTGCCGGGCCTGGAGGTCGGGAGCCAATATAGGGCTGATGAAATTGTCTTGTGCCATGCCTATTTCCTAAAAGGTAAACAGCTTCCCGAAGCCGCCTGCATTGCCGGCCGCTCCTAGCAAATTGCCTCCGATTCCAAACAGCCCCCCCATCACACCAGCCCCTTGCGCCTGCTGCGCGTTATACGCTCCAAGCTGAGACTGGTAGCCCGCACTCGCCGCCCCCAGCATATCCGCGCCGCCAGTCGTCGCCTGCTGCGCATAACCGGGGAATTGCGGCATGGAAACCTGATTGCCGGTACGTAGCGCGTTCAACTCGTTCAAAGGAAGACTGCGTAGGTAGGCTTGTTCTGACAAGGCTTGCTGACGCGCATTCTGGGATTGGTTAAATTGCAGACCTTGTTGCTGCATCCCCAATTGGATGCCCTGCAACTGCGCTTGTGTCAACGCATCGTTACGCTGCTGGCCGAACTGATTCATGGCATTAGCATAGGCCGCAGAACCTTGGGTAATGCCTTGGTTCGCAAGCTGCGCACGCAGTGCGTCATTTTGGCGATCCAGCTCCGGATTCATGCGCTGCATCAAAAGATCGGCAGCGTTATTCGTGGCCAGGGTTGGATCGTAGACGGACCCTGCGGACGGCAGGCTCGACAAATCGAACCCCTGTCCCATGGTCTGGTTGACTCGACTTAATGCCGCGTCCTGCGCGCCGAACAGCCCTTGCTGCAATTTGTTCTGCTGATCCAGCAGCGATTGCATTTCCGGGCTGAGCGTGATGGTCTGCGTCCAGTTGTCGCCGCCCGTGTAGTAGTCTTGGGCGTTGGGAGCAGTGGGCGCCACGTTATTCGGCGAGGATTGCCATGGGCCCATGTACCCGTAATCGTTCGGGTTCGTGTAATTCTGGCCGTCTGTGGGGGCTTGCGTCTGGCTGTTATAGGCGGCCAGTTGCTTGTTATACGAGTCCATGGCGGCGTCGTAGGCAGACTGATTGAACTGCCTATCGTTCGTCCATGTCAGGTTTCCCCAAGGCGTGTACTGGTTGGCTCGGTTGGCCTGAGTCGCGTATTTGGCCGCGTCCAGATTGCCTTCAGCGGTGGCGGTGGCCGCGCCGGCATAGTCGGGCGTGGCGGGCGCATCGCCCTTGCCTTGGGGTCGAATGTTCCGACCGTGGCGCACGAAGGCGCGAAGGGGCAGGTCAGGCAGCCCGCAAGCGTTTGCATTCAGTCGCATCGGATAGTCCTAGCCAACGGCACTTGTCCGCTGTCATCTTGTAAAGGTGAATATCGCCATCCGGGTGTGCGTCCTGAAGGATTGCTTCAAGCTCAAACCCAAGTTTTTCTACGAAGTTTCGGGCCACCGTGTTCGAGGAAGCCACCGGCACCGTAATGCGCCGCACTTTCAATTGGTTGAAGGGGTAATCGAAAATCACCCACATAAATTCTTTGCAGGCCCAGCGTCCTTGCGCTGCAATGTGGCAGATGACATGGGCGCGGTTGTAGTCCTCGTACAGCACGCCGGCCTGAATCTGGCCGTTCTTGATCAGTCCAATGGCTGAGCCGCGCCCAGACACCCACGTGCCGCCCGCCCTGGCACACACCCAAGGCCCAATAAGGTTCGCGTCGAAAAAGATCACAACAGACCGCCGCGGCTGAAAATAAAGTCGGTGGCCGACCATTGCACTTCGGCGTTGTTGTTCTGGATCT
>CALMPB010000406.1 GCA_937871985.1 uncultured Burkholderiaceae bacterium
ACCCGCGCGGCCGCCTGGCCGGCTCGCCGCCACACGCGGCGGCCCGATGCCTCAGTTGCCCTCGCCGGCCTTCTTGATGCCGAGCAGCTCTTCCAGGCCCGACAGGGTCTCGTCGTTCTTGACCACCGTGCGCAGCCACAGGTGCAAGGACATCTCGCCCCAGCTCGCGGCCTTGTCGGCCAGATAGGCGACCGGGCTGTGCGGCTCGGTGCGGCGAAAGAAATCCGCTACCTCTCGCAGTTGCGCCAGCGCTTGCTCGCGGGTCTGGATCGGCCCGCGTGCGGCGGCCGGTGGCGCGCCATGGGCTGGCGCATCGACAACGGGAAAATGTTCGGCGGCGGGCAAGGTGGGCTCCACTCGGACGGGAACGGCGGGCGCGGAAGGCGCCACAGGCGGCGGCGCGGCCGCCAGGTCGGCGCGGACCAGCAGGCCGGCATCGCGCGCGAACCGATGCGCCAGTTCCGTGACATTGCGCAGCGACTCGCGCACCCGCGAGAACGCCGGGCTGTCCTCGCCCAGCCGCTCATCCAGCGTGCGCTCCAATTGCGCGAGCGCCTGCGCGCATCCCTCGAGCTGCCCGTCCAGCTCGGAGTAGAACGACGGCGGCGTATCGCGCCGCGCCGCATCGAACCGGTCGAGCGTGAGCTTGCCGCGGGTCAGTTCATTGGCATTGTCCGGCGTGCGCTTGACGGCATTGGCCAACTGGCTCGCCGCCTCCCACAGCACCGCGCCATAGCGCGCGCCGTCGGCCTGGGTCAGCGGAATCTCGCCGATGAGTTGCTGCGAGCGCGACAGCAGCCAAGCCAGGTTGCCGACGCGCTGCTGCACGTCGCCATCTTCCGGCACCGGGTGCAACCCCTCCCAGTATTCGCGGCACAGGCCGTCGATCAGCACATAACCGTCGCGCAGGCCCGCGAACCCGCGCGTCTTGGCCCAGGCCTCCGCGAGCCATGACGCAATACGTATGTCTTTGCTGCGATCGCGCAGCACCGTGGTGCAAATGCGCGTCACTTCCGGCCAGTCGGCCTCTTTCAGGTCGATGACCCAATCCCCCTGGTCGAGCTGGGGGTCATCGTGCCGGCGCGCTTCGCGGATCGCGTCGAACTCGGGCGAAAACACCAGATCGACGCCGCATGGCGCGTCGCCGGGTATCGGTTGCAACAAGGCGTGGATGTCGGTCATAGGCGCAAATCGGTAAGTAGGCGCAAATCATCCCACAACGGCTTACGTATAACGTTCAAAGATGACACGTCCTATTACAAGGCGCATCACGATGCTTCGCTATGATTTGCGCTCCGACCAAGGAGCATTCATGACGACGAAATCGATCCGCATGCTGCCCGACGGGCGCTTCATCGCGGGCACCCCGCGCCGCGCCCCCGACGGCACCATCGTCGGCGGCGACGGCCCCATCACCCGTGCGCCGGATGGCACCTACGTGGCCGGCACGCCCCAGCGCGCCCCGGACGGCAGCTACAAAGGCGGTGGCGGCCCCGTGCGCATGGCCCCCGACGGCACCTTCGTGGTCGGCCCGGCCAGGCTGGCGCCGGACGGTACGTATCTGTAAACAAATATCTCTCGAGCAACATGTCCCAACGCTCCGTCATCCGCAAAGGCGATAAGACGTCGCACGGCGGCGTGGTCGTGACCGGCGACGAAACCGTCGTCATCTTCGGCCAGCCCATGGCCCGTCTCGGCGACCGCGTCACCTGCCCCAAGTGTGGCGGCACGCACAGCATTGTCGAGGGAGTGCAGAACGTCGCCTCGGACCGCATGACCGCGCTGGAAGGCATGCGCACATCCTGCGGCGCCACCCTGATCGCCAGCCAGCACTTCTATCAATTGGAATACGGCTGAACGCGGACGCGGGAAGCGGTCGTCACCCTTCCCGGAGCCTGCAAGCGCGGCCTGGGCCAGGCGCACGGCCGCAATTCGCCAGAAAGCAAAAAGCCCACCGTCACCGGTGGGCTTTATACGTCGTACTACTTGGGAATTCTGGTGGGCTGTGAGTGGCTCGAACACTCGACCTACGGATTAAGAGTCCGCTGCTCTACCAACTGAGCTAACAGCCCTGCA
>CALMPB010000407.1 GCA_937871985.1 uncultured Burkholderiaceae bacterium
CAGCCCATGGGGTTTTATTCCCCCTACCAGCTCATCCAGGACGCGAAGCGCCATGGCGTGACCGTCCTGCCCGCCGACGTGCTGGCCAGCGATTGGGAGGCCACCTTGGAGAACACCGGCGGCGAACGCCCCGCCGTGCGGCTCGGGCTGAACCAGGTCCAGGGCTTGTCCGAAGACGCCGGCCGGCGCATCCAGGCCGCACGCCAACACCGGCCCTTCGCGGACGCCACCGACCTGGGCCGGCGCGCCGACCTCGACCGCCACGCCTTGCAGGCGCTGGCCGCGGCCGACACACTGCGCCACCTGTCCGGCCACCGCCGCGCCGCCCTCTGGGAAGCCACCGACAGCGTGCCCCAGCGCGACCTGCTGCGCGATGCAATGGTGCACGAGCAGGCGCCCCTGCTGGACGTGCCCAACGAAGCCGACGACATCCGCGCCGACTACGAAACCCTGAAACTGACACTCAGGCGCCATCCCTTGGCGCTGCTGCGCGATCGTTTAGAGCGGCGCGGCTTCGCCCCCGCCGAAGTCCTGCACACCTACCCCGACCGCCGCCTGGCGCGCGCCTGCGGCATCGTCACCGTGCGCCAGCGCCCGGGCACCGCCAAGGGCGCGGTCTTCGTCACGCTGGAAGACGAAACCGGGCAGGTCAACGTCATCGTCTGGCCGGGGCTGGTCGAGCGCCAGCGCAGGGAACTGGTGGGGGCGCCGCTGCTGGGGGTGTATGGCACGTGGCAGTCGCATCAGGGCGTGCGGCATCTGCTGGCCAAGCGGCTGGTGGATTTGACGCCGCTATTGGGGAGTCTGGTGGTGTCGAGCCGGAATTTCCATTGACTGCCGGATCGGGTGGAATTGCTCCTGCAATCCCTGGGCGAATGTAGGTGCGTCGAGGTCTGCTTTTGGCCCAACGCGATCATTCGACGATGTATGCTCACGAGAATTTTGATTCGGGATTGCACTACGCTATTCGGAGAGCCCTACAAGCGTGGAGAACTCGGCAGCAATAGGGAAACATCCAAAGTCAGTACAACCAGGAAAATGACGGGCCCGCTCAAGCAAGAGGTTACGAGGCATGGATATGCCTTTCTTCACGAGTATTGTCCAAAGACGGACATAGTTGCGCTCGCCAACGCGCTCGGCCAACCACTGACGCAGTGGGAGGGTCGACTTGTCCAAGATTTGGTTCCTCGTGTCACCGCAACACCTAATACGTATAGCGGCATCTACGGCCTCGATCGCTTCCCGTTGCACACTGATCTGGCGCACTGGCGTCTGCCACCTCGCTATCTTCTACTGCGATGCGTGACCGGCCATGTGGATGTCTCAACGCTGTTGCTAGACGGACAGGCCATCTTCGATGCCGTGACGCTGGACATTCTGACGCGCGCCATCTTCAAGCCGCGCCGACCTCGAGACGGAAAAATCACACTGTTGCGCTTGTACGAACCCACCGATGACGGCTATTGCTTCCGGTGGGATGACGTGTTCCTCAAGCCAGCGAGCAGGATTGGCGACATCGCTGGCCAACGCATCAGAGAACAACTCCCCAAGTGCCAGCCTTTGTCGATCACCCTCGCACGAGCTAGCGACACACTTTTGATCGACAACTGGCGCATGCTGCACGCACGCTCGCCGATTTCCGACGAGCGTGTGGATCGGAAGATTCAGAGGATTTATTTGGAGAATCTGCATTGAAGAAGACCATCACTCCTCAGGCAACCCCATCGCTCTGGGACCCGGAAGCGCTTTATCTGAAGGCTCAGCGCTATGTGCAGCATATGAGCGCCCTAGATAGTGATGATTGGGAATATGCCCTTTGGTCGGGTTTTTCCCTCGAATTCCTAGCACGAGCAGCACTCGCAAATGTCAGTCCCGTACTGCTGGTTGAGACCGATAAGAATTGGACCAGTCTCTACCATGCGCTAGGCTTTACTCCTACCGAAGAGAAGTTTGCGCCGAAGTCCATTGCGGTCAGTGAGGTCTTCAAACGCCTCACAGCGATCTTGCCGGATTTCACAAGGGAGCATGAAGGCTTCGGCATTCTCCATACTGGCCGACGCAACGCCGAGCTACATAC
>CALMPB010000408.1 GCA_937871985.1 uncultured Burkholderiaceae bacterium
ACTACTGCTGCCCCGTCTCAATCAGGCCTTAGCCAATATCCTGACTGCATCTGAGGCCGTCATCGAGGGGCCGATCAACGATGACGGGGATACTGTAGAGGACGTCCTCCGCCCTATCATGCGTCGCTTGCTGCTGTGTCAGACTCTGGGGCAGTATTCGTTGTTGGCGATCGCCGGCACGCAGGGTGCGGGGAAGACGACGCTCATCAAGTCGCTGTACGAGCTGGAAGGCGCGGATGCAGACTGGCTCAAGCCCAACGAGGGGCGTGGCGAGACTTACCCGATCCTTGTCACCGAAGGGCCGCCGGATGCTACGGCCGAGGGGTTTGTCTGGAGGCTGGAGCAAAATGGCGATCGGCGCTATGTTGCGCGTGTTTCGCTTCTTGATGGAACGCGCTCGGTCGCCGAGGCGCAGCAGTTATTCCGGCGAGCGTGTAGCGAGACCGACGCGAATGAGTTGCTTGTTGAGTTGCGTGTACCTGGCAAGCTGAGGCTGGGCGATCACAAGGGCTGGCTGCTTCTGCCCGGCTACGAAGCGAGCACCCACGACAACGAGGTTTGGCAGAAGACGATGCGGGCGGCACTGGCCGGTGCGAGCGGTGCAATCGTGGTAACCGACGAGACGCGCCTTGCACGCGATCAGAGCGACTTGGCGCGCGATGCCATCGGTGCCACTTTGGGGAATATCGCACCGGTCGTGGTCATCTCCAAGACCGAAGGCATCCGCAATGACGCGGGACGGCTCGCTGACCTTGAGGCACGTGCAGCGGAAGCCTTTGGCGTTCCGGCCAGACGTGTGCAATGCGTCGGTCTAGCCGATGAGGCTGGGTACAATCACGCATGGCGAGAAGCGTTGAAGGAGAAGATTGAACAGTTTGTAGTGGAATCCGGCGGCGGCACGCGTGAGATTTGGCGCTCCACGCTGGCTACGCTCGTACGACAGGACCTGAAGCGCGCACTTGCAGGTCTGAGCCGGCAACTGCGGATCGTCCTTGCAGACCCTGAGGGGTTGAATTCGCAAGTGGACCTCGCGAGAGAGGTGCTCGAGAAGTTCGATGCGGCGAACGAAAAACTGCGGCCCAAATACAGCATCGCGATCCGGGAAGCCGTGAGCGCCCACACTGCAAGCGCTGTGGCGAAGATGGAAGAACAACTGAAGGCCGATTTCGAAGGTGTAATAAGTCACGCACGCAGCTTCTTCGATACTGAAACGGAGCGTCTCACAAAGCTCAAGTCGGCTGTGGACAAGGCTGACAGAAAGGCCGGAAAATTGGCCCCGATGGTGGCTGAGGCGCTGGCAACGCCTATCGAGAAAGTCCTTGCCCCTCTGAAATCGGACAGTTCTAAAAGCTTTCGGCTTTTGCTGAAGGAGGCGCCCGCTGGAAATTCGGAACTTGAGCTGATTCCCTGGGTCGGCGGTGGAAGTCCTGAAAAACAAAACTCGCCCGTCCAAGCCCTCGTCACACTGTTTTCTGCCGAGAAGGTTGACGATATAGGGAAGCGGCTTCAGGGTCTTGATCAGGCGATCGATATTCTCCCTGCCTTGACGCTTGAATGGGCGCGCGCTGCCAGCACTGCGCTTGTGGCGCCGTTGCCGAATGCTACCGAAGAGCCGAAAATATTTGATCCGCTGGGTTTCACGCTCAAAAATGGCGAGGAAAACGTCAACAAGGCCCGTAGCCTGATGCGCGCAATTGCGGCGACGATCCTGGCGGCGGACATTGCCGAACTTGGAGAACAGGCCGGAGAAGCAATCGTAGAGGGCGCCCCAGAAAATAGCGGTGTCACAACGGATCAAAAGTCGGAGGCTGGTGCTGCTGAACCGAATTCGACGCCAGGCGCAATCAACACCGCGGCAACTCTTGGGGTCGGCAAGGCTGCATCGGCACTTCTCACCAATCCCATTTTTTTGGCCGGTACCGGGATCGCCGCCGCCGGTTACCTCACGGTAAGCATGCTGCAAGAGGTCCGTGCGCACGATCGTGCCAACCGAGCCAGCGCTTTGGGTATGCTGGAACGAGCTGGTGAATTCCGCCTTCAGCAATACGTGGCAAACTACGATGAGATGATGGCGAGCATGCGCGAGAATTTGGAGCAGGCCTTGCGCAGACGTTACCGGATTGCCGATAGCCTCGCGAAAAGGGACAGGATCGTTCACGCTATCGCTGTCGCCCAGCAACTTCGCGAAGAGTTTTCCGAGAGCATGGAGGACGCTGCACACGGCACGTCATCACTACGCTTGCAGTTTGCCGATGCAGGCTGAAGTGGTCATGCCGGAACAGGACACCGGCCGACTGATTTCGGAAGTGTCGCTCAAGTGGGCTTTCGATGCTTACGGCAAGTTTGCGGCACGACTGTCGCCGGAAGTCCGCCGTCATCTGGGAGCCCAACGGAAGGAAGCCTATACGGTTGTCTTCGGTCGCACTCAGGTAGGCAAGAGCACGCTGATCCTGCATCTGTTGAGGGTGCGGGCGGACGCGATCGACATCGTTTCGGACGTCCTGCGGGGAGGGCGCAAGTCGGGCAACTCCTCGACGGCGCTTCCGACGGAGTATCGGCAAGCCCGCGATGACTGCTGGCGGATTGGCTGGGGCGGCCAATCGTGGCTCTGTCTGTCGGACGGTGAAGCCCGCGAGAACTTCGGGAAGGTCCGGGAGGCCATGGAGGCTAATGTTGCGCGCGCGGATGGTTCATTGTGCAGCGTGGACATCCCGGCGCGCTATTTCGAGACTTCGTCTTCGGACGTTCGCGGAACACGCGTACTTGACCTTCCAGGAATGGATGCTGCCAACAGCGTCGAGCGCCGCTTCGTCACCCGTGTAGCCGAAAGCCTGGTGCCGAATGCGGATCTCATCCTGCTGGTCGGTCGAGCAGACGACCTTACCTTCCTGCTGCCTGACCAGTTGGCATTACCGGGAATTTCAGACTGGCAGATCACTCCGCGTCGCTTTCGAGTAATAACCACATATTCTTTTACCCCTGCCAGTGTCCGGGAGTTTGGCCGGGAGCATGACTGTGTGGGCGATGCAGGCAAATATCGCGAGCGTCTTATTGGAGAGGTTCAGAAATTTCGCCCTCTGGAGCCGTCAGCTCAGACGCCAGAACTCTATTTTCCGCTTGAGTTTGGTGAGTCCTGGAAAGGGGCCAGCGATCTTCATAGCTGGGAGATGACGGAGATGATGGACGACCTTATGCAGCGTTTGCGCGAAGACATTGCGGCCGCCAGTACGCCAATCGGCCGCCTTGAAGGCGCGCTAGATGCGCACGTCTTGGTCACCGCCGTTCATGCGCGACGTATTGACGAAATCAGAAAGCGGATAAATCAAAAGCAAGACGCCGTCACGGCGCGTGAGCGCGCGATCGGACAATTAAAGAAGGCACTTGAAAAACAGCGCAGTAGGCTGAGTGCCTGTCGAGCGGGCCTTGTGGCGCTGAGTGACAGAGCAATTAACAAAAGTGCAATGGATGCCGGCAACGAGCTCCATAAGGTAGCGATGGGATGGTGGCGGTCGCAATTAGAGTTGCAGGCGCGCCGGATTAAAGGTCCCGATCGTAGCACCGACTTCCTGTTGAGCATGCTTGGGGAGGCGGAGGACAACCTGCGCAGACAAATCGCGAAAGCGCCACACACCGCTGAAAGGCCTGAAGGTCTCTCGGTGACAGACTGGAGGCAGGCCCAGGAATCTGCCGGTGCCCTCGCCATTCCTTATGTTGCGGAAGCTGCTGATTTAGCTTTTTCAGGAGTTCGCAGCATGCTTTATAAATATTGGTCTAAGTACTATGTGCGTAAGCAGTCATATGAACAGGATCTGAATAAGATTAATACCGCTTACATTCAATTTGTTGGGAATGTGGCCGCTCACATAACAAAGAATATCAAGGCACACTCTGAAGCGGCAAGGAGAACTATGCAGGAAAAGGCCGATCGCCTGGACATGAATGAACTTCAAACAAGTCAGTCACTTATAAACGAATCCTCAGTCTTGGTGCGGCTTCAGGCAGAGTTGCATCATTTTGAGGCCGAGCGTGATGAAGCCGAGCGCACTGTCCGAGAGGAAATGGCATTGAGCCGGCATTTCACCCGTTTGTTAGCGGACGAATATGACGGAGCGGTCGAGACAGCCCATGCCGATGTAATGAAGGCTACCGATCCGGTTGCGGCTTTCGAGCACCTGGTCAGGGCCTCGATGCTGAGAGAGTCCCATGAAAGCGTTTGGACGCGGATAAACGGTGCGATGAAACAATGATGACGGACGAAACCTTGATGCCCAACGCTGAAGTCTCTCAGTTCTGCACACCCTCTGAAACGGTCAAAAGGAAAGAGCAGGAGTTGTCGGCACTTCTGGCTCGTGTTCTAGCAGCTCCGTTTGATCCGGTTCTGGACGAATTGAGTAGGCTGTCGTCCGGGACAAAGCATAGCGGAGCTAAGCTTGCGGACCTCACTGACGAACTGAGTTCGGTTGATGGGAACATCGAAAAGCTTATCCGGATTGCAAAGACAAATGCCCTGAAACTGGAGGCATTTGATAAAGCGCTTAGCGATATCGCAAAGGTTGCCCTGCATTCGGAAGTTGCGGCAGCCGAGCGTGGCGCACAGTTCGAGGAAGCGCTGAGTGCCTTACGCGAAGAGACGCAGCAGGCGAGGGTTACAGCGGCAAGAAATATGCGCACCCTGCTGATCCTCTTTGCGATTTTGCTAGCGTCCAT
>CALMPB010000409.1 GCA_937871985.1 uncultured Burkholderiaceae bacterium
CAACGGCCGTAAATTCCGAATGCTCAACATCATCGACGAGTTCAGCCGCGAGTGCGTGGCGATGGTGCCGCTGCGGCGGTTCCGTTCGAACGACGTGATCGACGTGCTGGCCGATCTGTTCATCGAGCATGGGTCGCCTGAGCATATTCGGTCCGACAATGGCCCCGAATTCGCCGCTAATGCCGTGCGCGAATGGCTGGGCCGGCTGGGTGTCACCACCCTGTATATTGAACCCGGCAGCCCGTGGGAGAATGGCTACATCGAAAGCTTCAATGCCCGCCTGCGCGACGAACTGCTCAACGGCGAAATATTCTATAGCCTTGAGGAGGTACGGATCGTCACCGCCTGGTGGCGTGAGCATTATAACCGGGCGCGCCCGCACAGCAGCCTCGGCTATCTCCCACCAGCACCGGAAACGATCAAGATGCCAGCCTCGCCGCTCGGCTCCGCTGCGCTCCGCCTCCCGCCCAGGCTGGCATCACAGGCGCGTATCAACTAACTATGCCAACGGACCAGTCATCGCGGGCAGTCCACCCGCTCAACCCAACTGGCAGCAGGCGGCCCCGGCCGTCGGTTACAACGTACCGTGCTCTACGAAATTATCTTCGCAGAATATCCGACCCATCATTTCCATAAGTTCGGGTTCATGAACCGCGAGTAGGGCCTCGTTCCCATCGACCCATTGAAAATCGTGTTTCACGCGCGAGATGAACCAGCCTTGTGAGCGGCGCTCTAGCGAGAAGTCATACCAGCCATATTGATTGTTGTACGATGCACCACGATCGGTCGACTTCCAGTGCCGGGCGATCATGTAGACGGTCGCGCGAGCGCAATCGCCGTCAACTGTGATATCGAAGTTCGAATAGAGGTGATGGCGTCGAACACGGCTCAGAAACATGTCCGCGAATCTCGTCCAGAGATCCGCGGAAATCCGTATCTCCGGACTTCCGGTAAGCCGCTGGAAATCGATATTGATCTCATCAAGGAAACATGCCCGATAGTTGGACCAGATTCCCGTATCGAGCGCCCGTCCGAACTTGAGGATCACACTTTTGACCATCCTCTCGTCCCACAGTTGTTTAATGATTCCCGCATCTTCCATCACCTACTCCGATCGATTGTGGACTTCTCTGGGCCCTGATGGGCGTTTAACGGGTTCAACCACCGTCACCAGCTCGTCGTTCCGCCATCCACGCGAATGTCGGCCGCAGTGATGAACGAGCTCTCGTCCGAAGCGAGGAACAGTGCTGTAGCGGCGACCTCCCTCGGAAGCCCGGGCCGCCCGAGCATGATCTTGTCGATCATCGGCGCGCGCCACTCCGGCATCTCCAGAAACGCCCGGGTCTGCTTGGTTTCGATCAGCCCGGGTGAGACGCTGTTCACCCGGATACCATGCTGGCTCCCTTCCATGGCCATCTGCCGGCTCATCGCGAGCACGGCCCCTTTCGCGGCACTGTGCGCGATGCCGGGGAGGACACGATAAGCGGCCCACGCCGACACCGACGCGGTATTGATGATCGAACCGCCGCGTACCTTGAGGTGCGGCCAGGCCGCTCGTGTCATGTAGAAGATCAGATCGACTTCCTCGTTGATCGTGCGGTGCCAGTCACGATCGCTAATCTCCTCAAGCCATCCGAAATAGGCCATCGATGCATTGTTGAAGAGGACGTCGATACCTCCGTAGGTCGCGACCGCGAGATCGGCCAACCCGCGGCAATCCTCAACATCGGTAAGGTCGCACGGGTGGAACGATACCATATCGTGCCCCGCGTCGCGGACGGCGTCGACGCAGGCTTGAGCTGCCTCCGCGTTGACGTCGCATCCGACGATCTTCGCGCCTTCGGCCGCGAACAATTCGGCCGCAACGCGCCCCATGCTGCCGCCGGTCCCGGTTATCACACACACCTTGCCTGTGAGACGCCCCATCACTTCCGCTCCTCTTGATCCGTCAGTTTTCGAACAGGTGCCAAAATGTCGCCCGCGGTCACCATTGATCCCAGCCACGCTTTCCGGAGGGCGCCGCACCTACGCGCGGCGCATTCTCACCGCCCGACATGTACGTGCCGATACGGTTGCCGCTGACGATCGGCAGGTCGATCCGCGACGGATGCTCGGCATCGTGATGCAACGTGATCCATGACGGCGTCTGGCGAAGCAGATGCCCTTGCGCGACGAGATCGAGGAAGGTCGCTGGCGGATCCTCGTCGGTGCTGCTGATCTGGACCGCGATGCGATGCCCCGGAAGAAAGACGTTGGCGGTCGGCACTATATTCACTTCCATCAAGCGAACTTCGTCAGCTTCCAGCGGCACGCGTGCGTTGAGCGAATGATGCGCATGCCAAGGCTTGGAAGCCGCAGAATCGGTAGCCGCCATCGAGCCCTTGAGCCATCCACGCGTCAGCAGGCGGCGCTTCCCCTCGGGATCGACATCCCAGAGCGAGGCGAAGAGATGGACATCCTCGTCAGTGGCGGAGACATAAAGGCTGAGCTTCGCCGGCCCCACGAGCACGGTTCGCTCGACCAGCGGTGGCGTAACGAAGGTAACAGCGCCGCGAGCATTGAACACATTGTCTTCAAAGCTTGTGCTGCCTTCGTTGGGCCAGAATTCGTGTTCGCTCAGCAGACCGTCGTGATGCAGATAGAACGGATGCCAGCACGTCTCGGGTAGCGGCCACTCGTGCGCCTCCTGCCAGCGACCATCCTCGCCGTGGACGAACAACTGGATCGGAGCTTCCTCAAGATAGCCGGTATCGTTGTTCTTAAGCCAGTGGTCGAACCACCGCAACGATTCATAGGCATATTGATAAACCGGGCGATCGAGATAGATGCGCGGACCGACGATCAGCTTCTTGGGCGCGGAAATGCGCTGCCAGGCGCGGAATTCGCCCGGCAGATGCAATCCATACATCCCCCAGCACGCCCCGAGCATTATCGGCACGCGAATGTCCTCAAGCCGAGGGTTGCGCTCATGCCAATAAGGGCCATCGGTCGGATTCATCAGCACGTCGAGGATGATCGGGTGCGCGCCCTGATCCGGTTGCCTGACCGCCGCCGCAAGTTCAGGTACCGCCATGATGTCGCGATCCCGCGCCAATTCGGCGAGCCGGCGCTGATATTCATCCTCGCCGAGATTCTTGCGTGACCAGGGCTCGACCCGAACGCCGGCGAGATGCCGGGACCATGAGGTCAGAAAGGTGTGGGCGAGAATCCCGCCGTGATAGAATTTGTCGCGATAGAAATCGGTATAGCCAAACTGCCCCCATACCGCCTTTAACGCAGGGGGATTGCGCGCGGCGACCTGTTTCGCGGCCACCGAAAAATAGGATACGCCGAACATGCCCACTCGCCCGTTCGACCAGTCCTGCTCGGCGAGCCAGCCGATCAACTCGCAAATGTCTTCGACGTCGCGCGGACCATAATGGCTGTACGCCCCCTCGGACCGACCGGTCCCCCGCGCATTGAAAATGGCATGAACATAGCCGCGCCGGACGTAGAAATTGGGGTCTCCCGCTTCCGCCTGGGCATTGCGGCCCTGCATCGCCTGCGGCATCGACGGAATCGACTGCATCGCATTGTCATAGGCATGGACGCCCAGAATGACGGGGAAGCGGCCAGGCCCGTCCGGCAGGAAAATGTCGCCGTCGAGGCATATGCCGTCGGACATGCGTACCTTCACCTGCCTTGACACCGTCACACCATGAACGCGCGGCGAGAGCTGCCACTTGGTCGAATACATTTTTCCCTCCTCTATCCCCGCGCCTTTTTGGAAGCGCCGCCTCCCTCACCGGCAGGCTCAAGCCGCGGCGGGCGCGAACAATGGGGACTGATCGACATAGATGCGCAGGTGCTTGATTCGCTCGCCGTCGCGCTCCAGCAGCGTCGCCGCCGGGAGCGATACGCTGCTGCCGTCGAGCCGACGATAGGTGACGATCGACTCCACGACGATCCGCGCTTCCTGCGAAACAGCCCCGATCAGTTGATGTGAGAGACCGTCGATTGATCCAAAAAATTGTTCGAGCACGACGAGCGCCGCATCCTTGCCCATCACGCGCGGCCAGTTGCCGAATTGAAGCTCGAGATCGGTGCTGAACCAGTCGCCAAGATCAGAGATGTCCTTCCTGTCGACCGCAAGGAAGAAGCGCCGCCACCATTCCATCCGATCCTCCCGCTCAATCAGCAAAGACAGGCGCGACATCGATATAGACCGAAATCGCAGTGATCTTGTTGCCGGGCCGCTCGAACACCGTCGCGGCGCGCGCGGCGACCTTGCGTCCGTCGAGCCGGTCGAAGATGACATCAGCCTCGACGCAAGCGCGTCCTTCCTGCGCCATCACGTCATAAGCACGGTGGCTCAACCCTTTGAGATTGGTCCAAAAATCAGTGAAGGCGGCAAGAACCTCTACCTTGCCCTGCTGTTCCGGCCAATTTGCGAAGCGCAATTTGACATTGTCGTCAAACCACGGCGCAAGACGATCAATGTTGAAAGAATCGACGTCCCTAAAGTAATCATCCCACCATGCCACTGGGAAACCCTCCTATAGAAAATTCTATTGGCTTTCGTAGTTAACGACGAAATCTTCTGGCACGTCCGGACCCCAAAGATAGAATGAATTCTCGGGGGGCGGTGACGTTGGCTGCCACGCTACGCCGGATGGAATGTAATCCATGTCATGCGAGTATTCGGCGTAACTTCCCCACGGATCGCGTACATAGTGGAAATAATTGGATCCGAGCACATGTCGACCCAGTCCCCAGCCGCGATCATATCCAGCCTCGCGCATCTGCATTGCACCGCGACCGACATCGTCGACCGACGACACGTCCCAACTTGAGTGATGAAAACCTGTTCGATCCGATTTGGCGAACGCGACCAGATGATGATCGCATCCGTGCACAGCGTGCAGAAACGCGACCGCATCCTCCGACCGGTCGGAAAGCCGCAGCCCGATACTTTCCTCATAGAAACGGATCGCGGCGAAAACATCCGGCACAAAGATCAGCACATGTGATAGACGGGCTGGCCGGACTGGCGGCTGGACGCCGCGAAGGGGCGCATTGCGGGTCCCGGCGAAGCTAGGGAGCCCGGTCTTCTCCTCTTTTTCATCGACCGTCTTCTTGATACCCGGCCTGATCTGCAACGCGACCCCGTTAAGGTCGCGAAACCAGATCCCGTCCTGATCGAAAGCCTTTTCCGGCGGGTCGATCCGTACGGTTCCGAGCGCCTCCAGACGGCGCGCCAGATCCGGCATATCCTGGCGATAAGCGGAAAAACTCAAATAGTTGAGCCGCTTCCTCGGTCCCTCGACGATGCGCCCCCAAAGGTGCGACGACGCGAAGGTATAGAGTGAAAGGCCGCCACGCTCACCCCTCACGTCCAGGCCGAAGCTTTCATAGAAGTGCCGCGCCTCGCTGAGATCGGGTACAATGATCGAGAAATGGTCGAGTGAATGGATGCCGAGGCGCCCGCTCGCTATTTCGGTTTCCGCGGTCATCGCGCTCACCCGACGCTCTGGGCGCTTTCATCCGCCCAGCGATCGATGACGATCGGCGCCGCCTCGAACAGCGTCATGTCATTGGCGATGTAATGCTGCGCCGCGACCGCGATATCGAGCATGTTGCGCGCCAGGATGCTGGGGCGGCGCAGCGATGAAGAAACCGAGCTATAGGCGAAAGCCGCGACATCGCGGCACACATGGTGTGTCCAGGTCGTCATCTGCCGGATGATCTGGATTTCCCCCTCGCTCAGCGCTTCGCCTGCGTCAGCCTTCCGATCGGCTGCCGCGAAAAGCCCATAAGCTCGCGCGCGAGCGGCCTGGAACAGCGCTTCATGCCGGATGAAGTCGAGTTTGAAGGTTGGCGTGTCCGCAACCGAAGCGCTTGCATAAAGACGCTTCTTGAGGCTCGCCGCTTGCGCCACCTCATGCAGCGATCGCCGTGCGATGCCCAACGCGACTCCCGTATGACCTGCGCAGACCGCAACAAGCGTCCCGACGGTTGCCGCGCGCGACTGCCGCATCGGCTCCGTCCAATATTGATTGAAAGTCCAGCTCGCCGGGATCTTCTGCTCCGGTAGTTCATAGTCGAAGCTGCCGGTCGCCTGCATGCCGGCAACGTCCCAATTGCCCAATATCCTGACCTGGTCCGCCGGCACGAACGCGCCGACGACCCGCGGTTTGCCATCCGCCTCCAAGACAGGCTTGCCGTCTTCGTGAACAACCATCGCCGACGAAACCCAATCGGCGTGAGAGATGCCGCTCCCAAAAGCATAACGGCCACCGCCGAGGTAGAAATCGCCATCGCGCACCGCTTTTCCGGTCGGCGCATAGGTCGCGGTCATCACCGGGGGCCGTGGGCCGCCGAACATCCGCTCGACATGCTCGTCACCGCAAAAATTCGCGGCGACCATCGTCCCAATACCCTGCGCCGCGAGTGACCATCCCGACGATGAATCCGCGCTTGCAAGCTCCTCGGCCAAGGCCGCGAACTCGGTGATGCCGGTATCGGCCCCGCCAAGGCTTTTCGGGACGAGCAGCCAATAAAAGCCCGCATCACGGAAAGCGTCCACCACCAGGCGCGAAGTCGCTCCGGCATTTTCCGGCTTATCGGCTTCCGCGCGGATCAGAGCACGCAGCTCCATGGCGCGTGCAACGAAGCCATCCCCATCCGAAGTGAGGCGGACGTTGTCAGCGTCCTTCCGCTTGAGTGCGATTGTGTCCACGGTCAGTGCTCCTCAGCTCAGCGCTCGCGCGCTCAATTGGCAAGCGCGGCCAGGACCGCCTTGGTGACAGACAGGTCGAGATCGGAGCTCGCGCCGCTTACGCCCGCCGCGCCGATGCATTCGTCACCCGCGAAGATCGGAAGCCCACCCGGCACCACCGAGAAGCCCTCCACATGCGGCATGGAAATCGACGCACCCGGATCGCCCGAAATGAAGTTGATGACGTCGCCCGAGGGAGCGCCAACCATCGCCGAGGTCCACGCCTTCTTTTCGGCAACCTTCAACGCGAGTTCGGTCGCGCCATCCATGCGCGCCGCCGACACCAATTGCCCGGCGCGATCGACTATCACAATGGCCATCGGCACCCCGACGCCAGCGGCGGCCTCGACGCCCGCCGCGATCGCCGTCTGCACCCCGGCCAGCCGCAAGGCCGATGATTGTCGGGCGAAATTCGACTGGGACATAGTGAAAATCCTCTCATATTCCTGATGTTTTAGAAGGTGCCCTTGGGCGGCAGGCCGAGTTGCTGCTGCGCGTACATCGCGCCAACCGTCGGCCAGTTGAGACTGATATGGCGCACCGCGACGTTGACATCGCGCCACGCGCGCTGGATCGGGTTGGACAGCTCGGAGCCGCTCGCGCCCAGCGCTTCGAACAGCGTATTAACGGCGTGCGCGGCCCCGCGCGCGACATAAGCATGATTGCGACGGTGCCTGATGCGCGTCGGAATATCGGGAAGCTGCCCGATCGCGAGTCCCGCTTCCAGCTCATCAAGGTCGCGCATGATCAACGCGCGTCCCGCATCTACCGTGGCGGACGCCTCACCTATCGCGAGCTGAACACTCGGCAAGCTGTTCATGGGCACGGGGGGGCCACCCGCCTGCGCAACCGTCTTGCTCTGTGCGATGGCGGTGAAATCCTCGACTGCGCCGAGCGCCATGCCCAACGGCAAGGTCGCAAGCGCCACTGGCATGCTGCCGGTAAAAGTCAGCCGGTAGAGCGGATTGGCGCTGAGCGCGGCACCAGGGGCATTGCCCGAATTGATTTGCGGCACCGTCAGCACGCGATGTTCGGGAACGAAAATCTCATCGGCGACGACGATCGTATTGCTGCCGGTTCCGCTCAGGCCGGACGAGAACCAGGTATCGTGGATTTCCGCCTCGTTCGCCGGGATCAGGAACCAGGCGGGAACCGGCGCGTTTCGCTCGCCTTCGGGCGGCAGCATCCCGCCGACGATGTACCAATCACAATTGTCCGAATTGCTCGAAAATGGCCAGGACCCGGAAAGCCCGTAGCCACCCTTCCGCCGAATGCATTTCCCGACCGGCATATAGGACCCGGCAACGATCGATCGACGATCGGCCCAGACCTCCTCCTGCGCTTCCAGCGGATAAAGCCCGACGATCCAGTTATGGGCGGCGCTCAGGCAGGTGCACCAGGCGGTGCTCCCGCATCCTTTGGCCAGGGCGAAGTTGAATTTCGCCAGTGTCGAGAAGCCATATTCAAAACCGCCAAAAGCCTTCGGCTGGAACAGGCGGAATATGCCGGTGTCGTGCATCATCTCCATTATCTCCGGCGATACCCGCCGGTCTCGTTCGGTCTGTTCGGCGCGCGCTTTCAGCATCGGAACAAACCGCGCTGCGCGAGCGATGATCTCATCCGCCGACAAATATTCTTCGCCGCTCGGCTCTTTGACGGTTGCGCTGCGAATCACCATTTTATAGCCTCTCCGTTCATTATATGTGACTATACGGTATCGTATCAAAATGACAAGCCCAAATCGCCGTGCGTGGAATCCGGACGACAAGCGCTATCAGCGCGCTGCGGAGAAGAAGCTGCAGATCATGCAGGCGGCCCAGCGGGTGTTCATCCGCAGCGGCTATGAACGTGCGAGCATGGACAGCATCGCCACCGAAGCAGGCGTGTCGAAAATGACGGTCTATCGACAGTTCGATGACAAGCAGACCCTGTTCATCGCCTGTATGAACGATCAATGCCGCGACATGCTCACGCCCGAAAAATATCCGGTCGCGGATACGCTTGACGAAGCGGAGAAAATTCTAGTCAAATATGGGCATGTGATCGTCGATCTAATCACCCGCAACGATATCGTCATGCTCTATCGAATGCTGATCGGCGAGACGAATCACTTCAGCGATCTCGGCGAAATTTTTTATCGCGGCGGCCCGAGCCAGGCGATTACCGTTGTCGAGCGGATCCTTGCCAACCTCTTTGGAAGAAGGGAGGCACGGCTTCGCGCGCAGGCTTTCTTCTGGGCGTCGCTCGGCGACACCTATGAGCGTGTCGTGCTCGGCGTGATCAAGGCGAACGATGCGCGAGAGGAATTCAGCGAACAGATCAATTTGGCAGCATCGATCGCGCTGCGTTAGGAACCCGGCGGGCGCCGCATGACGAACGCTCGCCTACCCGGCCCATCACTCAGGCCTCCATCTCCGGTCGGCCGTATCTGCCCTGGAAGAACAGCAACGGCTTGCTGGTTGCTTCGGCTTCCAGCTCAATTACCTGCCCCAGCACGATATAATGATCGCCGGCCTCGAACACCGCGTGAAGCGAACAGTCGATCCAGGCCACGACATCGTTGAGCAGCGGCGAGCCGTGCGGCGACAGCCGATAGCTCTGCCCTGCGAACTTGTCGCCACCGCTCCTAGCAAAGCGGCGGCAAACCTCCGTCTGTCCGGTGGAAAGAATGTTGACACAGAAACGGCCAACCTTCTCGATCCGCGGCCAGGTTACCGAACACCGATCGACGAAATAGGCGACCAACGGCGGGGCCAGCGACACTGAGGTAAACGATCCAACCGCGAAACCAATCGGCATCCCATCCGCTTCGATCGCAGTCACGACACAAACGCCGGTCGGATAGTGGCTCAACACGCGGCGGAAGGTCGCGCCGTCGACAGGGGTGACACTATTCATGGAACATCGAGCCTCCCGGATCGGTTTTCAACCTTGCGCGATCGGGTTGACGAGCGTGCCGATCCCCTCAATCTCGACCTCGCATATGTCACCCGGCTTCATATAGAGCGGCGGGGTTCGCGCTAGCCCGACACCAGCAGGCGTGCCTGTCACCAGCACATCGCCGGCTTCCAGCGTGACCGCTTCGCTCAGGATCGAAACCAGCGCCGCCACCGGGAAGATCATGTCAGCGGTCGACGCCGATTGCACGACTTGCCCATTGAGGCGCGTTTCAAGCTTCAACCTGGCAGCTCCCGGTGGCAGCCCCTCGGCGGCGACGAAATAGGGCCCGAATGCACCTGTTCCGTCAAAATTCTTGCCGATCGTCCATTGCGGGGTCTTGGTCTGATATTCGCGGATCGATCCGTCGTTGAAGATCGAATAGCCCGCGACATGATCGAGCGCCGAGGATAAGGGAATATTCCGTCCCCCCTTGCCGATGATCGCGACCAGCTCGCCTTCATAGTCTAGCGTATCGGACTGCGGCGGGCGGACGATCGCATCCCTGTGTCCGATGAGACTCGAATTGAAGCGAGCGAAAACCGTGGGATAATCCGGCACCTTGAAACCGCTCTCGGCCGAATGATCGGCGTAGTTGAGACCAATACAGATCACCTTCCCCGCCCGGTCGATCGGCGGCAGAAAACGTATCGTGTCGGGGTCGATCGCCGTCCCCTCGCTCAGCGCGATCCCGGCAGCTTGCAAAGCTTGCGGGCCTTGCCTGATCAACTCGGCGAGATCGCCGGGATAGCCCCGCCATCCTTCCTGCCATCCGCGAAATTCGCCGGGCGCGACTTCCACTGCGAGGCCACGAAGCCCATCTCGTTCAAAACGCAAGAATTTCATGGCCGATCTTCTTTCCTTGAATGCAGGGCTGATCAATTGTGGGTCCATCCGCCATCGACGACGATATTTTGCCCGGTGATGAAACCAGCGTCATCGGACAACAAGAAGGACAATGTTCCAGTGTAGTCGTCGGGCACCGCGACGCGCTTGATGCACTGCATCTGCGACATCGGTTCGAGAAACGCCGCCTGGACCCCGGCCTCCACGGTCGGTGTGCGGGTAATGGTTGGCGCGATAGTATTGACCGTCACGCCGGTGTCGCCAATCTCGCGCGCCAGCGACCGCGCGAACCCGATCACCGCGCCCTTGCTCGCGATATAATGCGTGAGGTTGGGAATGCCGAGTTGGAAGGAATTCGAGGTAATGGCAACGATGCGCCCCCAGCCCTGCGCGCGCATCTCGGGCATGAATGCCTGGGTAAGATGATAGAGCGAGTCGACATTCACCGCGAACACCCGACGCCATTCCGAATAGTCTATCTCCTCGACCGGCTTCATTGGATAGATGCCTGCCGCATGAACCAGCGCATCGACCGACTGCACACGCCGCCTTGCCTCTTCCGCGAAAGCCACGATCGACGGCTGATCGGCGAGATCGCAGCCGATCCATTCCGCTGTGCCTCCAACTCCGGCCGCCAGCTCGACGCTTTCGCCACCGTCCGCGAGATCGCAGATCAGGACGTGCGCACCTTCACCGGCCAAGCGTTTGACGAACGCCTGCCCGATGCCACTGCTTCCGCCCGTAACGACGATTTTCTTGCCCGCATGCCGTGCAGACACGATGCCATTTTCGGTCGTCATGACACCACCTCGGCACCGAGATCGCCAGCGGGCGTCGCGATCACCATTTCGGCGTCTGTTCCTCCCGCCTCAGTTCGTAGTAAATTGCGAAGCATCCGACGCGCTTGAAGTGCCGCGCGGTCACCCTTGTTGATCACCGGTTCCATTGAAAGAATGTCCCAATCATTGCCCATATTGATCTGAACGGCCTCGATCACGCGCTTGTCTTGCTCGAAGGCGAACAGTTGCGCCTTGCGCCAGAAATCGATGATCGTCCGATCATCACGGTGAAAGGCCTGCGAGGTTCCGAAAAAGTAATGCGTGCTGGTTTCGGTTTCCGGGGTCAGTGCATCCATGCTGAGCATCTGCAACCCTTGCGACTGCGGTGCACCGACTGGTTTCACACCAACGTCGAGCATCAGATTGGATGCAGGCTCCCAATACATGTCGATCCAGAAATCGACCTTGTCCTGCGCCCAACTGTCCCTGATGGTCTCGGCCCAGCCGCCGACCATCGGCATATCCGGCATGAGCCAGCGCTCCACCAGTCCGGTCCCGGTTCGCTCAGTCTTGCTGATAGTACGAGGCGCGCGCTCGGGATCTCCAAGAATGCCCGCATGGACAAAATTAGTGTGAGATAGATCAAGAAGATTATCGACCAGGAGAAGGTAATTTCCCTTCACATGCATATATTGCGTATCGGTATCCCAATCGGCGTGGTCATAATACCAATAGTCAGGGATACGATCGGGATCGGCGCGGTGAGCGTCACCGAGCCATATCCAGAGCATCCCGTGACGCTCCTCGAGAGGATAAGCCTTGACGCAAGCGCGCGGCTGGATCGCTTCATCGGGCTGAGTCGGATTGAGCGTACACCGACCAGCGCTGTCGAATTCCATCCCATGATAACCACAGGCGATCCCGTCGCGAGTCAGTCGACCGAGCGAGAGCGGTGCGAAGCGATGCGGACAGCGATCCTCCAGCGCCACTGCCCGTCCCGCGTGCGTGCGGAAGAGCACAACCCGCTCGTTCATGAAGGTCCGCGCCAGCGGCGCAAAACGCGTGACTTCCCGCGCATAGGCCGCGACGTACCAGCAGTTCCTGAGAAACATGCTTCATCTCCTTGCCATCTCGATCAATATTTCAGGCCGAGGCGCACGCCGTAGGTGCGCGGAGCTTCGAGGAACCCGGTAGCAGGTCCGGGAAAGCCCGCCGCAGCGGTTGCGGCAATGTTGATCTTGTTGGTGAGATTTTTGCCCCAGAAGCTCAACGTCCAGTTCTTCCCGGAGTCATATGTGAGTGAGGCATCGAGCTTCGCACTCGCGCGCTGTTGGGTTCCGGCATCATGCGCATAGTCAGCGAACCACGAGCTTTCGTAGCGCCCGGTCACCGACGTATCGAGCGTACCCTGGCCGAGGTCGAAAGTGTGAGTATAGGTGCCGAGTAACGTCCAGTCCGGCGAATAAGGCGGTTGTAACCCGGCGAAATCAAGGCCGTTCGGGGTGATGAACTTCGTGTTTCGCGCATGGGTATATGCAACATTTCCGGTAAAATCGTCATGCGGCGTTGGCCGCCAGCGCAGATCAGCCTGGAAGCCATAAATCTGCACCTTGTCCGCGTTGAAGATCGGGTTGAACAGAAGCGCCGCGCTGTATTGCTGCTCGATCAGATTACGGTAGATGTAATTAAAGCCTTCAATATTGATTTGCAGCCTATTGTCAAACATCCGACTCTTGAGCCCGCCAGAGATAGCAAAAAGTCTTGATTTTTTAACGTCGACATTCCCGTCGTAATTCCCGGCCTCAATGCCCGCCTGCGAAATCGAATTGTAGGTTCCAGGCGAATGCGCTGTCTGCGCGCTCACATATGCCATGACATTAGGCGCGACATCATATTCGAGCGCGGCCTTCCAATCAAAATAGGAATAGCCCCTCTTGTATGACCAGGGCGAGCTTGGCGACATGCCTGGCGCGAGATATTCTGGATCGTAGCCGTTCGCCTCGCGATCATCGTGGCTCAAACGTCCGCCCAGGGTAAAGCGCAGGGTATCGGTCGCGTGCCATGTCCCCTGGCCAAAGACGCCTTCCCCCTTAAGGATGTTGCGCCGGATATCCACGCCGTGCTGGATCACCGCGTTGGTCACGCTGCCAAAGTAGTTCTCGAACAGATTGCTGTTGCGCTGGTGATAATAGAATATGCCACCGAGCCAATCGATCGGCCCCGTCCTCGCGGACAAGCGGAGTTCATGGCTGTACATTTCGATACTGGATTTGAGCTGTGCGACAAACCCACCGAGCCAGTAAAACGGATCCGACTTGAGGTTGGTGTATCCCGGAATGTAAGTCAGGCTGGCATCATCGCCGAGATCGAGCTTGAACTCTCCACCCATCGCATAAAGCTTGTAATTCTGCTTTTCGGCAGTCGGGGTCCCAAGTGTGAATGGCAACGAGGGGATTCCTGCTGCAATCTCCATGGTGATCTTCGACGCCCCCAGATCGTCATAGGGATTGGCGGTCAGGAAACCGCTGTCGCTGTGATTGACCGTATTCGGCGCTGTACCGTTCTTGGTAGCACCGAAGCCCCAGATATAGGCCGAGAAGTTCGAGCTCGGCTTATACAGCAGCGAAAGGCGGCCTGCGACATCGTCAGCTGCGTCAGCTCCGCTGGTGAAGTAGCCGGTGTGATGGACGTAATCGACTGCAGCGCGTAGCGCTAGCTGATCAGAGAAGGCAAAATCCTGTGCGACCGTTCCATGGATCAGGCTGTAATTGCCCGCTTCAAGGACGACGCTGCCGTCATTGTCGAACCCCGGCCGCTTGAATTGGACATTGATTGTCCCGCCCATCGCGCCCCGCCCATAGAGCGTTCCCTGCGGTCCGGGCAGTACCTCCATGCTGGACACGTCAAAGAAGGCCGAGCTCGTCGCTTCGCGCGGCATGTAGACGCCACTGAAATTGAAACCGACGGTCGGTTCAACATTGCCGAAGTCGAGGTTCGATCCCACGCCGCGAACAAACACCTGAGTATTGTTGCCTTCCGGCTGGAAGCGGGCAGCTGGCACCAACATCTGCGCGTCGCGTAGGTCATCGATGCCCTTGGTGACCAGCTGATCACCGGAGATCGCCGTTACGGCGGCGGCGGTCTTCTGCAAATTTTCCGTCCGCTTCTGAGCGGTCACGACAATCTCGCCGATTCCCCCGCGATCGGTCTGCGGCACACTTCCTTCGTTGGCGGTTTGTCCCCACGCAAAACCGCTCCACATCACCGCAACGGCACTGAGCCCAACGCAGGCAATATTCTTCCCGTTCATAAGCACACCTCCCCATAAGATTGATATTTATCGACTCTTCTTGGCCCGTTGGCCCTAGGCCCATCCGGGTCGCGGAGGAGAGAGAGCCCCTCGCGAACTCTTCATGTGATACTGTACATTATCGTCTCATTACATTGCAGTCAAGTAGGCTTCGACACAACCT
Source organism: uncultured Burkholderiaceae bacterium (assembly GCA_937871985.1). Next base: position 14,793 of record CALMPB010000409.1, read on the forward strand.
CTCGGATCGAGCGGCAAGCGCGGGGCTGTCCGGGTAAGTGCCTGAGAGGACGGTAATGGCCGAGACCTCATCCTACGGATCGATGACCGCCACTCCTCCCCTGCTTCCCATTCATTAATGCTCAGCCCCGACTCGCCGGAAACTCCGGGCACGTGATTTCACGCACAATCTGCGTGTGACGCGAGCGGCCGTCTGACTGGAATTCCCGCGAGCTCGATTATCCCAATGATGGGGTAAAACCGATACCCGGCTTGCGAATCGGTCTGCGACAGGGACAATCGATATGAGATTACGATGTTGCCGCCTGAGGTTGTCGCTGACGAAGTGGCGGACGGGCGCCTGCGCCACATCCTGCAAGGGTGGGAGGGCGTGGCGATCTCGGTCTATGCTTTGACCGAAACCCGGCTCCTGCCCGCCAAATCGCAGCGGTTCATCGAATTCCTGCGTGACCAACTGAAACCACTTGCAACATAGTTGGCCCGAGCCCTGCGCCCGCTCTCATTGATCCATTATTGGATCAATGATTTCCCATTTTCCCGATTTATCCCACGTGATCACGCGCCCATATGTGATCGTGGCGCTCCCCCGATCCGTTGTCGCACCACGGGCCGGAAAAGGAGCGGGCGCACGATCAATACGAACCGGGTTACTCACCATGACCGATATCTGGCAGCCCATCACCCTCGGCACGCTCGACCTCCCCAACCGGCTGGTTATGGCGCCGATGACGCGCAGTCGGGCACAGGCCGACGGTACGCCCGGCGATCTCGCGGCAGAATATTATGCCCAGCGCGCCGGTATTGGACTCATCGTCGCCGAAGGAACCCAGCCTTCCGACGAGGGGCAGGGCTATATAACCACCCCTGGTATTTATACCGACGCGCATATCGACGGTTGGAGGAGGGTAACCTCCGCTGTGCACGACAAGGGCGGGCACATCTTCATCCAGTTGATGCATGCCGGCCGCATGTCGCATCCCGATAATGCTCCGTTGCGCCGCCAGGGCGTTGCGCCCTCAGCGATTGCGCCCGGGGCCCAGATGTTCACCATGGCCGGCATGCAGGATATTCCGATCCCGCGCGCGCTCGACATCGAGGAGATCGAGCAGACGGTCGAGGACTTTCGTCATGCTGCGCGTAGCGCCATCGCGGCCGGAGCGGATGGGATCGAGATCCACGGCGCAAACGCTTACCTGGTCCAGCAATTCTTTGCGCCCAGCGCCAACACCCGCACCGACCGATATGGCGGTTCGATCGAGAATCGCGCCCGCTTTGCAATCGAGGTGACCCATGCCATTGCCGAGGAAATCGGCGCCGACCGCACCGCGATCCGCCTCTCGCCCGGTACGAATGTCTGGGGAATCGACGAGGGTGCGGAGGGACCAGCGCTCTACCGCCATCTCGTTCGTGAACTCGACAGCATCGGCCTAGCCTATACGCACATAATGCACCTCGGCAACGACGCGCTGCTTGCCGATATCCGGAGGCTCTGGACCGGTACGCTGATCGTGAACCGTCCGGGACGCGCGCGCGATAGGATTGGCGCCGATATCGCAGCCGGTCTCGCCGACATGGAATCGTATGGCGCAATGGTGCTCGCCAACCCGGATTTCGCCACGCGCCTCAAGAACGGGGACCCGATGAATGACGCCGACCGCAATACTTTCTTTGGCGGAGCGGCGGCAGGCTACACGGATTATCCGACGCTGACCGGACAATCGTAAGGCTGGAGCCATGACGATCATCGCTCCCGTACAGCGGGCCGAGCTCGGCGACCATTTTCACGCTTTCAGCTTACGCGGTGTCAGCGAGCTGATCGATCCGTTCCTCGGCGTCGACCATGCCTGGATGAGCACGCCGACCTTCCCCCCCCATCCGCACAGCGGTTTCTCAGCGATATCCTATGTGTTCACCGATTCCGAAACTGGCATCCGCAACTGGGATTCGATTGGCACGACCAATCTGATCAGACCGGGCGGTTTGCACTGGACGACCGCCGGACGCGGCATCGTGCATGAGGAAAAACCGGCTGAAGAAGGCAAGACGGTGCATTCGCTGCAGATATTCGTCAACCTCTCCGAAGAGCGGCGGAACACGGCGCCATTTATCCTGGGTCTCGAGCCGGAAGAAGTTCCGATCGTTCGCCTGGATGGTTCCGAGGTGCGCCTACTTGCGGGCCAGTTTGCTACCGCCACATCGCCGCTCAACCCGCCGACCGACGTGACGATGCTCGATGTCGCGTTGGAACAGGGCGCGGAACTGTTGCTGCCGGTTGAGGTGCAAAGCAATTCCTTCATGATGCCGATCTCCGGACGGATTGAGGTTGACGGCAAGTGCTTCGACCGCGATGATCTGCAGATTCCGGTATTTGAATCCCGGCCTCCCGCACGCGCAATCAGGCTGCGCGCGCCGGAACACAAAGTGAGGGCTATGCTCTTTAGCGGACGGCGGCTTCATCGCAGCTAACACGCCTGCGCGGACCTCTGATGGAAAGGAAGATTTCCTTGCCTTATGAGAAACCACCGCTGGCACTGCAGTGATGCTGCTGATCGACCATCAGGTTGGCACAATGAGCTGTGCGAAGCCGCTACCGTTCGAGGAGTTAAGCGCAACGCGCTGATGCTCGCTAATTACGGAACCCTGAAGGAAAACGAGCCCTGCCAATCGCAAAGCGGATATCAATGCCAACAAGACAAGTCACAGCCACCTACCCGGCGGACTTGGGTGCGAGCAACCGAAGCGTCGCGGTAGTGTCGTATTCTTGGGTCTGTTCAACAGCATGAGCCAGGCGGTGGCTGAGTTTGCGAACTGCGCCTTGTCTGCCCTACTCTACCAAGATGCCGCCAATCCGCACCAGATCTGTCTCCACGGCCCTTCTGACATCGTCGGTGGGCCGAACGACCTCGCCCAGCAAGGCGGCTTCGGAGTCCTTCAGCTTCCCCGCAACGCTGTTCATGAACGTCTCGCGGTCCTCGACACGCAAGATATCGAACCAGCCGCCGGACAGGCCGCCGGCCAAGGTGCCAAGAGCCAGCGCCGTGGGACCTCCCGCAAGGCCCAACACCCCACCGACCACCGCCAGCATCGTGGCACCCAAAGCCCCAGGCGTGCTGCCGCCATACTGATCGAAGCCGCCTTCGGGGTTCCGCGCGACAACAACCGACGACGCCAGCTTCAGCTCGTGCCTACCCGCATACGCCTCGACGATGCGCTGTCCCTGCTCGGCTAGTGCGCGGCTGGGGAAGATCGTGGCAAAGAATGTGCTCATCTCATTTGCTTCCTGCTTGGGTCATGATGTCCTCGACGACGGGATCGTGATCCATATGGTCCATGAACCGGGCGACATTGGGATAGTCCTGCCACGGCTTCGGTAGCCGGGCGGTCCAGCGCACCATGACATAGGCGTAGGCGTCCGCGACCGATCGCCGGTTACGATAGACGTGGACGCCGTCGCCGATCAGGCCGTCGAGATGGCTCATCACGCGGCCGATCCGCACGTGCGCGGCGGTGCGCACCTGCTCCAGCGCCGGTGCGGCATGATCGAGCGTGAAGCGTTCCGGCGTGAACCACGGCCAGAATGCCGGGTGGAAATCCCCGGTCAGGAACGCCAGCGTCTCGCTGAACTCGAACACACCGTGGCCGTCCCTGTCCGCGCCGAGCCGCGCTTCGGGATGAAGCGTCACGACATATTGGAGGATGGCATTCGCCTGCGTCATTGCCCGTTCAGCGCCGAAGTCGAGCGCCGGGACCATCGCCAGTGGATTGACGCGGCGGAACGCCTCCGAAGCATAGTCCGCCCTGATCGGCTCGAACCGCGCTCCGGCCCATTCCAGCGCGATCCAGCATGCGACTGCGCAGGTGCCGGGGGCGTAGTAGAGCTTCATCACGTTATCGCCGTCGCACGCCACGCCGGTCACGCGGTCAGCGAGGCTGCAACCACCTCGACCAGCTGCCCGCCCTCCGGCGTCGACCAGTCGCCAGCAAGGCCGGCGATCAGCTGGTTCGTGCCCACGAGAACGGCCCCAGCGCGTTCCATCCGGTCGAGCGCGAGCCGGTCGGCGGCGACACCCGGCGATCCTCCGGCATCCGCCACCACGACGACCTCATAATCCTGCTCGAGCAGCGTCAGCACCGGGAAGACCGTGCAGACGTCGTTCGTCACGCCGGCGACGATGACCGTACGACGGCCGGTGGCTCCAACCGCGGCCGCGAACGCCGGATCGTCCATCGCGTTGACGATCCCGATGCGTTTGATCCTGCTCTGGAAAGCGTCGGGCAAAACAGTCGCCAGTTCCTCCATCAACGGTCCCTGCGCGTGATCCTCCATGCTCGAAGTCAGGACGACCGGCAGCTCCAGGACCTTCGCGGTCTTCGCCAGCATCAGGGCGTTGCGCTTCAACTCCTCGAGCGGAATCGACTTCACCCAGCTCATCGTGCCAACCTGATGGTCGATCAGCAGCACAGCCCCGTCACGCCAGAGGGGAATCTCCATGCTCATGGCCACCACTCCTTCAATCGCCGACAGCCGGCGCAATCGGTTGGACCCGAAATGCGGTCGATCACGATTGCAATAAAGGCCGCGCCGTGGAATTCATTATTCCATATGCAGCACAATGAGCTGAAGCATCTCGGCGACATAGCCCTGTTCGTCGAGGTCGCGCGGTCCCGGAGCTTCCGCACCGCCGCGGCCGCATTGGGCATGCCCGGCTCGACGCTGTCGCGGCGGATCACCGCGCTGGAGCGCGCGTTCGGCGTGCGCCTGCTCAACCGTACCACCCGCCGCGTTGAACTAACCGAGGCCGGCCAGCTCTACTTCGAGCGCGGTAGGCGGATCGTCGACGAGGCGCGGGTGGCCCACGAGGCGCTGACGGGCTTCGCGACGCAGCCGGGGGGCACGATACGGGTTTCGGCCCCGGTCGATTTCGCGCGTGTATTCCTGGTGCCCCACCTGCCCGCGTTCTGCGCCCGGTATCCTGCCATCAACTTCGACATAGACCTCACCCCGGCCCGGATCGACCTGATCGCCGATCCATTTGACGTCGCGATCCGGATGGGTGCCTTGCCCGATTCCAGGCTGATCGCACGAAAACTCGCAGACATCCCGCGAAACCTGTATGCTTCGCGCGCCTATCTCGACGCGAACGGCGACCCGGCGCAGCCCGACGATCTGTCACGCCACCAGTGCCTGCTTCTGCCATGGGAGAGCCGCTGGACGTTCGGCCGCGGCACAGACATCCGGGCGGTGACGGTCGGGAGCCGGTTCCGGCTCAACAACATCGGCATGATGCAGGATCTGGCGATGCAGGGACTGGGCATCGCGATGCTGTCACGCCGGGGCGCCGCCGCCGACGTCGCCGCCGGCCGCCTCGTTCCGGTGCTGGACGGATGGTCGCCGCCGCCCATCCCCGTGCATGCGGTCACAGAGACGCGCCTGCTTCCGGAACGGATCGAGCGGTTCATCGACTTCCTGAAAAGTTGCGTGAATGATGACACGGTTTCGTCCATACCGGCTGCGGACAAGGATTGGGGAGACGCGAAATGATGAAAAGGATCGCTATCATCGGCGGCATCGCGCTCAGCGGCTGCACGTCCGTGCCGGCGAAGAACGACAAGGCCGGGCTGGCCAATCCGGCTTCCGCCTATTGCGTAGAGCAAGGAGGCAACGTCGAAATCCGCAAGGAGTCCTCCGGAGAGGTCGGCTATTGCCACCTTCCCGAGGGACGGGTCGTCGAGGAATGGGCCTTTTTCCGCGCGCGCGGCAAATGACTTCATACCGCAGGATAATGAATATACCGCAGGATAATGAATCGTTCGGATTGCCGAGCGTACTCTGCGTGTATCGGGAAAACACGAGTTACGCCCGATGAAACGCGGATATTGGGCCAGATCGGTGAAGAGGCGTTCGCCGACGAAGTCGATCGAGGCTCGAAGGCTAAATGATGTCTGACGGCCTGTTGACCACAGGACCGAGAACTGGCCGGAATCGACAAAAACCAGTTGAGCACCGTGACGAGTACTCTACTGCATATAGCCTCTTTAGGTGCTGTCCCTAGGTATCGCGGGTATGGACGGATATCTCGTCGAGTCGCTGGCTGGCGGTCGCGGAAACCCGGAATGCCGCCATCGTCAGGATCGGCTGTTGCGCTTGATCACGCTATCGGCATCTAGCGCTGCATAGCTTGCTTCGGGTTCGGCGAACGCCGGGGTCAGTTCCGCTTTCAGCCGCTCGAACGTCTCCGCCTCGCTGCGCTCCTTGTCGCGACGGATCAGGTCGCGGACATATTCGCTGACATTCTCATAGGCGCCATCGTTGCCGACGTGCGCCGCGACGAAATCGCTCAGCACCCCGCTGATCCGGACATTCAATGTCATCGGCTTGTTCAAGACCCATCACCTTTCCGTCCTTATATTGTGCAATATCGTGGACACGACAAGGTGCGTCGTTCAGCGCCAGCGTGACCTCAGACGCCACCGCTAGCTTCATCGATCAGCTTCTGGACGGCACCAATCGGCGTATCGTCGACCGGGCGGATCGTCACGCCGCAGCCGGGACAGTCAACCGTTCGCTCGAGCCGCAACGTGCGATAGCGGATGCTGAACTCGCGACCGCATCGAGGGCACTCCGCCTGCGCGAGGATATCGTCGAGATCGTCGCCCATATCAGCCCGATAGCAGATCACGCGACGCCTGGCGATGCGGCGCGACAGCCGCGCTACAGCGGCAACCTGAGCTGGTTGACGTCAGGCACCGCCCCCTGTTGCAGATTCTCGATGATCGTCGCCGCCAGCGTATCCGCCGCGCGCTCGCGCAGCCGCGCATCCGGCATCGCCAGCCCGACCCGCGCCCACCCCGGGGCGGCGAGCAGGATGGCTGAGAGTTCCTTTTGCTCGATTCGTTCCATGCGCCCTTGAGAACAAAGATCGAACATCGTGGCAAGCCAGTTCGTGTGGGAAAGCCGCTTCTCTGCGACAAACCGCGCCACGTCGCGCGGGCCACCCAGGGGCGGCCCGCGAGAGGGAAAGGAGGGCCGGGGCTTCATGACGGGCTTGGAGCCGGGAGAGAGTCTCGCGGCGGCCCGTCTGGAGAACACCGATGGCCAAAGCGCCCCAGAAGATCGTCCTCAGCGGCTCGCGGGACATTCCCTTCGACCGGCTGGTCCTGTCCCAGTCCAACGTCCGGCGGGTGAACGCCGGCGTCTCGATCGGCGATCTGGCGGAGGATATCGTCCGCCGCACGCTGCTACAGAGCCTCAACGTCCGGCCCATCCTCGACGACGAGGGCCAGGAAACCGACCGGTTCGAGGTGCCGGCGGGCGGACGGCGGTTCCGCGCGCTCGAATTGCTGGTGAAGCAGAAGCGGCTGGCGAAGAACACGCCGATCCCCTGCGTCGTCAAAGCCGCCAATGACGATGTTTCGGCCGAGGAAGACAGCTTCGCCGAGAATATTTTCCGCGAACAGCTTCACCCGCTCGATCAGTTCCGCGCCATGCAGAGGATGATCGACAAGGGCGAAGGCGTCGAGTCGATCGCCGCGCATTTCCGCGTCACCCCGGCGGTGGTCAACCAGCGGCTGCGGCTGGCCAAGGTCTCGCCCAAGCTCCACGAAATCTATGCCGACGACGGCATGACGCTCGATCAGCTCATGGCCTTCTCCGTCTCCGACGACCATGAACGCCAGGAGCAGGTGTGGGAGTTGCTCGCCCACAGCTACAACAAATCGCCGCAGTTCATCCGCGACAAGCTGACCGAGGGCGCGGTGCGCGTCGCCGACAAGCGCGTCCGCTTCATCGGCATCGAGGCCTATCTCGCCGCGGGCGGCCGCGAGGCGATGCGCGATCTGTTCCAACCCGATGATGGCGGCTGGCTGACCGATCCGGCGTTGCTCGACCGCCTCGTCACCGAGAAGCTCCAGGCCGAAGGCGAGACAATCGGCGCGGAAGGCTGGAAATGGGTGGCGACCGCGGTCGACATGCCCTGGGGCGTCACCAACGGGATGCGCGAACTCGACGGCGTCGAGACGCCGATGACCCCCGAAGAGGAGAAACGTCTCGTCATGCTTCAGGACGAAGCCGACGCGCTCGAAGCCGAATGGGCCGACGCTCCCGATTTCCCCGACGAGGTCAATGCGCGCCTGATCGCGCTCGACGAGGAGATCGGCGCGCTGGTCGATCGGCCGATGACCTTCGCTCCGGAGGACATGGCCAATGCCGGCGTGTTCGTCTCGATCGACTCGGATGGCTCGCTGTCCATCGACCGCGGCTATGTGCGGGCCGAGGACGAACCGATCGTTCAGGCCGACGCGGAGCAGGACGTCGACGCCGCGCCCGACCAGCGCGCCGAACCGGACGAGCAGAAGGCGGGTTCGGCGACCACGGTCGTTGCGATCGGCAAATCGTCCGACGAGGAGGACGACGCCGACGAGGAAGTGGTCAAGCCGCTCAACGATCGGCTCGTGGCGGAATTGACGGCGTGGCGGACGCTCGCGCTTCAGAACGCCTTCGCCCAGAGTCCCACGACCGCGTTCGCCGCCGTGCTGCACGCCTTCGTGATCTCCAGCTTTTACTATGCGTCGAGCGAATCGTGCCTCCAGATCTCGCTCAACAAGCCGTCGTTCGGCTTCTCCGCGACGGGCCTGCGCGACAGCGCCCCGGCGAAGGCGATCGCCGAGCGTCACAAGCGCTGGGCCGACCGCCTGCCCGATTCCGAAAGGGAATTGTGGGACGCGCTGCTCCAGCTCGATGCCGCCGAGCAGGCCGCATTGTTCGCGCATTGCGCCTCGCTCGCGGTCAACGCCCAGCAGGAGGTCGTTCCCAAATACGACAATGGCCGCGTGTCGAAGCACACGATCGAGCGGCGTATCGCGCATAGCGACATCCTCGCGCGGGCGGTCGGGCTCGATCTGGTCGGCGCGGGCTGGCGGCCGACGGTCGCGGGCTATTTCTCCTCGATCACCAAGCCGCGCATCCTCGCGGACGTGGCCGAGGCGAAGGGCGCGCGGTTCGCCGAGATGATCGACCATCTCAAGAAGGGCGACATGGCGCGCGAGGCCGAACGCCTGCTCGAAGATGCCGGCTGGCTCCCGGAGCCGATGCGGACGCCGGAGATCGCCGATGCCTTCTCGGCGGCGGACATGGCCGACGAGGAGGAGCAAGCGGCCCCGCTCCCGGCGTTCCTCGATGACGACGCCTTCCCTGAGGCCGGCAACGATGACGGCGAGCCGATCGCCGCCGCGGCCTGACGTTCGGACGGGGTGGCTTCGGTCGCCCCGTCCTTCTTTTTCCCACCATCAGGAGATTGATCGTGAAAGTTTCCCAGATTCCGTTCGCCACGGCCGACGAGCTGGTGCCGCTGCTCCTTGCCACCCTTCAGCGCCTCGGCGAGCTTGGCCGTGAAGGCGCCGTCGCGCTGGCCCGGATCGTCGACGATGGCGATGCCGATTTCGACGAAGCGGCCGACTGGATCGAGACGATCGCCGATGGCAGCCTGCGAGAATGACGCGACGCCGCCACCGACATTTGATCCCATCAACCCGACGAGCCCGGCCATCGCGCCGGGCTTTGCTGTTTCTGGAGAACCGCAATGACGGACAATACCCGCCCGCCCCTCGATATGGCCGAGGTGATGCGCAAATACGCAGTCTGGGAAGCTGCCGCCGCCAGGCTCGTGCCCGACAACAAGCAGCGGCTGTTCACCTTCCTCGCCTCGGTCCCCATCACGCGCGTCATCGTCACCTTCGACGGTGAGGGTGACAGCGGCCAGATCGAGGATATCCAGCCCTATAATGGCGACACCCTGATCGACCTCCCCAAGGGCAAGCTTGCCTTTCTCGATCTGCCCTATGGCGACGCCCAGCCGAAGCAGCGCAAGTTCAGCGCCGGCGAAGCACTGGAATATCTCGCTTACGACCTCCTCCAGCAGGAGCACGCGGGCTGGGAGAATTCGGACGGCGCCTATGGCGAGTTCACCTTCGATGTGACCGCCGGCGCGATCACGCTCGATTACAACGAGCGGTTCATGTCGTCGGAACATCATCAATACAGCCTGTGAGGAGGGGATGATGGGACATTGCTACCATCACGCGCTGTCCTCGGTCCGGAAATGGGGCGGCCCGCCGGAGGATTATCTGCCGCTCCATCAATGGTTCGATGAGCCGTCGAAGCTGATCACGGCGGATTTCCGACACCGGGCGCTGCGTCATCATGCCGAAGGCATCTTCATGCTCGAACGCTTCTTCGGCCCGACCATCACCATCGCCTCCGGGCGCACGGTGCCGGTCCGGCTGATCGGCGAACAGCATGTCCGCGAGGATCTCGGCTGCATCCCGGGCTTCGCCGACTGGGTCCGCTGCATCCGGCCCGAACCGTGGATGGGTCGCGCGCAGCCGATCCATCGCGACGTCGATCCGTTCGCGCTGCCTCCTCCGATCGAAAGGAAGGCGGCATGAAGATCCAGGCCATCCTCAAATTCGACCTGGAGGATTGGGCGGGCGTGCCGGTCGTCGATCACGAGACGCTCGATCTCGCGGCCCAGGACACCAACCGCGCCATCCGCTCGCGCCTGATGGGCGAAGCCTTCCTCGACGCCGATGCCCTTGTCCGGACCTGGACGCTGCAGGTTTCGATCCGCGACGGACCGCCCGAGTCGGATCCGCCCGACTAGCGGCGAAGCGCGCGCGCGCGATGGGCGACTGGCGGATCGAGCTGACCGGGTTCAACGATCTCGGCGTCGAGCGGCTCAAGGCGATGGGCTTGATCTCCGAGATCGTCTCGTGGAAACTCCGCCTCTATGTGCCGACAGGGGCTGTCGGCGCCGACGTGCCGGGGCGTCTGCTCGAACGCTATCCGATCGAGCGGGTCTCGGCGCGCAAGGCCGCCTGAGGAGCCCCGTGATGCAAAGCCCCGCCAGCCAGATCGCCGCCGCCCTTGCCGACCAGGCCGAAGCGGTCTGTCGCCGCTATCTGTCCAACGGCCGCAAGGAAGGCCGCTACTGGCTGGTCGGCGACGTCCACAATGCCACCGGGCGCAGCCTCTACGTTCGACTGGTCGCCTCGCCTGATGGGCGGGGGCAAGCTGGCAAATGGACCGATGCCCAGAATGGCGATCACGGCGACCTGCTCGATATCATCGCCGCTTCTTGTGGGCATCGGACCCTGCGCGACACGCTCGACGAGGCGCGGCGTTTCCTGAGCCTGCCGCAGCCCCCGCCGAGCACCGCGCCCTCTCCACGGCGCAGCAAGGCGCCGACCGGGACGCCGGAAGCGGCGCGACGGCTGCTCGCCGCATCGCAGCCGATCGCCCGCACCATCGCCGCGGTCCACCTCGCTTCACGCGGCATCACCGACCTCAGCGGCTGCGACGCACTGCGCTTCCATCCACGCTGCTGGTATCGGCCGTCCGACGAGGATGAGCCCGACGCCCGCAACGCATGGCCGGCGATGATCGCGGCGGTGACCGATCTCGACGGCACCGTCACCGGGGTCCACCGCACCTGGCTCACGCGCGACGGCTCGGCCAAGGCGCCGATCGCCTTTCCCCGCCGCGCCATGGGGCACCTGCTCGGCAACGGCGTGCGGTTCGGCGCGAGCGGTCCCGTCATGCTCGCGGCGGAAGGCATCGAGACCCTGCTGTCGCTGCGCCAGGTCATGCCCATGCTTCCGGCGATCGCCGGCCTCTCCGCCGCGCATCTCGCCGCCATCCTGTTCCCGGCCGGTCTGCGCCGCCTCTATGTCGCGCGCGACGACGATCCCGCCGGCGCCATCGCGTTCACGACCCTGGTCCAGCGCGCGCTACCGGTCGGGATCGAGATCGTGCCGCTCGACCCTCGTCTCGACGATTTCAACAGCGATCTCGTCAATCTCGGGCGTCGGCGGATCGCGGAGAGCCTGTGCGCCCAGCTCTGGCCCGAAGACACCGCCCGGTTCCTCGACACCGGTGCCGGAACCGGCCGGGCGCCCCGGATCGGGCGGCAACGATCAGCGCCATGACCATCCCCGACAGAGGCCGCGCCGTCGGCCTTCGATAGAGGGCGACTGCGGCAAGCGGCGCGCGGCGGCAAAGGCGGGGCCGGCGGCTATTTTCCGCCGGGGCGCGGGCTGAAGCCGCACGCCCCTTTGCATCGCGAAGCAAAATAGCCTTGGCCCGCCATCCTCCGCTGGCGCTCCGGCCGCGCCCCTTCGGGGACGCGGTGCAGCCGCGTACCGCCCGCCGCCGGTCGTCGCCACGAAGACCGCGACAGGCGCGGCTCATCCGGAGACTTCCCATGGCGATCGATCTCGACCAGCCCGAACAGGACGAACTCCAGCCCGGTTCCACCGCCTATGTCCTTCAGGAAATGCAGCTCTACGGCTACCGTCCCTTCGAGGACGAACCCGACGCCCGTCCGCTTCCAGACACCCGCATGATGGGCGGCGCGATCGCCGACACCTTCGACGCGATGGTGGCCTGCCTGACCGACACGCGGATCGAGCCCGACCTCGAAGACCTCGCCTGGAACATCGTCAATGTCTTCCAGCGCGCCGGCGAGCGGATCGAGCGCGAGCTTGACGACAATGAACAGGCGCAGAAGCGGCTCCAGCGTCAACAGGATGGCAGCGAGGTGAAGTCGGTCGAGCTGGAACGCAAGATCGCCGAAGGCATCACCATGATGGAACGCCGCGACACGATGGAAACCTTCCGCGACATGGGCGCCGAGCAATTCGAGAAATATCTGCGCAAGCCGTGGATGCCGTGGTCGGGGCCGATGGTGAACCACAAGGCGCTGACCTCGGCGGTGCTCGACAGCCGCAAGCAGATCGACAAGCGCGCGTATCAGGACGCCCGCGTCCTCAACCCCGATGGTCCCCGCTTCGTCCTCAGCGCCGGTCCGAACTTCCAGGACCATGCGCTCATCTGCGGCACGCTCGACAAATTGCTCGCGCAGTTTCCCGACATGGTGCTGGTGCACGGCAAGACGCCGACGGGTGGCGAGCACATAGCCGCGTGCTGGGCGCGCAACCATGACGTGCCGCAGGATCCGCGCAAGCCCGACTGGGACAAGCATGGCAAGGCGGCGCCGTTCAAGCGCAACGACGTCATGCTCCAGGTCATGCCCAAAGGTGTCATCGTCTTCCCCGGCTCGGGCATCCAGGACAATCTCGCCGACAAGGCGCGCAAGCTCGGCATCAAGGTCTGGGACTTCCGCGAGCGCCGGGCGTCCTGATCGCCCGGCCATGCGCCGCATCGGCTTTCCACCGTGCATCCCTCCACATCTGTTGCTAGGCTGTTCTCAATGCGGACCGATCTCGATCACCTCCCTGCCCAGAAGCGCCGCGAACTCGAGCGGGTCGTCCAGATCATCTTCGAGGAGTTCGCCGATGCGCTGGCGCTGGCGAAGCACAAATGGAAGAAGCAGGGGCGGATCGAGAAGATCATCCTCTATGGGAGCTATGCGCGCGGCGGCTGGGTCGACGAGCCGCACACCGCCAAGGGCTATCAGTCCGACTATGACCTGCTGATCATCGTCAACGACAAGCGCCTGACCGATCGGGTCGACTATTGGCTCAAGCTGGAGGAGCGCCTCAACCGCGAGCTGGCGATCACCAAGACGCTGCGCACGCCGGTCAATTTCATCGTCCACACGCTCCAGGAGGTGAACGACGGGCTCGCGCACGGTCGCTACTTCTTCATGGACGTCAAGCGCGACGGCATCGCGATCTACCAGACGCTGCCGACCGAGTTGCACGAGCCCAAGCCCAAGACCCCGCCCAAGGCGCTGGAGATGGCGCGGGAATACTTTGACGAGTGGATGCCGAGCGCCGCAGAATTCATCGAGGGCTACAATTTCTATATGGGGAGAAGAAGCTGGAAGAAGGCCGCGTTCTTACTCCATCAAGGCACTGAGGCGCTCTACCACTGCGTGCTGCTGGTGAAGACCTTCTACACACCGCACGTTCACAATATCGGCTTCCTGCGCACGCAGGCGGAGCGGCTCGACCGCCGGCTCGTCGATGCCTGGCCGCGCGAGAACCGGTTCGAGCAACGCACATGGGAGAAACTCAAGGAAGCTTACGTGAAGGCACGCTATTCGAAGCACTATCGGATATCCGAAGAAGAATTGCGCTGGCTCGGACACCGTGTTGAGGAATTGGGACGCGCCGTGCACGAAATCTGCTCCGAGCGAATCGCTGAATTGGAGGCGAAATTGAACGAGACCCGTGCAAGCGGTTGATCCGCGTCCTCATCGCGACACTCAGCATCACTGGTCGAGCTTTAGGTTATGCCCTCGTGAGCGACCGCTATCGACCGAGTCTGTGTAAAAACGCCGTTTCGTGGTAGAGTTTTCCGGGATTTCGGGAGGCCGCCGATGAGCCGTTTCGTGGAAGAACAAGGCCGCCGGCAGGATTTTCTATTGCCAGCCTCGCTCGATGATTATGTCGCTGAAGATAACCCGGCCCGGGTCGTCGAAGCGTTTATCGACGAGTTGGATCTGTTGGCGATTGGCTTTGTCGGGGCGACGCCAGCGTCTACCGGGCGCCCGGCATATCATCCTTCGACGATGCTGAAGATCTATCTCTACGGCTACCTGAACCGGATCCAGTCGACCCGGCGGCTGGAACGTGAAGCGCAACGCAATATCGAGCTGATGTGGCTGACGGGGCGATTGGCACCGGACTTCAAGACGATCGCAAATTTCCGACGGGACAATAGTGCAGCAATCCGGGCCGTTTGCAGCCAGTTTGTGGTTTTGTGCCGACAGTTGAATTTGTTTGGTCAGGCGATCGTGGCGGTTGACGGCAGCAAGTTCAAAGCGGTGAACAACCGGGATCGCAATTACACAGAACACAAGGCGGCCAAGCGGATCGAGCAGGTGGAGGCCAGCATCGAGCGCTACCTTGCCGCACTCGACCGTGCTGATCGTGAGACAAGCGACGTCCCGCAGGCACGGGTTGAGCAGATCCGGGACAAGATCGCTGGCTTGCGCGGGCAGATGCGTTTCCTGAAGGAGATGGCCGCACAAGTCGAAGCGACACCCGATCATCAGGTATCGCTGACCGATCCGGATGCCAGGTCCATGAACAGCAGCGGTCGAGGTACTGGAATCGTCGGCTACAATTTGCAGGCAGCGGTGGATGCCGAACACCACCTCATTGTCGCGCATGAGGTAGTGAACGAGGGCAACGACCGGGCGCAGCTCGCACCAATGAGCCGGCTAGCCAAGGCGGCCGTCGCCGAACCTGAAATCACCGTCCTCGCGGATCGCGGCTATATGAACGGCGAACAGGTGCTGGATTGCGAAGGTACGGGCATTTTACCATGCGTGCCCAGAACCGACACATCCGGCAAAGCCCAGCGCGGCTTATTCACCAAGGCCGACTTCGTGTACGATGCCGACCAAGATCATTATACCTGCCCGGCAGGAGAGCATCTGACCAAGGCGCGTGCGCGGTCCGATCATCATGGCGACATTGACCACTACCGCAACCTGAGCGCCTGCCAGAACTGCGTTCTGCGACCGCGCTGTACCACGGAATACGTGAAGCGCGTCAAACGATGGAAGCATGAGGCGGTCATCGATGCCATGCAAAAGCGGCTCGACCTGTTACCCAATGCCATGGGCATTCGTCGCCGGACTGTCGAGCATGTCTTTGGCACCCTCAAATCCTGGATGGGCAGCACGCATTTTCTGACCAAAACACTCAAAAACGTCAGAACCGAGATGAGTTTGTGCGTGCTGGCCTACAATATGAAGCGGATGATCCAGATCATGGGCGTTCAGCCCCTCATCGCCGCGATCCGGACCTGACGAGCTTGCGCAGAGGCCGAGCATTCAGGCGCCGCGGCCCCAAAGATCCATCTCCCGCGCAATTCACCTCGGAAGCGTTTCTACACAACCTCGACCAACGCCCGTCGTTCGCGCCCGCGTTGATCGCTCCCATGAGCTGTCAGTCCGGTTTTCCGCCATTCGGCGTCATCGGATCAATCTTCATCAATGAAGCTTGCCCGCTTCTCTCTTGCAATACATGTGGCGCACCATGACGATCGCGATCATTGGCCCTGAAAAGTTTGCCTTCCAAGATCTTGTTTGTGTGGACCTGGCTCTTGGCGCGATGGGCTCCGGACCCGTCGCGATGATCCCGGAACAAGCTGGCTATGAGGATGCGACTTTGTCCTGGCCGGCGACCGACGGCGCGCCGGCAGCTACGATCGAGGTCCAAGTTAAGGGTGCGTCGGGAACGGTCGACATGGCGGCGCTCGCCGAGCATCTGCTCCATTACCCCGACCGCGCCGCGACAGGGTCGCTGCTCGAACGCCTGATGAATGCCGGAGATCGCGCCGCACTGTTCGTAGTGTCCGCCCGCTGCGCCGACATACTCGCCCCTCTTCTGCTCGATCGAGCGCCGCGCGCGCTAACCGTCGGGCGCGCAGTACCCGCCGCACTCGCTGATGCGCTGTGTGAGGCCGTGAAGCGGATCAGCAACAAGCCGATCGCAGAGGACGCCACCAAGTTGCAGAGAAGCCGGCGCGCCGACGCCAAGGCACTCGCGGCGCGCTCAATTGCCGAATACGAACGTGCACTGTCACGCCTCGCGATCGTCGAGCGCGAGACCGCCGAGACGGTTGAAGTGCGGCTCCACCGTGCGCTCCAGCTCCGCCGCTTCGACACGCTATCGATCCGCGGCATCCTCGCCAGCCTGACCGACCACCTCGGCACCGCCAAGCGCGACCAGACGGACGTGATACCGGCAATGCAACACGAGTTGGAGAGGCGCGCGCCCCAAGCGGTGAGCCCTGCCACTTATCTGGACCGTGGCATCGAGGCGGGGCTTCTCCAGCAACTCGAAGATCAGAGGGCTCTGCTGCTCGCCGGGCCGCCGCGGGCCGGCAAGTCGTGGACTGCGCGACGCATCGGGGGTGAACTACAGTGTCTCGGCTTCGAGGTCAGGAACGGCAGCCATATTGACGAGGCCGAACGATTCCTCACTGACCCGATCGCTGTCGAGCGCCTCTACATCCTCGACGACCCGCTCGGCGCGCGCGAGCCGACCGCGGACGCCAGCGCCCGCCTCGGCACATTGCGCGGTCTCATCGAGCGCCTAGCGCCCAACCGACGCCTTGTCGTCGCCCAAACCGAATCCGTCCTGCTCCAGACGCGCGGAGCCGGCACCATCGATGCCTGTGCGCTTGGCGCCCAGTCATGGCTCGCGATAACGCCACTTGCGCCGGAGCGCGCCCTCGCGGTCTGGCGGGCCGCCGCCGCCGCCCAGGACATCGGACAGACTGCCATCGACCGGGTCGCCGCGCTCATCGAGCGCGACGAGCAGTTGCGTGATCCAGGCGCCCTAGCCTATCTCGCCCAGACGTTCGATGGCCTGCCCGCCAATGCCGGCGATGCCGAGATTCTGTTCCAGGCGCGCAGCGATGCCGTCGACTTCGCACGCGGCCTCGCGGCTGCCTCGGCGGGGTGTCGAACGATGCTTTCCGCCGCCGCGCTTGCGACCGCGCCGGGACAGGCCGCAGCGATCCCTGAGATCGCCTTCATTGCCAATGGCGGCGAAGCGCGTCCAGGCCTTGAGCCCGAAAGCATCCTGATCAGGCTCGGAGCCGATCGGAGGCCTTCGCCGGTTTATGGTGCACCGCCCGAACTCGCCGAAAGTCAGGCCTTCGCGGTAGACGACCTCCAGCGTCGGCGCGTTCTTGGCCTTGGCGAACGCGGCCTGAATTTCACCCATCCCTATCTGCGCGCCGGCGCGCAGGCGTTGTTGCGGCCCGACATACCAGGCGATCTTGATCGGGTCGTCGAGCAGGCCGAGAGAGGCCTCGCCTGCGTGGACGCTTCCACGTCTCTCGCAGCGGCGCGCAATCTGCGGTGGCTGCGCGCCGCGGTCGCGCCCGATGCGCGGCCGAAGATCTTCGAGGTCGCGTGCACTGGGATCCGTTCGCTGTTCCCCGCGACCCGCGATGCTTGCTTCGCCTTCCTGATCGACATGGCCGACGAACTGTCACCCGCCCAGCGCCATCGCATGCCGGACTGGGCGGACCGTGTGTCGATAGGGCTCGGAGACATCGACATCAGCAACGGCATCGGCTTCATCACCGACCAGCCCGACATGTTCGGCGCAGCCTCCCCGCTCGACGAAATCCAGCCTTATCTCTCCACTCTCGATGCGGGCGAACCGCTCGGTCTCGATCTCGCGCTCAGCCGGCGCATCCTTCTCACCCTCAGGCGGCATCCAGAGGCGATGAGCGCCGCGGCCTGCCGTCGTTTCCTGCGCGCCGACGAGGCCGTCATCCGGGCGGCGGCGGCACGGGCCTGGCTTGTGCGTCCGCGCGAAGCCGACGAGGACATCATCGAATGGCTTGCGCATGACCGTGCGCCCGCGATCAGTAAAGCGATCCTCGACAGCGTCGCGGGCAGCTGGGAGGCGCTCGAGGCGCCCCGGCGCGCAGCGTTGACCGCGATGTTGCGGGCGCAGGCGACGTCGCCCGGCTGCGCCAGCGTTCTGCTCAACCGGCTCGTCCTGTTCAATCGCGTCGAATATTATGGCGATGCGCCGCCATGGTCGCTGTTCGCCAACCTCATGCCGACCGTGATCGAGCATCTGCCGCTGTCGGTGTCGTTCCAGAACGGACGGCTGAACGCGGCCCTAGACGATGCCTTCGAGGCGATCCCGCCTGAATCGCTGGGTCCGTTGGTCGAGGCTTGGGCACACCGCCTTCAGCGCCGCCTCGCTTACCGCACCTTAGACGAATACGAGCTCTCGATCGTAGGACCGTTGCTCGCAACCCTCCGACCGGATCACCGCCTGCCGCTTCTGCGCGATCTGCTCGGTGTCGCGGACACTGGCGCGCGTGTCGTTACGATGAAATGGCTCTTGGCCGACTGGGATGAGCTCTCGTCCGGCGAGCATGCGCTGTTGTCCGATGCGCTCACCGGCGGCCGGTCCGACGCGCTCTGGCTTGCCGCCACCGTCCTAACCCGCAGCACGCCTCCGGCACCACTCGTCAAGCAGCTCACCGGCGATGTGCAACTACTCGGCGACACCGCGGAAACCATCGAAGCCGTGCTCGGCTCCGAATTGTTCGCCGCCTGTATCCGCATGTTCCGGGGCGACCCACAGCCCCTGTGGTGGTACGCGACCCATCACTCCGGCAATCCGGATTGGCTGCGGATCGTGCGTGCGCTCGCAGCAAGCCCCGATCATCCGCTGTTCGGCGAAGCGTTCGTCGAGATCGCGGCGTTCGGCGACAAGGGAGAATTGCTCGCGTTGGTCGATGCGTTGCCCGCGGCCGCGCTGATGCAGGCCTTCGAGCTGCTGCTCCAGTACAAGCTTGGCTGCACCGGATTCTGGCGCGACAAAAGCTGGATTCGCCTGCTCGAACGCGCCGAGGATGCCGGCCTGCTGGACGCCATGTTCGAGCGGATCGACGCGGTGTCGGACGGTGTTCTCGAGGGATTGGGCGACGTGCAGCTCTGGCTGGGCAAGGGGTCTTATGGTGATCGTCTGCTCGAGCTTTATCCGCGCGACACCGCAACCTTAATCGATCTCTACAATATGGAGAAGGTCTGCGACAGAATCCTCGAGCCGGAGGGAGACGAAGCGGCCGCCGATCCCGACAAAGTCGCTATCATCATGCGCGTCGTTATCACCGACCTCGTCGAGAAGCTCGAAGCCGAACCCTGCCGCCTGTTCGAGACCTGGGATGTCCTGCGGATGACGCTGCGGCACAACGGCGGCGACGCAGAACTTGACGCACGCATCACTGTAGGAAGAATGGCGGCGGTCGAGCGTCACCAGGCGCTGCGCGGGAGCGCTCGCGACGTGGTCGCGGGAATCCATCTCGACGGGTGGGTTCACCAGGGAGCCAATGGTGGAAGTTAACGATGCGCTTGTATGTGGGGCCACAATCCGGACGCCGGATGGGGGCGGCCCGGCGTCTTCTGCGATTGTCGGTTGAGGCGATAAAAGGCCCGCCGAAGTCCTTCCGCTCGCACGATAGGCGCAAGGTCCCAAAAGGGCGGGAGTTCCGATGTTCAGGCGACCACCGGCTCGTCGATGTCTGTCGGCTTCCTCGCAAGTGCGGTGGAAATCGACTTATTAACCTCTTCGGGAAGAAGTCCGAGGTGATCGAAGAAGCTTTTGTTCCGGAGTTCAGCGTCCCGAAACAATTTTTTATAGCTGATCACGCGTATGGACGCGTTGTGGTTCGTCGAGAAACCATAAAAACCGAGCCCATCCGGTGTCGGATGCTGGGCAACGCTGCGGCGTAATTTGTTTTTTGTACCCTCGCTCAGATCGCAGATCACGATACATTCAAACGGCGTACTGTCGTTGATCTCATCGATGATCTGCCCATCAGCGTCCCGGACGGTCTTGCCACGCAGCTTCTCGATGTAGCCCAGAACCTGATCGATCGGGTCGCTACTCAGCCTCTCGTCGCCGGGCCGTTTGAACTCGATGATCACGACCGGATCATTGGTTCCCTCTCGTCGAAAGCCGAATGGATTGAGAAAGAGGAGGTCAGGCTCCTTGTTTTCGCCATCGATACCGAGAGAAGACAGTGTCTTATCCGATGCAAAAAACTGATAATAGGATAGAAGATCGTCTACGAGCCAAAGATTATGCTCGGTGTAATTCTTGGAGGTCAGCATCCTGCCCATGGGGCAAATAAATTCGTGAATCGAACGCTCTAGCTCGTAGGAACGCTTCTCAGGATCCGAATATTTCAGCATCGACCGTGCTATCTGAATTATCTGGTGGCGCTTGAGCGTATATTCGGCGAGGCGAAGCTTCGCGTCATCACTCACTTTTTGCAGAAGCATTTCGATAGCTGTATCCGCACCGGGATTGGGCTCTGGTTCGTCATGCTCCATCCGGTGAATCTGAGCGCGGACCTTTTTCTCGTGCCGGTACAACAGCGTAAAAAGGGTCTTGGCGATATCCTCGTCGGACATGCTGGGCGAAAGCCCCGCCACATAGCCATCGACATCCTCAACAGAGATGGCCAGTTGCGGGTGTTCCTCCAGAAGATTGACAACAAGACGTTTTTGCTCGGTCCTAATGCCCTTAATGTGAGCAGAAAGAAATTTCTGCGCGGAAGTGAGCGCGGCATCCTTGATCGCCTCGATTTCCTCTTCCCGAGCCTTGAAACTCGTCCGTTCTTGATCGACCTTCTCATCCAGAAAGGCACCCCGGATGACGCAGGCATAGGCCTTGCGGTTCTCAAGTCCCTTGAGCGCGAACTTCTTCTCAATTTCGACGCTTTGCACGACCCGGCCCTGGGCCGTTAGCAGGATCGAGTTTGAGAGTTCGCGCGCGATCTTCGGATCGACATAGACATGGGTGATATGGATGATGCCAACCGCATCGGAGACATGAACGTCCTCTGAGCTTTCGACATCGAGGCGCGTGCTGAGATACTGGCCGACGTTAACCTCGCGCTTGCCCATCCGCACGACGAGTTGGGGCATGCTGCCGGCAATGAAGAACGGGAAGAAATGGTGGCAGAGACTCCGCGACAGCAGGGCCATCGATAATTTCTTGTCTTCTTCCTTGGCACCAATCAGAGAGATGGTGGTCCCCTGCGGCGCGCCGTCTGATGCAAATCGTGTTAGATTCTCGCGCGAATCCTCTTGCTCCGGCTGAAACCGGAACGAGAGGGAATGCGTACCGGCTGCCACTTTATAGGTGCTACGAACGTCGATTTGCTTAAACGCTTTCAGCCAGACCAGCCGACCGACCCCTCGGCCACCAATTTCCGCCTTCTCCATCGTGTCGCAGACGTTGAAAGAGTCGAGGTGGCGTTCGTTCAGCCCGATTCCGTTGTCGTGGACCACGATGTCCTCGATGGCCTTATCGGCATTTTTCGAGACGTTCACCACGATGGCGCCGGGTGCGCTGTCGCGGCTTTCTGTAAAACGCTCCTCAATCGCCTGGACGCCATTCATGACAGCTTCGTAAATCGAGTAAAGGAGTGCGGTCCGCCCATCTGGAAGCCGCATGTTGCGGATCCGGCCCTCGATATCGAACTTCATCTGCACCCCACCCAGTTTCCGTAGCTATCAAGCCTTTCAGCGGTTTGGGTCAAGGCTCGCGCATCCCAGGGCGCGAGCAGAGAAATCTGACGCTCGTTGGGCTGGTGCAAACTGCAAAGCGTGAAATTGGAGTGGCCATTACGCGAACTCGCCGACATAAGGCTCTGAGCGGACTGACCGCTCCAACTCAATCTGCGCCCGAAGCGGTCGGACGGGAAAGTCCCCAATGCCGGTCGATCGTGGTCGCCGATGTCGCTGGATGAATACGGGACAGCTCGTGAGATCCATTTTCCTCCTCGAACGGAGATATTGAGGCGCTCGCGGACAGACAGTTTGATCAGTCGACGACCTAGTGAACCTGCAGAAAGTCGCCAGGCCTCCTGACCTCGAGCGCCGGAAACAGCCCGCGCATATGGCCGATGTTCCAGGTGATGATCACTGGGATGCCGTGGGCGACCGCGACCTCACCGATCATCCGGTCGTAGAGGCGCGGGCCGATCCCGCCGTCCCCGGCATAGCTGCGCACGGTCTCGAAGGTCTGCGCGGGCGTGAGGCCGATCAATTGGGTGACGCTCCGCACGCTCTCCAGCGCCGCCCAGGCTTCCTCCGCTGTGAACCGGAACGGCGCGTGCGGTCCGCGTCGGGTCAAGGTGCTATAGGCTTCGGCATAGCTGTGCGCGGCAATGCCCAGCGTCGCGCCGCGCGCGCCGTCGAACAGATCGGCCGATGCGGTGTGATGCTCATGCTCGCCGGCGAGCGCCGCGATGATCACATTGCTGTCGACCAGCGCATCAATCTTCAAGGTCGCGCTCGCGGCTGCGTTCGAGGGCGTCGTTGGCTTCTTCGAGCGTGACGCGCTTGCCCGTCGACGGACGGACCAGCAGCGCGCCGCGCCGCACCAGCTTTCCGGTATTGGCGGGAAGACCGGGCGGGACATAGCCGCGCAACGCATCCTCGACCACTTCGCTGGCGGTCATGCCGGTGAGCTTGCTGAGCGCATGGACACGATCGCGCGCGAACGCCGAGCGCACGTTGAGCTGAATATTATCGGCGGCACGGGCCATGGGGAATCTCCTGGCCCTTCATATAGGGCGGCGCGACGCCGATTGCTAGCAATGTGCGATTTTTGCTATCTCACCCATTGTCGGGCGCTGCTGATCCAAATGCGGCTAGGCCGTAGACTCATAAGCGCGCAGCCACAGCCGCATTGAGGCGAGCTGGACCATGGCAAGGAAGTTGGCGGCGAGCTTGTCGTAGCGGGTCGCAACACGGCGGAAGTGCTTCAGCTTGGAGAAGAACCGCTCGATCAGGTTGCGCTCGCGGTATAGCCGCTTGCTGAAGCATGGTTTCCAGCGCCGGTTGGTTTTCGGCGGTATGTTGGGCGTGGCGCCTTGGTCGTGGATCAACTCGCGGATGCGGTCGGCATCATAGGCTTTGTCTGCCAGCACGATGGTGCGCGGGCCGAGATGGTTGAGCAGCGCATCTGCGATCTGCCCATCATGGGTCTGTCCGGCGGTCAGGCCGAGCCGGATTGGGAGCCCCTGCGCATCGACGACGACATGGATTTTCGTTGTGAGCCCGCCGCGTGATCGACCGAGACAGTGATCTGCACCCCCCTTTTTGCCGTCGCGGCCTGCTGGTGAGCGCGAACGGAGGTGCTGTCGATCATCTGGATGTTGCCGTCGTGTGCGGCGGTAATGGCATCCATCAGCCGGTCCCATGCGCCTGCCTTCCGCCATCGCACGAAGCGATTGTAGCAGGTGGTGCGCGGCCCGTAGCGCTCGGGCAGGTCACGCCACGGTGCCCCTGATCGCAGAACCCAGAAGATGCCGTTCAGCACCCGGCGGTCATCGACGCGCGGCACGCCTCGCGGCTTGTTGGGCAACAGCGGCTCGATCACGCGCCACTCGAAGTCGGTCAGATCATATCGGCTCATAATGATGCTGGATCACAGCCGGCGGCGGCGTGGAAGCCTGATGTTGGGTCAACCGTTGCACTTCAACGGCGGTCGAGACATGCTCCATGCATGTCGCTGCTCTGGTTCATTCTAGGTTTGGGAGGATGGCTGACTGCAACGCTCGGGCCCCTATACCTACTGACTGTCTTCAAGCGCTTGGCACGCCGGTCTACACCGACGTGGCCGATACACCTCCTCTTCGCCCCAGCCTTATTCGCAGCCTGGTGGGTATCGTGCTTTGTCGTGACCTACGCAGATGGCGATCAAAGCCGAGGTGCCGACGAGCGTGGCTTGGGAATCATCTTACTCCCCTCCATAATCGTCGTGGTGATCATATTGGCTGTATACTACGGCAGCCTTGCTGTCGCGATAATCAGGCGTGAAGCTTCACAGCCGCAGTAGCACCGGCGTTTATGGGTTCACGACCTAGGCCGGTCTGCGTAAGCGACCCCCGATGCGAGTGCTCCCAATAACGCCGCGACGCCGAGATACTTCATGCGCTCCCTCCTCGATGGCGCTTGCCGCGAAAACGTCGCGACGTCCGATCCGCCCGAACCGACGCACGGCACGCTGTTCGGATCATAGATTACGGTGCCGGGACATCGTCATCCCACGCCCCGATCATACCGTTCACCGCTTGCGGCCGGAACGCGTCTCTCTCCCTCATGGCGCTGTTCCACCGTCACGATGCCACCCATGGGGTGGCGTTGGTCACCGGCCATCCTACCGTCCGTCAGATCACCGGCCCGCACGATGGCCGTATCAGTTCCCAGGTTGCTCGTGACCAATCCCCTCCTTGCCGCCTGACTGCGGGGCGCGAGTCCCTATGCCGTCAACCCCGTGCGGGGTTCGCCCTGCGCTACGCTCCGGTGACGGCGGGCCACGGCCCCTCCGATGGGCGACACCGGGGAATGGTCCCTGGGCAACCCAAGGAGATTTGACATGGCTATCGTTGCTACCCTGACCGTGAAGCCGGACGGCACGATGGACGGCAATCTGACCACCCTCAATGTCACGGCGCCGATCACGATCATCCGCAACGCGCGCAAGATGAAGGAGAACGACCCCGACTGGCGCGTGCTGAGCCGGAAGAACGGCTTCGAACTCGGCGCGGGCTGGGATCGCGAGTCCCAGAGCACCGGCGTCGAATACACCTCGCTCTCGCTGTCGGCGCCGGAATTCGGGACGATCTACGCCAATATCGCCAACGCGCCCGGCGACGACCCGACGAAGAAGGTCGCGATCTGGAATCCGCCGGCCTGACGCGCCGGTTTCGGCCCCATCGCAAGATGGGGCCGCCTTCTTGCCACCCCTTGCTGAAAGGCAATGACATCAGCCGTCACCCCGTCATCGTCCGCTCCACCGATCGCACCGACGAGAACGCCATCATCGGCTACGATTCCCCGATGCGGACCTATTTCCTCCAGGCGTTCGAGGATCCGGCGACCGAGCAGCCGCGCCTGTGGCTCGGCACGCGCTTCGATCAATATCCCGACCTCGCCTCGCTCCTTGCTGCGGCGAAGGAGCGCGGCTTCGACCTGGATACGCTCGACGACGAGATCCTTGTCGATATGGCGCGCGAAGCGGCGCAACCACGCGGTCGCTCGCTTATCGAGCGCCTCGGCTGGCCGCTCGCCTGACGCGCCGGAACCGTCGGGGCGGCTTCGCGGCCGCCCCGACAGCATGCGTCAGCCGTTCAGCCGGTCCTTGACCGCTTTCGCGGGCGCGAAGGTCAGCTTGTTCGACGCCGCGATCTTGATCGTCTCGCCGGTCGACGGATTGCGCCCGTCACGCTCCTCGGTGCGCTTCACCTTGAACTTGCCGAACCCCGACAGCGCGATCTCGTCGCCCTTGGCTGCGGCAGCGACGATCGCGGCGAACATGTCGTCGACATATTTGCGGGCATCCGCCTTGGTGATGCCGTTGGACGCGGCAAGCGCCTCGGCGAGATCGTTATTGTTCACCCATCTTGCTCCTGTTTAGTGACCCCGCACCCTGAAACCTGCTCGGCCTATGCGCGGGGGCATTGCCATATCAATCTCCCCTGCCCTGTCACGCCCTCATCCCGGTCAAGCGCGGGCTGCGGCCGGCAAGCGGGCGCAATGACCCTTCATCACCACGCCCGATCCATCCGGGCACCCGGCAGCATCGAGCGGCAAACGGCACCGGTCGGATGGACCGGACCACCCGCGTCGCAAGCGCTGTTCCCCTGGCGGAAGGCTGGCCTCGGACAATCAACCCGTAAAGGGTCCGCTACGCGCGGCGTGCGGCCGCGCCCCGAGGGGCGCGGTGATTGCGGCCAGCCTTCCGCCCTGGGGCGCCTGTCGAGCGGGAATGGTCCCGCTCCATCGACAGGAGCCGTTCCCATGCCGCTCAACACTGCCCAGAGGCTCGCCTGGAATCTCGCGCGCACGTTGATGAAGGTCATCGTCCTGGTCCGCACCGACGACGGCTATGCCGTGATGCCGTGGGACGAGTTCGACGGCAACGACGCGCAGGTCGTGCGTGAATATGACCCCTTTCCCGGTTGATCGGCGCGCCGGTCCGCCTTCCAGATCGGGCAGAATCCTGTTTCGCTCGATCGCCAGCGGCGCTATCCTGCCAGGACATAGCGCTGTGGAGGAGGTGGCAGGCGCGTCCAACTTTTCGTCAGAGAAGGACGCTCTGTGACCATCATTCTCATCCTCGGCGTCTTCGCCGGTCTCTACATGCTCTGGCTGGTGTTCAGCCTGGCGATCTATGCGCTCCCGTTCTGGGCCGGTGTGACGACCGCCTTTTTCATGCACAATCACGGCCAGGGCCTGATCGCCTCGATCCTCGGCGGCTTCGCGATCGCCATCCTCGTTCTCGCCGGCGGCCAGGTGCTGTTCTCGATCGTGCGCTCGCCGCTCGCGCGCCTCGGGCTCACGCTCCTTTACACCGTCCCGGCCGGGATTGCCGGATATCACGCGGTTTACGGCATCGGGGCCATGGCGATCGGCGCGGGGGCGA
>CALMPB010000410.1 GCA_937871985.1 uncultured Burkholderiaceae bacterium
CGGCCTTGTACAGCAAGGACAGGATCATGGCGTTGATGCCGACCGATTTGCCCGAGCCCGTGGTACCGGCCACCAGCAAGTGCGGCATTTTGGCCAGGTCGGCCACCACGGGGTTGCCCGCGATGTCCTTGCCCAGGGCCATGGTAACGGACGAGGCGCTTGCGTAATAGGTTTGCGAGCCGATGATTTCGGACAGCTTGACCATTTGGCGCTTGGGGTTGGGCAGTTCCAGGCCCATGAGGTTCTTGCCCGGTATGGTCTCGACCACGCGTATGCTGACCAGGCTCAGCGCCCGCGCCAGATCCTTGGCGAGATTGACGATCTGGCTGCCCTTGACGCCCGTGGCGGGCTCGATTTCGTAGCGCGTGATGACCGGGCCGGCCTGGGCCGCCACCACGGTTACCTTGACGCCGAAATCGGACAGTTTTTTCTCGATGAGCCGGGAGGTGAATTCTATGGTTTCGGGCGTGACGGTTTCCTGCTGCTCGATCACTGGATCCAGAAGGCTGACTTCGGGCAGATCGCCGGAGCCGCCCGCCGCAGTAGGCGGCGGCGCGAACAAGGTTTGCTGCTTTTCTTTTTCGACCCGCACCGACTTCGGCACCGAAACGACGGAAGGCTCGATGCGCACAGGCTGCTCGTGCACCAGTTGTTCCTGAATAGCCACCACGCTTTCATCGCGCTCGGCCTTTTTTACCTGACCCACGCGGCGGTCTTCACGGGCCGCCTTGAGCTCGAACACGCGCTTGACGGATTTTTCGATGAAGAGGCCCACCCGTTCGAACAGATGCAGCCACGAGAACCCCAGGAACAGGCTGGCGCCCACGGCGATGAATACCAGCAGCAACAGGGTGCAGCCGGTAACGCCAACGCCCCGGGACAAGGCCGCCGCCAGCAATTTGCCCAATTCGCCGCCCGCGCCGCTGGGCAGGCTGGCGCCCAGCGCCTGCAATTGCTGCGCCTCGATGCCCATGGCGCCCAGGAACAACAATACAAAGCCGATGCCCACTTCCCAGCGGATGCGCGGCAAGACTTCCAGTTTCAGATTCGGCAGCAGGGAATTTGTGAGGCGGTAAAACCCCACGGCCACGCGCTGCGCCAGCAGCGCCACCCATAGCCACGAGGAGTAGCCGAACAAGAACAACAGCAGGTCGGACACGTAGGCGCCCAGCATGCCGCCGCCGTTCTGGGCGCCTATCGTGTGGACGGAATGCGACCAGCCGGGATCGGCCGGCGACCAGGTGGCCAGCACCAGACCCAGCCACGCGGCCAAAGCCGCGAACAGGATCCAGCGCGCTTCGCGGACCAACCCCGACAAGCGGGTTTGCAGCGCCGAAGGGCCATTGCGCACGTTGCGCGAGGAACGGGAGGATGCAGCAGGTAATCTAGCCATGGACTCATTATAATTGCCTAAGTGAATTTTTCGGATTTTCTGTAATGACCACACCCAAACACGCCAAAGTTCTCATTCTGGGCTCGGGCCCGGCCGGCTATACCGCCGCTGTCTACGCCGCCCGCGCCAACCTGAAACCCGTGCTCATTACGGGGCTGGAACAAGGCGGGCAACTCATGACCACCACCGACGTCGACAACTGGCCCGCCGACGCGCAAGGCGTACAGGGCCCCGACCTGATGCAGCGTTTCCAGGCCCATGCCGAACGCTTCGAGACCGAACTAGTTTTCGACCATATCGCCAGCGTCGACCTTTCCAAGCGCCCTTTCACGCTTACCGGCGACACCGGCAGCGTCTATACCTGCGACGCCCTCATCATCGCCACGGGCGCGTCCGCCCAATACCTGGGCCTGCCCTCCGAGCAAAGCTTCATGGGCAAGGGGGTTTCGGGCTGCGCCACATGCGATGGGTTCTTCTATAAAAAACAAGATGTTATCGTTGTCGGCGGCGGCAATACCGCCGTCGAGGAAGCCCTGTATCTGTCCAATATCTGCGCCACGGTCACCCTGGTGCACCGGCGCGACAAATTCCGTGCCGAGCCCATCCTGGTCGACAAACTCATGGAAAAGGTCGATCACGGCAACATGAAGCTCAAGCTGTTCAGCGAACTCGATGAAGTCCTGGGCGACGCCTCGGGCGTCACCGGCGTGCGCCTGCGCAACAACAAAACGGGCGAAACCGAAGAGCTGGCCGTCACCGGCGCCTTCATCGCCATCGGCCACAAGCCCAACACGGGTCTTTTCGAAGGCCAGCTCAATATGGAAAACGGCTACATCATCACCCAGGGCGGCCTGAACGGCATGGCCACCCAGACCTCGGTGCCCGGCGTCTTCGCCGCGGGCGATGTGCAAGACCACGTTTATCGCCAAGCCATCACCAGCGCCGGCACGGGCTGCATGGCCGCGCTGGACGCACAGCGATGGTTGGAGAATGCGGCCTGAAAAACCCGGCCTGGCCGACCTGAAGCGGCTGCGCAACGAGCAACGGGAAGCCGAAGCTCCCAAATCCGCCCCCAAGGCCGCAACCAAAAGAAAGCCGGGATCGGGCTTGGCGCGCCCCGCCGGGCACGGCCGGGCCGCGCCCCCATCCGCGGCGGAACTCGACGACGAAGACCGGGCGCTTTTCCGGCAAGCCGTCAAAACCGTCCAGCCCGTCAAGGACGCCCGGCGGGCCAGCCTGCCTGCGCGCGCACAGGCGGCGGATCTGCTGCGCCAACGCCGCGAACACGCCACGGGGCGCGAAACCACCAGCCTTTCGGCCGTTTCAGATCACTACGCCCCGGCGCATCTAAAACATGACGACACCAGCTTTTTGCAGGCGGGCCATGGCCCCGACCTGCTAAAAGGGCTGAAACGCGGCAAATGGCCGATCGAGGCCAGCCTCGACCTGCACGGTTCAACCCTGGACGAAGCCCGCGAACGTCTGGAGCAGTTTTTGCAATCGTGCCTGACCCACAGGATAAAGTGCGTGCGCATCGTGCACGGCAAGGGCCTCGGCTCGAAAGACGGCGCCTCGGTGCTGAAGCAGACGGTGCGGCGCTGGCTGTCGCAAATGCGGGATGTAAAAGCCTATACGGAATGCGGGGAACAGGACGGCGGCGCCGGCGCCATACAGGCGCTCTTGAAGGTAGACACGCCCCAGGCCGGCCAGTAGGTGGCGAAAACCATCGGTCTGCCAAGTGCATGTGAATACAATGCCGGAACAGTGGCGGCCAGCAATGCCCAAATGACAAAGGCCGGCGAGAGTATCGCCGGCCTTTGTGCCTTTATATTTTTTATGGGATGTGCTGCTTTTTTTGTATGCCGTTTAACCGGCTTGCCCCTGTGGAGCTATGTCTCCTCACCTGCATGAACGGCAGTTTGCACCAATTATCGACAGTTGACACTTAGGGAATGCACCTAGACTGTGCAAATTCTTGTGCAAAGCCCCGAAATACGCCGTATTCGCGCGCCCCAAACCTGAACATGGCCGCACACAAAAATCTCAAAAATTAGATAATCGATTGACTGCCTGTCAACCAGATTCGTTCAACAGCCTCGCTCGCCCGGATCAACCCCGGCCATCGCCCAGCAGATTTGCACCCTTGACGGCTCCCGGCACCCATACGAGAAACGCCGCCACCGCCCAGAAAATCATGGAAGCGCCCGCGCTCCATTGCTCGTCCGGCAAATATACGCTGCAAAGCTGCTGTGGCGCGCCTTGATAGATAAGGCCCACGGCAATGGTCATCCAGCACCAGTTGAATATGAAGAAAGCCTGGATCACCAACCCCGCCTTGCGCCAGGACGCTCCCAGAAACAGGCCGGCCAGAATCAGCGACGCTACCTTGATCGTGCCGACCGCCGGATTCAGCACCGCCAGATCCAATGCGGCGGGAACCATCCAGAAGGCGGTGACCAGCGCCGTAAACACCATGGCGGCCAAGCCCTTGGCATTCCAGGGCTGCAGCCAGGCGCCCAGGCGCGGCCCGGCCGCGCAGGCGCTCAGCCAGCCCAAGACAAACAGCAACGGAAGCTCGATGCCCATATGCCGCGCCATGTGCACTTCGAGCCAGGGCCGGAACACCGCCAGCGCAGCCAACAGCAAGCCCGGCAGCCATACCGGAACGCGGCGAGCCAGCCCCGCCATGTCAGCGCTCCGCTGAACGCAGGTAGTCGACAAGCGCAAGGTCGGGCCTGTCGGTATCGTAGGCGCGGGCCAGGCGTCCTTGCTCGTCGATCACGAACAAGGCCGAATTATGGGAGTATCCGCCCAGCCCATCGGGAATCACCACGATTCCAAACAGCTTCAGCAAGCCCGGCAGGTCCTGCGCGCGGCGCACCGTGGCGGTTCGCCACAACGCCGTATCGGCTCCCACCGAACGCGCGTGCTCGGCCATGACCTGCGGCGTATCGTTCGAAGGGTCGAAGCTGAGCGTAAGCAACCGAACCTTGTTCCGCAGCCCCAGGCTGGTGATTTCGTGCTGCAGAAACGCCAGGCCCGACGCGCTGGTGCGGCAGACCGTCTGGCAACGCATGTACGCCAGGCTGACGAACGTGGTGTAGGACGAGGGCTTGGCGTAATCGGCCAACGACAACGACTGCCCCGATTGATCCACCAGCGCCAGGGAGGGCAGCGTGCGCGGCGAGCGTTCGAGATCGATGCGCCGCACCCCATCGGACGTCACGGCGGCAAAGCCGCGCGTCACGGAGCTGAACGCGGCGAACCCCAGCAACAGCATCAGCACGACCGCCGCCGACGTGGCCAGGGCGCCGTGCTTCATGATTTCCCGTCCGCCGGCTTGGCCTGCCCGCCCACGGCCGCCTCGATGTCCTTCACATTGGGCCAGGGCTCGGTGCGCTTGGCCGTCAGCGCGCGCGACTGCTTGACCAGATCGGCATCGATCGGAGGGCTGGCATTGCCCCACTCCTTGCGGATATAGCTGAGCACGGCGGCGATTTCGGCGTCTCCGAACTGCGAACCGAAAGCCGGCATGGAGCCGTTATAGGTGGCGCCGGACACTTCAACGGGGCCGTGCAGGCCGTGAAGCACGATTTGGGCCAGCACGTGCGGGTCGCCCTTCACGAACGACGACCCGGCCAACGGCGGAAATACGCCGGGCAGCCCTTGTCCGGTGGCCTGGTGACAGGCCTGGCAGGTGCCGGTGAAGATTTGACGGCCGTCGACCACCCCGCCCTTGCCGCCGGCGCTGCTGACCAGGGCCGATGGAATGCGATGATCGCCCATCGAGGCGACTCCGCTTGGATTGGACGTGAAAATATAATAAATGGCCCAAATGATGAGGCCGATGATCAGGCCGATAATGACACGCGGAACCGGATTGTAGAGTTCGCTGGGATCGGCGTGTTCCGACTTACGGGTTTGCTTTGGCACCATCTGCTTTGCCCTTTTCATCTGATTCCCCTTGTTTCGTGTTGGCGGCCGGCTGCGCGCCCGGTTCAAGCTTCTTGTCCTGCTTCAGCCGCTCCGGCGGCAAGCGGCTTTCGGCATACTTGAGCTGCTCGGGCGTCAAGGCGTCGTAGGTGTGATTGAGGCTTATCAGATAAGCCACCAGATCCATGGCTTCGGGCCGGGCCACCACGACGCGGCCCTCGGGCGCCGTTCCAGGAGGCAGGGACACCACCCGCTCGTCCTTGGCGACATCGCCGGGCTTCTTGATTTCGAACAGGAAGGGAAAGGCCGGCATGATGCTGCCCGGCACATAAGCGCGCGGCTGGAACAAATGGCCCAACTGCCAGTCGGCGCTGGGCTGGCGCGCCCCGATATTGAAAAGATCGGGGCCTGTGCGCGACGTGCCCAGCAGCACGGGCTGATCGTAATAATAGTCGCCCGCCACCGAAGGCCGGCCCCATCCGCGGGCGGTGTCGGCAACGCCCGCGCCCGTCGAGCTCGGCTGCTGCGTATGGCAGGCGATGCAGCCGTTCGACATATACACCTGGCGCCCGCGCAGTTGCTGGCTGGTGTAGGGCTTCAACCCTTCGGGAGGAGGGACGTTCTTCAATTGCAGAAAGGGCATGACGACGAGAGCCGCCGTCGCAAGCGACAGGGTTACCATCCCGCCGGCCAATAGCTTGGTTTCGTTTTCCATGATCGTTACGCCGCTTTTTGTTGAGGGGCGGCAATTGCCGAGGATAATGGCGTCGTGCTGACCCGCAGTGTCATGAGAGCCATGTGGTACACGAAGATCAGATGTCCCAGGGTCATGAGCGCGCCGCCGATGGAACGCCCTTCGAGCCAGGGGATGGTGACCGCCACCGCCTGCATGAACGGAACGTTGGGATCCTGCATGTCGAGGCCTTGCAGGATGCCGCCGATGCTAAGCGTCACGGCGTAGGTTGCGAACCCCGCCACCACCAGCCAGAAATGCCAGGAAATAAGCGCGGGCTTGGGCCATGGAATGTTCAGCACCCGGGGCATGGCGAAGTAAATGCCGCCGAAGATCACCATGGACACGAAGCCATACAGGCCGATGTGCGCATGGGCCACGGTGAAATGGGTGAAGTGGGTCACGGCATTGACCGTGCGCAACGCTTCGAACGAGCCTTGAACCGACGATACGGTATACATGGTCGCGCCGAAGAAGATGAACCGCAGCACGGGCGAATACCTCAGCGCGTTGAAATGCCCTTTCAGCGTCAAGTGCTGGTTCACCGAGAACGCAATCACAGGGATGAGCATCATCATGCTTTGCACGATGGACAGCGTAGCCAGCCATTCGGGGATGGGCCCGCCGATGAGGTGGTGGGCGCCGACCTGGCCATAGAAGAAAGCCAGCGTCCAGAAGCCCAGCAGCGAAAGATTGTACGAACGCACCGGACGCCCGATGACCTTGGGCAGGAAATAATAGATGCAGGCCAGCGAGATGGGGGTATAGAACAGGCCCAGCACGTTGTGCCCGAACCACCAGTTCATGGTGCCCTGCTCGACGCCGAAATGCACGCCCGGAATCTTGGCCACGATGTACAGGGTGGGGAACCAGAACAGCGCCGCCCCCATGTACCAGACCGATACGTACAGGTGGTGCACCCTGCGCTGACCTATCATGAGCGCCATGGGCAGGCCGATGAGCATGCCGCCGACAGCGAACAAGCCGCCGATCTGCCAGGGAATTTCAAGCCACTCCATCCCCGCGTTGATGCCCACGGCCAGGCCGCCCAGCCCGGCGATAAGCCCCGCATTCCAGATGACCACCCCCAGGATGACCAAGCGCGCCCCGCGCAAAGGCGTTTGCAGCAAGCGCGGCAGCAGCCACACCGCCAGCCCCAGAGTGCCCATGGGCGCCCAGCCGTAGGCCACCGCATTCAAGTGTATGGTGCGCAGCCGCCCGAAGGTAAGCCAGGCATAGTCGGTGAGGAAATCGGGCCAATGCAGCTTGAGCGAACTGATGAGGCCGGCGAACGACGCAATGACGAGCCATAGCGCCGCACAGGCGAACATGAGGTACACAGGATAAGCCGTAGAGCGGTCGGCCTCTTCGCGCGCCGACAGCTCGACGGGGGAAACCCCCTCTTCGGAATCGCTGTCGGGCCCGTGCTCGTCGGTGACCTTCTGCAATTGCTGCTTCTGCTCGGTGTCCGCCGACGGTTCTTCGACCTGTCCGATCTCGCCCGCGGTGAAAATGGCCCGGGCGCCCGAGGCCGTGGCGTCGAACATACCCTTTCGCAAAGACCAGATAAAAAAGAACAAACCAACTATGGACAATATAAACGTGGCCAGCAATATTGCGGTCGGGTTCATATAAAAACTCCCTTTCTTAGGCGTGGCTTCTTGGAGAGCACGATTGACAGCGATTATAAATTTGGATTGGGGTAAACCCGATAATCACCACACGCCCGGTACAGATATTTGCGGATTCCGGACGTCATAAATCCAAGGGGAAACAATTGGCGGGAGCAATGGCTGATATTTGCAGGCTGCAGAGCCTGATGGCGGGAGGGTCGATGAGCAACACAGAGTGGCCATATGCATCCTCGATTTGTAACAGCGGACAATGAATAATAAGAGTGATGAGCCGCCTGCCAAAGAGAATAGGCCAAACAGAATCGAGATTCAATCCATGGCTCATGGGCCGGCAATGCTTGCGGCCGGGAGCGGGCGCGGCGGAAATGCCGCGCTCGCTCCGGTCCAGTCAATGCCTAAAGGGCCTTAGCCCGCGGTACGGCCGCGTGGCCTGGCCAGGCCACGTATGCTCAGGCCGTTGTCGGCATTGAAGATGGAGCCGGTGATATGGCCGGCCTCGGCGGGCGACGCCAGAAAGGCATAAAGCGCCCCGTACACTCCCGCATCGGGGACGGCGGGCAAAGGCAGGATCGCCGCCGTGCCATCCAGTATGGACTCCTGATTGCCCTGGCCCAGCGATCCGATGCCTTTCAGGGACGTAGGCGCGACCCCCGGAGCAACGCCATTGACGCGTATATCGGGCGCCAACTCGTAGGCCAGCTGGCGCACCAGGCCCGCCACGGCATGCTTGGCCGCGGTATACAGAACCCCGCCTCCCGAAGGAGCGAAGCTGGCATACGACGCCGTCAGGATTACCGAACCGCGCGATTCGAGCAGGGCATCGAGCGCGGCGCGCACGCCCAGGATATAGCCTTTGACGTTGACGGACATCAATTCGTCGAACGCCCGCGACAGGTCTTCGCCGCCCAGGGATTCCAGCGAAGCGCCGTGGTCATAGATTCCGGCATTGCCGACGAACACGTCCAGGCGGCCGAACGCATCGATCGCCGCCTGGACCGCGCCGCAATTGTCCTGCCAGGACGATACGTCGGCGGTCAGCGGCAAGACCGAGTCTCCATACAAGGCCTTGAGTGCATCGACGCCCTGGCTGGAGACATCCAGGGCCGCCACCCTGGCGCCCTCCTCCACGTAGCGGCCGACTATGCCTCTGCCAATGCCGCCGCCCGCGCCGGTTACCAGCGCTACTTTACCTTCGAGCCGTTTCACACGCTTCTCCGTAAGTTATCAAGCATCAGCATCGACGCGCCACGAAGAATGCATCGTGAAGCGCATCCATGACCCGCCCTCCCTTATGCACGGTGCCCACCGGGTCGATCTTCAGGTCCGGCAGCTCCCGTCCAAGCGTTTCAAGCAGCTCCGTCCGCGGAGCATAGCCGCAGGCCAGAACCACACTGCCGGCGGAAACGAGCGCCTCGTTGCCTTGCGCATCGCGCACCCGCACACCTTGTGGTTCGACCGACAGGGCTTTTGTTCCGGTTCGCACCGATACCTTGTACTTGTCCAGTTGAACCGGCATGCCGATGACGTCGGTAAAGACATAGCCATTGGCCAGAACGCCTTCCTGCTGCTCGAGCAAGGTCACGTCGCCGCGGCCGGCCGCCCCCAGCAGCAAGGCAGTATCGCATCCCGCCAGCCCCGCGCCAATGATCACGACCGGGCCGGCCAGGCTCGACGGGTCAACCACTTCATGAGCCTTGACAACCTTCGCCTCGCCGTCGATATTGCCGTCAAATTCGACGGGCGCCGTCCCCGTCGCCAGCAATACACGATCGAAACCTCCGTCGCGCAGCAGCGCCGCATCGGCGCGCGCGGCGACGACCCGTATCTTGCGACTTGCCACCTGATGCACCAGATAGTCCCTCAGGGCGCGAAGATCCTTTTTCAGGTCGGATCGCACGGCGGCATTCAATTGCCCGCCCAGAGGCTTGTCGTCGAACAAGGTCACGGCATGGCCGCGATCGGCAAGCACGAGGGCCGCGTTCATTCCCGCCGGGCCCGCGCCCACCACGGCGATCGACTGCGGATCGTCCGAGGGTTCCACCGCGTAGCGGTACTCTTCCCCCATGGACGGGTTGACCGTGCAGCCCGCGCTGCGGCCATCGTTCAGGCCGCGATGCAAACAGCCGTCGTTGCATCGAATACAGGGAACGATGTCTTGCACGCGCCCTTCGCGCGCCTTGCGAGCCCAATCGGGATCCGCCAGCATGGCCCTTCCCAGCGATACGAAATCCGCGCTGCCCGAGCCGACGATATCGGCCGCGACATCCGGCGCGACGATCGAGCCCGAGCCGATGACCGGGATGGAAACCGCGGCCTTGATCTGCTCCCAGCCCCATCGATGCAAGGCTCGCGGCATATACCACGGGCTGACTTCGTACTCCATTCCGGCATGATGGCCGCCCGAGGCATGAATGACGTCGACACCCAGCTTTTCCAGCCTCCGGCATAACTCCACGGTCTCGGCAATGGGAATGCCGTCCGCCTCGTAATCGCTGACGGACAGCCGCACGCTCAGCGGAAAATCCGCGGGAATCTTCTTGCGGATGTCGGCCACGATTTCCAGCAGCAGCCGGCTGCGGTGATCGAACGAGCCGCCATATTCGTCCGTCCTGCGATTGGTATGCGGCGACAAAAAATTGGTAATCAAATAGCCATGGCCCGCATGCACTTCCACGATATCGAACCGGGCCTTGACGGCGCGCAGGGCGGCATCTCCGAAAGCCGAGACCACCCCGCGTATTTCCTCGAGCGTCATGGGCTGGGGCCTGACCCCGTATTGGCATTCGATTTCGTCCCAGGACACATCGGAAGCGCTCTTGATGGGCGCCGTCGCCAGGAACTTCTGCCGCCCGCAATGCGCCAGCTGGACGCCTACCTTGGCCCCGGCGGCGTGCACCTCGTCGGTCAGCCAGCCGAGGCCGGCAATGTGTTCCTTT
Source organism: uncultured Burkholderiaceae bacterium (assembly GCA_937871985.1). The sequence continues at coordinate 10,630 of CALMPB010000410.1, forward strand.
CTGCTGATGCCCAGTTGATTGTGTATGGATTTCGCAGCGTCGTCGTCCACATAGCTGTATTCCAGCAGCACCAGGCCTATTCCGCCTTCGGCCAGCCGCTTGTAGTGGTTCACCGTGCGCTGCGTAACCGTTCCGTCTGGATTGGACAATGCCGACGATTGCGGCGACTTGACGATACGATTCTTGACGACCAGCTTGCCTATTCTTCCCTCTTGAAACAAAACACCCAGATCGGCCATGGTACTACCCTCCTTCCAGTTGATAACAGCCATCGGCTTTATTTGTTGCCGCAAATGCTCTTCTTGACGGCATTTGCCCGTTCCCCCGATGGCAGTTGCCATCGGAGGTGACGATTGGCCACCAGAAAATCACCGAATATTATTTATGCAATTTTGCATACATTTAAAAGAAAAAAATATTAGACAAAAATATCTCGACAACTTCGCCATTTCAAATATCCGGATCCACCTCGATGCGCGGCCCGTCCCTTCTTGCCGATATCGAGCCCTGCCCGCCTTTCAGCGTTCGTAATAAACGTTGGAGGTTCTCATGGATGGCAGGTTATCGACCGCTCCGCCGACCCAGCGTAATTTGGCGGGACGATCGGGCACGCCTTTCTCGTTGCACGCAAAATGGATGCCCAGCCCCTGAGCCGCCAGCCGCAGCGCCTTGGGAACGTAGTCGGGATCTGCGTCCAACAGCAGCCCCAGGGCGGCATCAAGCAGATGGAACTCCAGGATGTGCTTGGCAAGCTCGCCGTCCTGTGCGACCAGGGCCTCGAGCAGCAGGCGGTCTGTATCGCAGAACTCGTCGGGTGCGCGCGGCCGGCTGAAATAAGTGCGCTGATGGCGCGTGATCTTGACGTAGATGGTTTCGATCATTTCGCGGATGTATTCCGGATAATGGATCAAGGCCACGTCGTGGAACGCATGGTGGGCATCCTGGAAATCCTTGGTGCGATGCGCCGAATCCTGCATTCGCCGCAGGGCATCGGCCATTTTCTTCAAGTCGCCGCTCGTCAGTTCGCCGGCGATGGCTGCCACGATGGGCGGTTCGATGAGAACCCGCATCACGTACCACTGCTCGGTTTCTTCGAACGTAACCGGGGACACTTCCATGCCGCGGTTCGTGGCGGCAACCGCCAGGCCGCTTTCCTGCAAACGGTTCAGCGCCTCGCGCAACGGCGTGCGGCTGACATCCAGCTCGTTGGCCAGCTCGCTTTGAGACAGCTTGCGCCCGGGAAGATAGACTCCGTTGATGATCCGGTCGGCCAAAACCCGATAGATTTCGTCAACCGAGTGCCCTCGTTTTTCTGCCACACATTGCTCCAAAGATTACGACTCGGGGTCAAACTCCGATTGAAGGACCTGCGCATTGAAGCGCGCCAGCGATGCAGGGCTTTGCCGGGCGATTATCTCGAGCTGCATGGCATCCAGATAAATGACATTCCCCGTTTTGGGGATGCTGACTTCCAGCCTTTCGCCATTGCGTGTCCAGACCTTGCGCACCCAGGCGCCGGTGAACTCGTTCGCTATCGAGAATTTCTCGGCCACCTCGACAACGCCGTCGGGCATTTCGCTGTTTTTCATGAACCTTCCTTGTTCGCCCCGCTTTCATTCTTTCAAATGACGACGGGCTCCATAGTATAAACATCGGGCTGAACCGAGTTTAAGACAGGCAAATTCTGCCTGATTTGCTCAACCTTCGCCATATCCAGCGCCAGCACCTTGACGGCGAAATTCGCCTCGCCCAGATCGGCCATGACTTCGCCCCATGGCGTGACCGCCAAAGCGTGGCCATACGTGGCAAACCCGGCTTCGATGGAATCGGCCGACGCCATCGTGGCCGACGCCACGACATATGCGGCGTTTTCAATGGCCCGGGCGCGAACCAGCACATCCCAGTGGGCCCGGCCCGTGGTCTGCGTAAAAGCCGCCGGGATGAGCAGAACCTGCGCGCCGGCCAGGGCCAATTGGCGATACAGCTCCGGAAAGCGGATGTCGAAGCAAATGCTCAGGCCGACCTTGATGCCCTTGACCTGGGCGATGACCAATTGCCGGCCCGCAGCCTCGACATCGGAGGCGCGGAAAGACGTGCCGGCCACCACGGCATTGAACAAATGCACTTTGTCGTAGGCCCCCTGTATGCCGCCATCGGCATCGATCACCAGCGCCGTGTTCTGCAACAAGGGGCGATCGGACTTTTGCTTGAAGCCGCCCAGCACCACCACCGCCCCGGCCTCGCGCGCCGCAGCGCGAATGGCCTGGATCTCGGGGCCGTCGATGGCTACCGCGGCCGCGCGCATCTCTTGATTGCTGCCGATGCACAAGGCATTTTCAGGGATGACGACAAGCTCGGCCCCCTGGGCGCCCGCCTCCCGGATGGCCTTCAGAACCCATTGCAGATTGGCTGCTACATTGCGGGTAGGCTGCAACTGCACCAGTCCTACGCACAAGCTATTGCCGGTATTCGTTGAATCAGACATGCGCCGCCCTTTGTGCATCGACATTCATGTTCAGTACCGTCCAGCCGCCGCCCGATGCCTGCAAAGGCTCGTAGGCATAGACATCGGCTTTCAGCCCTGGCCCCAGTGCTCCCAGCACGATCAGCCAGTTCAGGAACTCGTACTGGCCGTGATCCAGCAAGGGGTAGGGTTCCAGGTTGGCCAGGTCGAGCCCCCGGCCATGCTTGAGCATATCCAGGATATAGCCGTCGAACGACGTATCGACCACGCCGAACTTGCCCGGATCCAGCCAATGCGACAGCCCCCCGGTTGCCAGCAAGGCTACCCGTTTGCCCGAGCCGGCAATGGCCTTGCGCAGAGCCTGGCCGAACGCCCGCGCGCCGAACGGCGAATACGAACGGTGCGGCTGCGTCACGATGGGCACGACCGGAATGTCCTTGCTGGGCAATGCAAGCCGCAGCGGGACGATCAGGCCGTGATCCAGATTGACGACGGGCGCGGCCTCGACCTCGAGGTTTTCCGCCCGTGCTCCGGCCACGATCTGCTGGGCGAATTGCGCATCGCCCTTCAATTGGAGATCGAGATCGGCGCGCTTGAAGAACTCCATGGACCCCGCATGCTCCGCCCCCACGCCGACGACGAAGGCGCCGGTCTGGAAACTCTGGAAATGGCAGTCGGTGGTTGCGACGACCACATCCGGCCTGGCGGCTTCGAGCGCGGACTTCAAGCGGGCATACGCCCGTTCAAGCCGAGCTATCGCCTCGGGCGGGTCGATTTCAGGACGCGCCAGAAGATCGGGCACGTGCGAGCAGCCGCCGGCAAACACGATGTTGTCGAGGATATCGGGAACGTCGGTAGACATACGTCCGTCGAACACGAACTTGTCGCTGCTGGAGCTATCGGACAAATTGTCCTGGAACCAGCGGCTGACCAAAATGGTGATGCCGTCGTTCACGCCCGCCGAGCGCAGCAGATTGCGTTCGCCGCGAAAAATGACGTCGGACCAATGCGCATCGAGCCCCAGGCCGGCGCCGACCCCAGCCGGATCGGCCTTGAAACTTGCAAGCAGATCGGCGGATTGACCCAGCTTCAGAATCGCCGATTCGAGTATCTTCTTGTCCATCAGGAATTTCCGTGAAACCAAACCGTTATCGTTAATTGGCCGCTTCGGCCACCAGCCGCTGCAGCTCGCCCTTTTGCACCACGATCCGGCCGTCGACCGAAATAGTGCAGGCGCGCATGGGTATGTCGAGGTGGGCGGGGGTCTCGCGCGAAGCAAAGCGGTTCGACCCCGTGGACCACATGAAATTGCCCGACACCGAACGCAGCTCCTGACCATACAGGCTGCGGGGATCGTAGACTTCCAGCGCCGCCCAACTGGCGGCCGGATGCAGGCCCCAGCCGGCATGCGACAAAGCATATACCTCGGGATCGTTCCAGCGTTCGAAATAGTCGCGCAGCAGGAAAGCATCGGCGCCATCGCCCTCGATGCTGCGGATGTAGCCATCCACCACTTTCAAAGTAATGGGGTCGCGCACGTATTTCTGCAGCGGCACGATGACATCGCCCGCCTGAAGCACGATCGTGCCCTGCCCGCTGCGGTCGCGCGGAAAGCACGCAATAAAACCGCTGGGCCAGTGATCCCAGCGGCCCGGCTCATCGACGAAGCCCCACTGGCGCGTAATGGGCAGATCGTCGCCGGAGATATCCAGCGTCAGATCGGTGCCGGCATCGCTGCTGACATGCAGGACGCTGCCTTGCTTGAGAATATCGGCCGCCGCATTGACCTGCTCGCGCAAATCGTCGTTGCCCATGAGACGCTGCAGGACATCGGCGGGCTCGGCGACGAACAGCATGCGCTTGCCTTTGCCCGTGATATTGGTTCTTACATTGGAGTGGATCAGCCCGCCCACGGTCACGTCGATGACCAGATCGCAATGGCCGGCGGCGGCGAGCAAGGCGGGAACCTCGCGGCCGTCCGAGGTGTACGGCGGCAAGGTGGGGTTCGACAAGCTGGATGCACCCAGCACCAGCGACCCAGCGCCCAGCGCGCGCGCCGCGGCGACGGCGGCCTCGACATACTCGGCCTTCTTGCCGATTTCGGAGATGACCGCAACAGTCTGCGTCGCATCGAGCCCGCAAAGCTTGTACTGTTCGGTAAAAAGTTCCAGCAAAGACATCGTCATAAAAAGTACCTCCGAATTTGAATCCATTCACCAAGGCAGCCTGAGCTGCCATGCTGAAACAAAAATTACGCCGGCCCTAGACCGAACGCGTGGCTCCGCCGTCCACCTGCAAGGTGGCCCCGGTCACAAAAGCGGCCGCCGGCGACACCAGATACGCCACGGCATTGGCGATTTCCTCTGGCGAACCCCAGCGACCCAGCGGAATCTGCTGGACGATCTCGCTGATTTCTTCCTCCTGGGACGTTCCGTTCTTGCCGGCTTTCATCCGGACAATGTCGTACATGCGGTCGGTGCCGGTCGCGCCGGGCTGAACCTGATTCACGCGAACGCCGTGCGGCGCCAGCTCCAGGGCCATTTGCTTCGCCAAGGTCGACAACGCCGACCTCATGGAGGCGGACAGCGAGCCGCCAATCGCCGGCTGCTTGACCCAGGTCGAGGTCAGGAAGGCAATGCTGCCGCTTTTTTGTTCGACCATTTGCCGGGAAGCGGCCAGAGCCAGTTGCACCACCGGCCGTACCAGAATGCCGTAAGCTTCCGCCCAATCCTGCGGCGTGGTGTCGAGAAACGGCTTGATCCGGGGGCCCGGCGTATTCAAGACGGCTATGTCGAGGCGGCCGAATTTCGACACGATGCTTTCCACCAGGCGCCCGGTGCCCTCGGCATTGCCCAAGTCGAGGTCAAATGGAACCAGGCGGCCGGAACCTGGCGTGGCCGCCAACTGGCCGACAACCTGCCCGGCATTGCGGGAGCACACCGCCACGGTTGCTCCTTCGGCAGCCAGGCGCTGGCTGACCGCCAGGCCGATTCCCTTGCTTGCCGCCGTGACCACGGCAACCTTCCCATTCAACTGCAAATCCATTTCCAACCTCATTAAATAAAAAACTCTCGACTGGGCTTATCCCGCAGCCGGCTTACTCCGACAGTACGGAAATCGCCTTTTCGGGGCACTCATGCACCGCTTCACGCGCCTTGTCCTCGTCGCCGGCGGGCACGGTACCGTCGGTAAGCAGCTCGGCATAGCCGAACTCGCCCATGCTGAATACCGAAGGACAGACCTCGGCACAGCGGCCATAGCCTGAACATTTGGTCGCATCAAAATGTACTTTCATGGTTTTCTCCAACTCCAAGATCAATGATTCAATTCGCGATCAGGCATGTTCCTGCTGCGCCTTCTCGCTGGAAATTCCAGCCGCGACCTCGCCCGGGAAATGAGCCACGAGGCTGCGTCCCAGGGCGGCGGCGCCATCCAGGAAGGCGCACGCCCCCTTGCCCGGCAAGATCTTCCCCCAGCGGATCAGGTTCTCCCTGTCGGCATCGCTGGCCCCATGCTGGTTCAAAGTTTGAATGGTCTTGGCAATCGCGTGGGTGCCCTTGATGCACACACCGCATTGCTGCGCCGACTCGCCCACATACCAGTTGGACACCTTGGCGGCGAAAGCCACCGGGTCGTCATGCTCGCCCAGCACGGTAACGGCGCCGCAGCCCCAACCGCTTTCGGCCTCGCGACATGCCCCGAATTCGCACGAAATCGCCGAACCGCCAGGACCGATCATTCCGCCGAACCAGCCGCCCAGGGCAAAGCCCCTGGGCCGGGAAACAAAACCGCCGCCTGCCGTTTCAAACAGGTCGGCAATGGACACGCCGAATGGAATCTCGTACACACCGGGCTTGCGGCAAGCGCCGGCCAACGTCACCAAGGCCGTGCCCGGCGAATCGGCCGTGCCTTGCTCGCGGTAGCGCTGCCCGCCATGACGTGCTATCCAGGCCGCATGCGCCAGGGTTTCCACGTTCGAAACCAGCGTCGGCAAATCGTCGACGCCCCGCTCGAAGGGACGCGGCGGCTTGGATAGCGGCAAGGCCGGCCCGCCATTGATGGCGCGGCAAACCGAGGTTTCCTCGCCGGCCACATAAGTAGGCTCGACCATGAAGACTTCCGGCACGAGCCCGTCGCGCAGCAAGCCCGCGTCTTGAAGCTCGCACAAGGCAAGCCTGACGGCGGCTTCGGTTTCAGGATGCGACAAATACACAATGGCGCGCCGCGCGCCGCAGACTCTGGCCGCCAGCAGCAGGCCGTCCAGCACCAGGTGCGGCCTATGCGTCAACAGCCATCTATCCTTGAGCGAGCTGGGCTCGCCTTCTTCCCCATTCGCCACCACCACTTTGGCGCCGGACGCCGCGGCGACGCCCCGCCATTTGATGCCGGCGGAAAAACCCGCCCCGCCGCGGCCGCGCAGACCCGATGCGGCCAGCTCGCCCAGAACATCGACATCGTCTGGATAGCGGTACGTACCGGCTTCCAGCTCGGCAGCCAGGTTCATGGGGCCGGCCACGGACTGTGGCAGAAGCAGGCGTGGCTCCAGTCCCGGATAGACTCCAGCATTGATCATGCCGCACCCCCCTTCTTCCGAGATACGATGGCCTGCAAGGCCTCTTCCAGCGACAGGACGTCGCCATACTTGGCCTCGATATCGAACAGGCTGGCTTCATGGGGCTCGACCGCCCGATCGCCCACGCATTCGCGCACGACGAAGGCCGGCCAGCCCAGCATGCACGCATCGACGGCAGTGGCCCGCACGCAGCCGGATGTGGTTGCGCCGCAGATCATGACGCTATCGACGCCTTTCGCCGTCAAGAAGGAATTCAGGTCGGTGCCGGTAAACGACGAGGCTGCTCGTTTGACGACAAGCGCCTCGTCATCGCGCCGGCCCAATCGCGGGTCGACTTCGACCCAGTTGCTGCCTTCAAGCAGCCCCTTCATGGCGGGCATTTTCTTGAGCCAGACGTTGTCGGCAAGCATGGCTTTCGAAAATGCAATCGTCGTGAAAACGACGGGGCATCGTGCATCGCGGGCAGCGGCAAGCAAGCGGGAGGTGGCCAGCACGACATCGTCCAGGTTCGACCCCGCCGGAAAGGCCTCGTCGGTAAACCCGTTGATCAAGTCGACGACGACCACGGCCGGCCTGGCGCCGAATTGCAGTCTGCCGCCCAGCCCCCTTCCCGCATACTGGGTAGCGACCCGAGTCCGCCACTCTTGACCCATGACTTGTCCGTTCACGTATGCGCTCACTTTTCAAGGGCTTCGACCGCGGCTGCGGCTTTCGCGCCGGTATCCTTTCTCAGCGCCGTCGAACGTTCCGCATCCATTTCGAACGACGGCCATTCGCCCGGGGCCGCTTTCATCATGTCCGCGTAAAAGCGGTACATATTGCGTTGCACGCCTTCTTCGTAGCGGGTTCGATAAACCTCGCCCGGGCCCGGCCAGTTCTCGCGCACCGGCTGGGCAATGCCGATGCCGGGCGTACCCATCTTGTAGTTGAGCTTGAGTCCCAGCTTGTCGACAGCCATGGAATTGCCCGAACGGCTGATCGTCGTCCAGGGCTCCGTGTCGTCCATTTCGAACACGCCGCTCAGAGAAAAGGTGCCCAGGCCCGCCGTGTAGGCACGTTCTTTTTGCTCCGGGGTCATGTTCTTGTAGCCGAAGAACCAGTTCCAGAACTCGACCTTGCCCGGCCCCTTGGGCTGGAAAAGCCGCACGGTGAGCGCGGCGGTGGGCGCGTGCTTGGAGCCGTCCTCGGTTACCGGCAAGGCCAGGATGGCGCAATTGGGAAATACGTTTCCGACGAACACCCGCGCGCGCCTGGCGACTTCGAGCTGCTCGGCGGAAATGCGCGCGGTATTGAACGTGGCGGCCAACTGCTCGGGAAAGCCCAGGAACTTGGGGCCCGGTTCTTCGGCGCTGTTGGCCATGGAAAAGCTCAGGGAATGCCCGGGAGAAGCCTGGATGTGATAGCCCTTCATATTCTCGGCGAACGAGACCGGGAAAGATCCGATTTCAAACACCGAGCGGTGCAGGGTTCCCAAATGGTAGTCGTCGCCCGCGAAGTTCTCGGCGCCCGACTTCCAATCCGCATCGAAGACAAAGCGCTGCGGCGGCCCCAACACCTCGACGCCATGCTCGTTCAGCCCGAACAGCAAATCCAGATACCACGCCATGCCGCCCAGGTACTCGCGCAACGGCGGCGCCGATTCGTCCAGGCTGGCGTAGATAAGCCCGTGCAATTGTTCGACACGGGGAGCATGGGCCAGCCCGTTATCTTCCTTGGCCGTGCCTTCAAGCGCGTTCTTCCACAGGGGCGCGCCCACGAACTCCCCCTTGGTGTTGTAGGTCCAGCCGTGATACGGGCAGCGGAAATGCGAAGTATTGCCGGACGAGGAACGGCACACCTGCACGCCGCGATGCCGACAGGCATCGAGCATGACGTTGATCTTGCCGTCCTCATCGCGCACCACGATGAAATCGTCTTCGCCGATTTTGCGCACGACGTAGTCGCCCGGCGCAGGTATCTCCGACTCGTGTGCCATAAACACCCAGCAACGGCCAAAGACCTTGTGCAGCTCTTCCTTGTACAAATCGTCATTACCGAAAATCGCCGCCGGCACGCTGCCGTAGCCGACGCCTTCGTCCAGCTCGTCAATCAAACGTTCGGCATCGCTTTTCGAGGCGGCGGGCCTGGAATTCATAGACATATCGATTTACTCCGGAATATTCAAAAAAAGAAGGCCAGGTTGTGCGCGGGAATCGCCGTGTGATCCAGGTAGATCACCCGCTTGAGCAACCGCCAGCCGCCGTTTTCAATGCCGAGCACGTCGTGGCGCTCGCCCGAATAAATATTCGGCACGACATTCTCCTGGCGGGTGCGGAAGACCAGGACATTGCTGCGCACGTTGACCCTGTCGCCCTGCCGTTCGCTCACCCGGATGTTGGAGACGTGATGGCGAACCCGCGAAGGCGGATCCTCCGCCCAGGCAAGACCCGTTTCATTGCGTCGGACTTTTGCGTCCAGCGAGCCATAGCGCTCATCCAGATGAAATGCCTTGTCGACGAAGCCCAGCCCCCTGGCCCGCTCCACGGTAGTGCGCAAAGGCATCTGGTAAACGATGTCCTTGCTGACCATCGTCTCCATCCATTGGCGCTCTTCGAGCAGATCCAGCAACTCGACTTCGCGGTTCAGCCAATTGACGATCTCCAGGTAAAAACCAGGATCCTTGGTCAAAGCTTCATTCATAATCGGTTCGTTCATATTCATCTCGTTTCCCCATCCTCACCTGAAGTTCTTTATTTCTTTGAAAATGCCATGGCGAATATCAGCATAGCGCCGACGATCATGGTTTGGGCATAGGCGCCGACCTGCATCAGATTCATGCCGTTCTGCACGAATACAATCAGGAACGTGCCTGCCACCACCGCCAAGGTTCGCCCGACACCGCCGGTCAGCGCGGCGCCCGCTATCACACAGGCGGCAATCGACTCCAGCGGAAACGACACCCCGATGCTCGACTCTCCGGTATTCAGGCGCGCCGTAAGCAAAACTCCCGACAAAGCCGACAACATGCCGGACAGCACGAAGGCAATGACGGTGACGCGCACGGTGCGCACCCCCGAGAGCATGGCGGCGCGCATATTGCCGCCAATGGCATAAAGATGGCGTCCGTAGCGAGTCCACTCGAGCAGCACATAGACCAGCGCAATCGAACCGATCATGACCACGACCGGCACGGGTATGCCCAACAGCGTGCCATAGCCGAAGACTTCGCCGAACTCGGGCGGCAAGCCATCGATGGGCACGCCGCCGCTCAGGAACAAGGCAATGCCGAACACCACGGAAGACATGCCCAGGGTCATCATGAAAGACGGAATGCGCAGAACGGCGGCGCCTATGCCGTTGATCAGCCCCACCAGGCCGCCGACCACGACCGCCGCGAAAGTGCCTGCGCAAATCGCCCAGGCCGGCGAGCCTGCTCCGTCCTGATACATGCCGCTCATCGTCATGGCGCCCACGATGGAGGACAGCGCCACGATGGTTCCGACCGACAGATCGATGCCGCCGCCCACCAGAACGATCAATTGCGCCAGGGTGACCAGCAGCAAGTACACCGCCTGGCGCGACACGTTCAGTTGATTGTTCAGGCTGAAGAAGTCGGGCGCCATGACGGCGAATACCAACAAGGCGAATACAAACAACGCCGGCAGCACCAGCGCATAGCGATTCTGGCGCAGCCACCTGGCGGGGGATATGACGTTCGCCTCGGGGGTCACGGAGTTTGCGGACATAGTCGTACTTGAAGGTGAGATAGCCATGGGATCGATCACTCAAAAAACTGTTCAAGAATAAGGTGCTGCTCGTAGCCGGCCCGTTCGAATTGCGCCACCAGGCGCCCGTTGCGCATCACCAGCAAACGATTCGACAGACCCAATAGCTCGGGCAAATCGGACGAAATCAGCAGGACGGCCGCGCCGGATGCGCTGAGTTCGCTGATATACCGATAGACGGCGGCCCGGGCGCCGACATCCACGCCGACGGTGGGTTCGTCGAAGATATAAACATCGATGGCCTGCCCCAGGCCTTTGGCCAGCAAGACCTTTTGCTGATTGCCGCCCGAAAAATTTTCCATGGCCTCGCCAAGCCGGCCCGCGGGAAAATCCACCATGGACGACAGGTGGCGCGACGTTTCCGCCTCGGCCTTGCGGCGCAAGAACCGGCCTCGGCCGGGGCCGAACGCCAGCGAGGACAACAGCATGTTTTCGCTGGCCGGCCGCATCATCGACAGGCCGTCACGCTTGCGATCCGGGGGGCTATACCACACGCCCGCCTCGATGGCCTGGGCCGGATGCCGGAAACGCACAACCTTGCCGTCGACGGCAATATTGCCGCGCACCGCGTCCAGCAAGCCGAAACAGGCCTGGCCGAGCTCGCTTTTGCCGCAGCCCACCAAACCGCCCACGCCGACGATCTCGCCCGCGCGCACTTCCAGGCTGACATCTTCCAGTTCTTTTCCCGCGGTGGACAGATTCCGGATTTCCAGGCGCACCGCCCCCAGCTCCGTCCTGGGCGCCGGGTATAGATCCGCCAACGTACGGCCGCTCATCAACTCGATGAGGCGCGACTCGTTGGTGCTGGCCGAAACCGTGTCCACCCATACGCCATCCCGCAGCACCGTGACCACATCGCCCAGCTCGGCGATCTCCTCCATCCGGTGCGTAATGTAGATAATGGCCGTGCCTTGCGCCTTCAGCTTCGCCAGCAAGGCGAACAAAGCCTGGGTATCGTGCGTGCTCAATGACGCGGTCGGCTCGTCCAATATCAATACTTTCGGCACGCAACGCAGCGCCTTGCAAATTTCGACCATTTGCTGCTTGCCGCGCGACAATTCGCCCACCAGCGCGTTCTCGTCCAGGTCGAAACCCAGCCGTTCGATCAGCGCCCGGGCTTCGCGGCGCATGAGCGCCTTGCCAAGAATGCCGCCCCACGCCATGGCTTCGTCGCCCAGGGCGATATTGTCGGCAACGGTAAGATTGGGCACCAGGGAAAATTCCTGGAACACGGCACGCACACCATGGCTGCGCGCCTCGTTCACCGAACGAAAACAGCCGGTATGCGAGCCAATGCTAAGGCGGCCCGCCGTAGGCTGGCCAGCCCCGGCCAACAGGGAAATCAACGTCGACTTCCCCGCCCCGTTTTCCCCGAAAAACACATGGACCGTGCCGGGCATGATTTCCAGGTTGATGTCTTTCAATGCCCAATGCGTGCCGTAACGCTTGCCAAGCCCGCGCAGAGACATCGCGCTTCCGGCGTGGACGTCGCGGCGCGGTTCAAACGATTCATCCGCATCCGGCTGCATACGCTGCGCGGAAGGCGCCGGGTTCGACGATACGGCTTGCATAAGGCCTCCTACTCGACCTTGAACACAGGCTTGAAGCCCCGGGGAGCCATGGAGATTCCCGCATCCAGCTCCTTGATGTTGGATTGGTCGTAGAAGCCGACCACCGGCGTGGCCGGAGAAATAACCTCTTTTTTCTCCAGCGCCCGCACCGCCTGGTCAACGGCGATACGCCCGATCGTGACGACGGCCTCCACCCCCGAGGCCTCGATGGTCTTGGCCTTGATGCCCTGGTACACCCCGGGCGTCAGATACAAGGACACCAGCTTGACGTCCTTGCGGCCATGGGCCCGCAATACCGGCACGCCCGCCTCGGCCGTGACCGCCGTTCCAACGATGTAGTCCAGTTTCTTGTGAACCTGCAGGGCATCCTCGACCAGACGCGCCTGCACTTCCTTGCCGATATCGCCATACTTGGTTTCGACGATATCAATGGCGCCGCCCTTCACCCCCTCCAGGAAGCCTTTGTTGAATAGCTCGACAAAGCCGGCTCCGGAGGGGCCGGGAAACCAGGCGACCTTGACCGGCGTCGTTCCCGCCGGATGACGCTTGGCAAGATACTGCCCGGCGTTGTAGCCTTCACCGTACGGCGAAGCCAAAGTGCGGGCGCTGACATCCTTGAACGATACGCCATTCAGCACGTCCACGACGACGACATTCTTTTTCCTGACTTGCTCGAGCGCGTTGGTCAGGCCGTCGTACGAAACCGCCCCCACCAGAACTGCATTGGCGCCGCCCGCGACACAGTTTTCGATCTGGGAAATCTGATTGTTCAGGTGGTCAAAACCGCCTGCATCCATGACTTGCAGCTTTACCCCCAGACGCTTGGCTTCCTCCACCATTCCGTAATCCGCGCCAAGCCAGAAGGAATCCTTCAAATGCGGATATGCCGCACAGATCTTCCATGGCTGGGCGGCCTTGGCCAGGGGCCGGTAATCCACGATCGACTCTTTACCATCGGCCGCCACCGACTTTACCTTGACCGGAAACCAGTCGGCAGCCTGGCTGGCGCCACAAAAAGACAGTGCACCAATAACAGCTAGCGCATTGCACAATGCACGGCATTTCATCGTTGTTCTCCTCTTCTTTGATTTAAGGACACAAAATTGCATGCAATTATGTGCGCAATTGAATTATGCCGAATAGCAGATATCGAAGATACTCGGGACTTTCCCTAATCCGTGAATCAGCCGGGCAGCAGGCTGCGCTGGATGCGGCGCTCCGCCTGCTCTTGCTCGTCCAGAACACTGACCGACATATGCACCTCGTCGTGCATGGCGACGCGCACCACATCCTGCTCCCAGGGTACATGCACCTGGGGGCCAAGCTGCCGGGCACCCGCATCCGCCAGCGCCCGCGCCGACTCTTCCGCGTCGTCCACCTCGACACGCAAGGCGAATCCGTGGCCATAGCGCCGCCCAACCTCGTGGTCATCGACGAACGCCCATTGTTCGTCGGAAAACAGCTCTATAGCTGCCGGGCACACGGCCAGCAATGCTCCCCGCTGCCCTCCCGGATGCTCCCAGACATCCACGGCCTTCAAGCCCAGCCCCTTGTCGTACATGGCCATCGCGGCATCCAGGTCGGAAACGCGCAGGCAGACCCTCAATTCGCGAAACGCCCTCCGCTGCCCGCCCGGATGGTTCTCTGGCCGACTGACGAGACAATATAAATTGCCGTCCGGCGCGTAAAAATGCGTCCAGGCCGTTCCCCAGTTCTCGCCGGCAACACCGCGATGGATCTCTCCGACGAACTCCACGCCCTTGCCTTCCATTTCCTTGCGGGCGGCGTCGACATCCTCGACCAGGAACCCCGTGACCGGATGGGAAAAATGACTGTGCTCTTCGTCGCTGGGCTTGAACACCTCGAACGCATCGCCGTTCGGCAGGCCGAATACCACGGCATTCTGCTGTTCCATGGCCACGTCCAAACCAAGCACATTCGCCGCAAAATCGCGCATGCGCGCATATTCCCCGGTTCTGGATCCCAGCCAGGCTATCCCAAGTATTTCCATGTCACGCTCCTTTGGTTCGTGCGCGCCGGCAAGGCCTCGCACGTTGATTTATCCACCAATCCATTATTTATTTGCATAAATAATTGCATGCAATAATAGCTATCAAGCTCGATGGATGCATCGGGGTTAATACGGAAAAGTCGCGGTGAACCCGCCGTCGCCGCGTAAGACTTCACCGCGGCGTGAAGAAGGCCATCAAGATACTCCGATCTTTAGCCGGCCCGACCTTTTATCAATGCAAGTCGAAATCCACGCGCGTGGCGGGGCCGTCGTCGTCACCGGCGGCATCGGTCTTGGGAGCCACGATGAAGATCCGGTCGGTCAGGTTTTCCGCGGCGGCCAGGATCTGTTCATAAACGGCCTGCGCACGCGCCTCGGCGAGCTTATTCAAAGCCTGCTTGCCCAGCGGAGCGGAGGCAAGCAGCAAGGCCTTCATCTGATCGGGGGGAATCGATTTGGCGAAGCCGATGGCGTTGCGCGGCTTGTCCTTGATCTTGGCATTGCTGTAGACCTTTTCCAGATACTTGGCGCGGTCGGCGTCGGTCAGCGGGATGTCGGCCGCCTCGGACTTCTTGCCGCCGGCCGCCCGGGCCTTGAGCGCTCGGATCTGGCCGTCCAGCCAGGCCTGGCGTAGCCCCGCTTCGTCGGCCTGCGGGTCGGCACGGCCGGTGATGTCCATCTTCAAGGCGGGACGGTCGGAGAGCGCCTTGACCAAGGTGGTGATGCTGGACTTGGCCTTGTCGTCGAGCCCGGCGCTGCCCGGAGCGAAGTCGATGTGCGAGAGATCGGCCCCGCTGCCGAAGGCCGAGGCCAGCAGCTTGAAGGGCGCGGTCACCGCCTTGGTCAACGTGTTCACGATCACCTGTACGATGATGCCGCCCACTGAAAACTGCGGATCGTCCAGCGAACCGGAGATCGGCAGATTGATGTCGATGTTGCCGCTGGAGTCCTTCAGCAGAGCGACGGCCAGCAGCACCGGCAGCTTGACCGCATCGGCGCTGCCCGACGGCTTGCCGAAGGTAAGCTGGTTGAGCAGCACTTTGTTGGTGGCCTGCAGGGCGCGGTCCTTGATCTGGTATTGCAGATCGACCGACAACTTGCCGCGCTCGATGGCGTAGCCCACGTACTTGGACGAATACGTGGTGAACCGGGGCAGATCCACGCCCTTGGCGGAGGCTTTGAGATCCAGCGCCAGGTAGCGCGAGAAAGGCTGCACCGTGCCGGAGACGGAAAAGGGAGCCGTGCGGTAGACGCGGCCCGCGACGCTGACTTTGGCCGGCGTGGGCTTGGCCGAAGACACCGCGGTCAGGGTGCCGTCGATGGAGGACAACTCGGCGCGGTAGTTGGGCCGCACGAAATGGTCGTTGAACGTCATGCGGCCGCGCTTGAGCTTGACGCTGTGGATCGAGATATCGGGGCCAGCGCCGGCGGGCCGGGCCTGCGGCTGTTCCTTCCCGGCGGCATGAGCCCGGCGGGTTTGCGTGTCCTGGGTGATGGAGCCGGCGGCCTTGCCCTCGCCCACCAGGACGTCCGCCACGTTAAGGTGCGCGCTGCTGTTGAGCAGGATGTTGCCGTAGAAATCATCCAGCAGGATGTCGCCCAGTCCCAACTGGAGTTTCGCCCCTCCCATGGCAACGTGCATATCGCTCAGGCCAAGATGCTTCCAATTCAGGAATGGCGCCTTGTTCACGCGATCCTGAAGGTCGAGGTCGTTGACTTGAACCGCGCCGCGCCAATCCGCCTGCATAGGCTTGCCCTCGCGGGCCAGGGCGAATTCCGCATTGCCGCGCGCGCCCACGGACAGGCTGCGCACCGTGGCGTTCAGACTGGAGGCAATGTAGGGGGCGAGCGAGGCGGCGTTGAACTTGGCAAGATCGACCGAGGTTTTCAGCGTCAAGGGCTGGGCCGTGAGAGAACCTTTGAGCGCCAGCGTGCCTGCTTTCTGGATGCCGTCGGCCTGGAGGGAGAAGTTCGTTGGTTCGGCGTCCAGGGCCAATCGATCGGCCTTCAGCGTCAGCGATCCGACGGACAGATCCACGCCGGGCTTGACGAAGTCGTCGCGGGCGGCGAATTGCGCCAGACCCAGCGTCACATCGCGGGCTTGAACCGCCGTGCCCGCGACCTCGACGTTGCCTTCCAGGCTCAGTTGCCCTTTTTGTATGGTCATGGGCGCAAAATGATGCACCGCCGCCGCAAGCGGGGCCAACCCGAACTGGTGGAGCTGAACCTGCGCCTTGACCGAGAGCGGCTGAAGGATGACGGGCGCCTGGATCCGCAAAGAGCTGCCGTCCGACGGATTGTCCATGTTCAGTTGCGCGAGCATGGGCTGATCCGCGCTTTGCGGCAGCGCGATGTGCTGGATCTCGGCGCTCAGGCCTTTAAGCGGATAGTCCAGGCCGACCGGGTCATCGCGCAAGTGCACCTCGCCGGCTTCGAGCTTGACGGTGTCGACGGAAACCTTCCACGCGGATGCATCGGGTTTGGCGGGTGCGGGTGTGTCTGGCGCCGTGGGGGGCTGCGCGGGCGCGGCTGCGGTTGATGCCGTGGACGGCTGCACGCCGGGCGCCGCAGACGCCTTCTCGGCTGACGCTTCGCCGGTAGCCCCGGCCTCTTGCACGGCTGGGCTGGCCTCAGGCGGCTCCGCTCCCGCTGGGCCAGGCTTGGCCGCTTCGGTTTCCTGCGTGGCTGTCTGGGCCTCAGGCGGCTTCGTCCCGGTTGGGTTGGGGGCGGCGGGCGCCAAACTTCCCAGTTTGGAGAAACCGGCGGCCACGCGCTGCCAGTTCAATTGCTGGGCATCGCGATGCGCCTCCACCTGTGGTTTTTCCAGGGTAACCGTGCCTATGGAAATCGTCCGCGCGCTCAGATCCGCCGACAGGCCCTGAAACTTCAGGCTGTCCCAGGCCAGCAGCGGCGCGCCAGAGGATTCGGTCACGTCGAGCTGGCGCAAGCCCAGGTCGCCCTGTACACGGATGCGCGGCGCGGCGTTCTGCGGCTGTTCAAACAATACCTTCAACCTGGAATCGAGCAAGGCGCTCTTGAGACGGACAGGCAAAGGCATGGGCCAGAAGTCCGCCCACTTGTCGAGCGCCAGCCCATCCAGCGCCACGTCCAGCGTGGACGTAGGCACGGTGTCGAAAGGCAATGCCGTTCCGGTCAGGTCGAAGGGACTGCCGTTGATGAGCATGCGCACCTCGGGCTGCACGTCGATCCTGGTCGCATAGCTGAGCGTCGAGATGAAGGGAATGCCCAGCTTGAGATCGGCGATCGCCTGCTTGCGGTCGGTGACGTGGTCGTCCAGGCTGATGGAGCCGCCGGTCAACAGCAGGTTGTTCAGGGAAAAACGCGGCAGGCCCTTCGATTCCGGCTCGGGCTTGCCCGGCTGCTCCGCCGACATCTTCTGGAGCCGTTCGACAATGTCGGAGAAATTGAAATGCGTGGCATCCCGACGCACCAGCGTGACCTGGGGCTTATCGATATGGATGCGGTCGAGTATGGGCGCGAACAGGACGATGGAGCGCCAGGCCACCCGCAGGTCGATTTCGCCGATCGCCAGAAGAGGCTTTGATTCTGGCTCGTCGATAGCGAGGTTCTGGGCGCTCAGTGCCAGCGTAAGAGGGTTGAAGCGGATTTCGCCGACTTCCACCCGGCGGCCCAGCAATTCGGCAACGTTGTGGGTAAGCACATGGTGCACGGCCTTCGGCACAAGCCACGCCGACAACGCCGCCAGGAGAAGCAACGCAGCCGCACAGCCCGCCAGTACCTTGACGGTTCGCCGGCTAAGCTTCAGAACAGGCATCTGCAATGGCATCGTATGCGCTCCCGGCTGTTGTCATGCCCACAGGGTCGGTTTCCCGAGGTCGGCAAATATTAAGCAGAATAATAGCAAATCCAATACCAGGCTCGGTTGGCCGCCACCTGCTCCGCAAAGCCCTCGCCAAATAGCAAAAAGCCCCGTTCTCGCTGGAGAACGGGGCTTTTTTGAGGCTTGAACGATCAGGCCAACTTTTACATATTGTCAATCATGACCTGGCCGAAGCCCGAGCACGATACTTGCGTCGCGCCTTCGAGCAGACGGGCGAAGTCGTAGGTGACCTTTTTCGACAGAATGGATTTTTCCATGCTGCTGATGATGAGGTCGGCCGCTTCGGTCCAGCCCATGTGACGCAGCATCATTTCGGCGGACAGGATTTCGGAACCGGGGTTCACGTAGTCTTTGCCGGCATACTTGGGAGCCGTGCCGTGGGTGGCTTCGAACATGGCCACGGAGTCGGACAGGTTGGCGCCCGGAGCGATGCCGATGCCGCCGACCTGCGCCGCCAAAGCGTCGGACACATAGTCGCCGTTCAGGTTGAGCGTGGCGATGACGGAGTATTCAGCCGGGCGCAGCAGGATTTGCTGCAGGAAGGCGTCGGCGATGACGTCCTTGATGATGATGTCGCGACCCGTCTTGGGGTTCTTGAATTTGCACCATGGACCGCCGTCGATGAGCTGAGCGCCGAATTCCTTCAGGGCCAGTTCGTAGCCCCAGTCGCGGAAGCCGCCTTCGGTGAACTTCATGATGTTGCCCTTGTGCACCAGGGTGACCGAGGGCTTGTCGTTGTCGATGGCGTACTGGATGGCCTTGCGGACCAGGCGCTGCGTGCCTTCGCGCGAAACGGGCTTGACGCCGATGCCCGAAGTGGCCGGGAAGCGGATCTTGTTGACGCCCAGCTTGCTTTGCAGGAAGTCGATGAGCAGCTTGGCTTTTTCGGATTCGGCTTCGAATTCGATGCCGGCGTAGATGTCTTCGGAGTTTTCGCGGAAAATGACCATGTCGGTCTTTTCAGGCTCGCGAACCGGCGAAGGAACGCCCTTGAAGTAGCGTACCGGGCGCAGGCAGACGTACAGGTCGAGCTGCTGGCGCAGGGCCACGTTCAGCGAGCGGATGCCGCCGCCGACGGGGGTTGTGAGGGGGCCCTTGATGGAAACCACGTAGTCCTTGACGGCGTCCAGGGTTTCTTCGGGCAGCCAGACGTCGGGGCCGTAGATCTTGGTGGATTTCTCGCCGGCGTAGACTTCCATCCAGTGGATCTTGCGCTTGCCGCCGTAGGCCTTGGCAACGGCCGCATCGACAACCTTGAGCATGACCGGCGTAATATCGGCACCTGTGCCATCGCCTTCAATGTACGGCAGGATGGGCTCGTCGGGAACGTTGATCGAAAAATCGGCGTTAACCGTTATTTTTTGGCCCGAGGTCGGGACCTTGATATGCTGATAAGCCATGGATGCTCCAGTTGCTCCATTAATAATAAGAAAAGCGGTGCCTGTATACGCGAACGATCGGAACCGTTGCAACGCGCGCAAACCGTTCCGATCTTTCGGGAAGACCGTCATTATAAACGTAGTCTTATATAAGACTAGTGTACCGCAGATTTTCCCGCCATTTTAACGGCTAACGAAGAGCAATGCGCGGCGCGGGTAAAATGGTTTCTTTATAGGTTTTATGCATTGCCATGTTCAATCCATCCCGCGAACAGGTTCGAGCCTTCTTCGGCGAAACCTGGCGCAAGCATCGCTCCCACGAAGTCCTGACCCCGCTCGAGACCATGGCGGCCGACTGGATTCTGCAGCACCCCGAATACCACGACATCCTGCAGAACCCGGACGCCGCCGGACTCGACTATACCGTCGAGCAGGGCCAGACCAATCCCTTCCTGCATTTATCCATGCACCTGGCCATCTCGGAGCAGCTTCAAATCGACCAGCCGCCCGGCATTCGCGCGCTGCACCGGCAGTTGCTGGGCACGCACGACCCGCATCAAGCCGCGCACGAAATCATGGAATGCCTGGGGGAAGTGGTGTGGGAAGCCCAGCGCCTGGGCACGGCCTTCAGCAACGAGGGCTATCTGGAACTGATCAAGCGGCGCGTTTCCCGCCGCTGATGAGAAAAGGGGGGCAAAAAGCCCCCACGCTGCGCTGCTACGCAGCATGCTGCCCCCCGAGGGGGTACTTTTTGTCTTGGGGCGGCCCGGCGACAAAAAAGGCCCCCACGCCGCACTGCTACGCAGTTTGCTGCCCCCGAAGGGGTGCTTTTTGTCTTGGGGGCGATCCGGCGATGCCGGAACGCGATTACTTTTGAACCGACAAGGGTCCGGGCAAGGAGGACAGCCAGCCGGCGATGTTGGTGACGTCGGCTTCGCTTAGCTGAGCCGCCATGGCGCCCATGATGGCGTTCTTACGCACGTTGGCGGATGCGGGCGCGCCCGACTGGCCGCGCTTGTAGGCTTTGAGGGCGTGGGCGATGTAGTCTTCGTGCTGGCCCGCCAGGACGGGATAAGCCGGCATGATGGGGCTTTTGGCGTCGGCGCCGTGGCAACTGGCACAGGTGTATTTTTGGAAAGCGGCTTGGCCGGCGGCAAGATCGGCAGCGTGTGCGGCCGTACCGGCAACCACGAACAGGGAACCCACGACGGCGAGAGTCAGTTTCTTCATATCGGCTCCCGATTATTTAAGGCTGGAATAGTAAGCGGCGATGTCGGCCATGTCTTGATCGGACAATGACCTGGCAATGGCTTCCATAGTGGGAAAGGTGCGCGCGCCACTGGCGTATTCCTTGAGGGCCGCGACCAGGTAATCGGCGTTTTGCCCGGCGATCATCGGTACGTGGTACACCTCGGGGAAGCTGGCCTTGTAGCCCTGGATGCCGTGGCATCCGATACACATGGAAATCTTGTCGACAGCGGCTTTTGCATTGCCCACCGGGGCTTTGTCGGCCGCTTGGGCCTGGCCGACGAACCCACAGGAAGCAGCCGTGAAGGCCAGCGCAGACAATGCGCGCGTCAGGTTAATTCGCAACTTCATAATAGCTCTTGTTTGGCGGTAAATAAAAGCCGGCCCCTCTCCTGCTGAACCGACGAACCTGACGGATTGTACGATAATTGTCATTGCGTACGCTATGTATCCCTATCAACGTTGTAAATATACGGACTCGACCATGACTTCAGCAGCCCCGGCCTCCTCTTCCGAACGCTTTTCCGGAACCGAGCGCTACGTTGCCACCGACGACCTGAAAATGGCCGTCAACGCGGCGCTTTCGCTGCAGCGCCCGCTGCTCATCAAGGGCGAGCCCGGCACCGGCAAGACCATGCTGGCCGAGGAAGTGGCCGCCGCCCTGGGGCGCCCATTGCTGCAATGGCACATCAAATCCACCACCAAGGCGCACCAGGGCCTGTACGAGTACGACGCCGTATCCCGGCTGCGCGACTCCCAATTGGGCGACGAAAAGGTGCGCGACATCGGCAACTACATCGTCAAGGGGATCCTGTGGCAGGCTTTCGAAGCCGACGAGCCGGTGGTGGTGCTGATCGACGAAATCGACAAGGCCGACATCGAGTTCCCCAACGACCTGCTGCGCGAACTGGATCGCATGGAGTTCCATGTCTACGAAACCCGGCAAACCATAAAAGCCCGGCACCGCCCTCTTATCATCATCACCTCCAACAACGAAAAAGAGCTGCCCGACGCCTTCCTGCGGCGCTGCTTCTTCCATTACATCAACTTCCCGGATCGGGACACCATGCAGAACATCGTGGCGGTTCACTACCCATCCATCCGCCAGGACGTGCTGAGCAGCGCCCTGGATACTTTCTTTGCGCTGCGCGACGCGCCGGGCCTCAAGAAAAAACCGTCGACCTCGGAATTCCTGGACTGGCTGCGCCTGCTGCTGAACGAAGCCGTGCCGGCGGCCAGCATCGCCAGCACGGCGGGCGATCTGCCCCTCATGGCGGGCGCACTGCTCAAGAACGAGCAGGACCTCACGCTGCTGCGCCGCCTGGCGGCCATGACGCGCGCCGGCCGCCGCTAGGGCCAAGCCCCGAACCCCATCAAGGAAAGGCAATGCTGAAAACCCAAGGATTTCAACGGCCTCCGGCGCCCGTAACCCTGGAAGGCCATGGCGTAAAGCTCGTACCGCTGGGCCCCGAGCACACGGCGGATCTGGAAGCGGCCGCCGCCGACGGCAAGCTCTGGCAATTGCGCGTCACCTCGGTGCCCGAACCCGGCGCAACCGCCGCCTATATCGAAGCCGCCCTGCAAGGCCAGCAAGAGGGCACTATGCTGCCCTTCGCCATTGTCGAACAAGGCAGCGGGCAGATTGTCGGCACCACCCGCTACTACGACTTCGTCCCCGCCATCGCCCGGCTGGAAATCGGCCATACCTGGTATGCCAGGCGCTGGCAGCGCACCCATGTGAACACCGCCAGCAAGCTGCTGTTGCTGCGCCACGCTTTCGGGCAACTGGGCGCCCAGGTCGTATGCTGGCGCACCGACAATTTCAATTTCGCCTCGCAGCGCGCCATCGAGCGCCTAGGGGCCCATAAAGACGGCGTCCTGCGCCGCCACATGCTGCGCCGCGACGGCACGGTGCGCGACACCGTCATGTACAGCCTGCTCGCGGGCGAATGGCCGGAAGTCGAACGGCATCTGGAATACCGGCTGAGCCTGAATCATGCTGGCTGATTTCTTCTATCACCTGCGCGCCCGCAAGCTGCCTGTTTCAGTGCAGGAATACCTGACGCTGCTCGAAGCCTTGCAAACCCGCATCATGCCGCCGACGGTCAACGATTTCTACTACCTGGCGCGCATGACACTCGTCAAGGACGAAACCCTGTTCGACCGCTACGACCAGGCGTTCGGCGAGTTCTACCGCACGCTCGAGGCCGCCTTGCCGGCCGACGAGGAAATCCCGCTGGACTGGCTGCTCAAGGAATTCCAGAAACAACTCAGCCCCGAAGAAAAGGCCGCGATCGAAAAGCATGGCTGGGACAAGCTGATGGAGCTGTTCAAGAAGACCCTGGAGGAACAGGACGAACGCCACGCCGGAGGCAATAAGTGGATAGGCACCGGCGGCAGTTCGGCCTTCGGCCACGGCGGCTATCACCCGGAAGGCATACGGGTGGGCGGGCCCTCGGCAGGCAACCGCACGGCCGTAAAGGTCTGGGAAAACCGCGAATACCGCGATTACGACGACCAGCAGGAACTAGGCACGCGCAACTTCAAGATGGCGCTGCGCCGGCTGCGCCACTTCGCGCGCGAAGGCGCCGACCTGGAGCTGGATCTGGACCACACCATCAGCAGCACGGCCCGCAACGCGGGATTCCTGGATCTGAAAATGGTTCCCGAGCGCCACAATACCGTCAAGGTGCTGATGCTGCTGGACGTGGGCGGCAGCATGGACGACCACGTGCAACGCATCCAGGAGCTGTTTTCGGCGGCGCGCAGCGAATTCAAGAACCTGGAGGTCTATTATTTCCATAACTGCCCCTACGAATCTCTGTGGCAGAACAACCGGCGCCGATCCACCGAACGCATCGAAACCTGGGACATACTGCGCAAGTACAACGAGGACTGGCGCCTGATCATCGTGGGCGACGCCACCATGAGTCCCTACGAAATACTCCAGCCGGGCGGCTCGGTCGAGCACAACAACCGTGAAACCGGGGCCGCATGGCTGCAGCGCCTGCTCGACAACTGGCCCAAGTCGGTCTGGCTGAATCCCGAACCCGAAGGCTATTGGGAATATCGCCAGTCCATTGCCCTAATCAAGAACATCATGCACGATCGCATGTACGGCATGACCGTGGCCGGCCTGAAGCTGGCCATGGAAAAGCTCTCCAAATAACCTTTGCCCTACTACCCGCCAGGAACAACCCTATGTCTTTGCCCCTAGCACGAATCCTGAATGCCGCCGCCGTCCTGCTCGTGGGCGCATTCATGGCGGCCGCCAACGCACTTGAACTGCCCGCCGGCGTCGCACAAGGCCCGTCCATCGAAGGCACCACGCAATACACGCTGAAGAACGGCCTGGTCGTGCTGCTTACGCCCGACGACTCCAAGCCCACCACCATCGTCAACATGACCTATCTGGTGGGCTCCCGGCAGGAAGGCCGGGGCGAAACCGGCATGGCCCACCTGCTGGAACACATGCTGTTCCGCGGGTCGCCCACGCTGCGCGACCCCTGGGCCGAGTTTTCCAAGCGCGGGCTGAGGGCCAACGGCTCCACCAACGAAGACCGCACCAATTATTTCGCCAGCTTCGCCGCCGACCCCGAGACGCTCAAGTGGTACATCGACTGGCAGGCCGATGCCATGGTCAATTCCCTGATCAGCCGCAAAGACCTGGACTCGGAAATGACGGTGGTGCGCAACGAGATGGAATCGGGCGAGAACAATCCGTTCGAAGTGCTGATGCAAAAAATGCAGGCCGCCGCCTACATGTGGCACCGCTACGGCAAGGACACCATCGGCGCGCGCTCCGACGTGGAAAACGTGGATATCGAGCAACTGCACCAGTTCTATCATCTGTACTATCAACCCGACAACGCCGTGCTCATCGTATCCGGCAAATTCGATCCAGCCGCCACGCTCGACATCATCGCCCAGGCTTTCGGCAAGATCCCCAAGCCGCAGCGGGTACTGCCGCCCGAGTACACGGTCGAACCCGTCCAGGACGGCGAACGCAAGGTCGTCGTCCGCCGCCATGGCGGCAATCCGCTGGTCGCCGCGCTTTTCCATATTCCCCAGGCCGGCAGCCCCGACTACGTGCCTTTCGACCTGAGCGTCGACATGATCAGCGACACGCCCTCGGGGCGGCTGTACCATGCCCTGGTGGAAAAAAAGCTGGCCACCAGCGTTTTCGGGTTTGCACGCGCCATGAAGCAGCCAGGCTACGCCCTGTTCGGGGCAAAGCTGGATTCGGGCATGGATCCGGAAAAAGCGCTGCAGGCGCTTGACGCCTCGCTGGCCGGCCTCGCCCAGCAGCCATTTACCCAGGCCGAACTGGATCGGGCGAAAAGCAAGTGGAACACGGCTTGGTCCCAGACCTACGCCGACCCCGCCAGCCTGACCGGCGTGCTGTCGGCGGCCGTGGCGGCCGGCGATTGGCGCTTGTTCTTTGCGCAACGCGACGAGGTGGAAAAAGCCACGCTGGCGCAAGTGCAAAAAGTCACGCGGGAATATCTGGTTTCCAGCAACCGCAACGACGGCCTGTACATTCCCACCGAAAAACCCGTGCGGGCGCCCTTGCCCGAGCCGGTCGACCTGACCGCCGAGCTGGCGCACTACCAGGGCAAGGCCGCGCCCGACGCCGTGGCCGCCTTCGACCCCACGCCAGCCAATATCGACGCGCACACGCTGCGCACCCCGCTGTCCCTGCCCAACGGGCAAGTGCAATTGGCCCTGCTGCCCAAACCCACCCGCGGCGACCGGGTGGAAGCCAGCCTGGTCATCCAGTTCAGCAATATCGAGGGGCTCAAGGGGCAGCGCACCAATGCCGCCGCAACCGCCGAACTGCTGGATCGCGGCACCCCCGACATGTCGCGCCAGAACATCCAGGACAAGCTCGACGCGCTGCAGGCCCAATTGGATTTCAGCGGACAAGCGGGCGTGGTGGTGGCCGACATGTCCACGACCCGCGACAACCTGCCGCAACTGGTGGAGCTGGCGCTGCACATTCTGCGCAATGCCAATTTCCCCGAAAAAGAGGTGGCGGAATTCAAGAGGCAGGTCAGCGCCTCGATCGAAAGCTCGATGACCAATCCGCAGGCCTTGGCGGCACGCGCTCTGGATCGCCACGACAACCCCTGGGCGCGCGACGATGTGCGGTATACGCCCAGCTTCGACGAGTCCTTGAAAAACGTTGCGGCGCTTACCCGCGACGATCTGGTCAAGTTCCACAATGACTTCTACGGCGCCGGCACCATACGCTTTTCGGCGGTGGGCGCCTTCGAGCCCGACGCCGTCAAAAAAGCGTTGAGCACGGGACTTGCGGGCTGGAAAAAAGCCGCCCCCTACACGCGCATACCCGACCCCTACCGCGCCGTGCCGGCGAAAATGTTCGACATCAACACGCCGGACAAGGCCAACGCGGTCTATATGGCGCAACTGCCTGTGAAAATACAGGACACCGACCCGCGCTACGCGGCATTGTCCGTGGCCAATTACCTGCTGGGCGGGTCGCAAACCTCGCGCTTGTGGAATCGGGTGCGGGTGCAGGACGGGCTGTCGTACACCGTCAGCAGCGGCTTCGATGCCTCGTCCTACGAACCCTCAGGCAGTTGGTCTTTATACGCGATTTACGCGCCTGAAAACCGCGCGCGCTTGCTCAAGGCCATGAAGGAAGAGCTGGCGGGCGCGCTGCACGACGGCTTCACCGACGCCGAAGTAAAGGCCGGAATCGAGGCCATGCTGAAGCTGCGCCGGCTGGCGCGCACCCGCGACGGCGTCCTGGCCGCGGCATGGATCAACTACCTGCAACTGGGGCGCGACTTTACCTGGTCGCAACGGATCGACGACGACCTGGAAAAACTGACCGCGAAGGACGTGAACGCCGCGCTGCGCG
Source organism: uncultured Burkholderiaceae bacterium (assembly GCA_937871985.1). Next base: position 37,389 of record CALMPB010000410.1, read on the forward strand.
AAACCTTGAAGCCCGAACTGTTCAGCGTGGCGATAGCCGGAGATCAAAACAAGGAAAAGGCCAAGGCCAAAACCGCGAAAGCAGCGCCAAAAGCCGACGGCAAGAACATGGACTAAGCATTAAAACGGATCATGGATCTTTATGTGGGGCTCAAGATGCGACAAGATGGAGCCCCTCATCCAGCGAATATAAAGGATTCATCATGAGCAGCCGTCTCAACTATGTCAAAGCCTCACCCGACATCTACAAAACCTTCGGAGGGGTGCACGCTTCGCTGCAAAAAAGCGGCTTGCCCAAAGAACTGATCGATCTTGTGTACTTACGGGTTTCACAAATAAACGGCTGCGCCTATTGCATCGACATGCACTCCCGCGACCTGCTCAAAGCTGGCCTGGCTGTGGAAAAACTGGTGCTTGTGCCGGTGTGGCACGAATCCGGCGCGCTGTTCAGCCCCCGCGAACGCGCCGCCCTCGCCTGGTCGGAAACCGTGACGCGCGTTGCTGAAACCGGCATCCCCGACGCCGACTACGAAGCCGCCGCAGCCGAATTCAACGACAAAGAGCTGGCGGACCTTACCTATGCCATCGGCTTGATGAACGCCTTCAATCGATTTGGCGTCGCGTTCCGTCCCACCCCAGCCGCAGCAGCTGCCGCGCAGGCTTGAGTCTCAGCGGCTAGGCCGATGCGTTTTGGATCTCCAGCTTCTGGAACTGGATCTGGCTGTCGTCCAGCAGGCGCTGCGCCAGCTTCGTGATGGCTTCGGGGGTTGTCGAGGTATAAAAAGAGACTCCCGGCCCAAGATCGCTGCGGAACTCGGGGTGGCGGGCCAGGTAAGCGACCAGGCTTTGCGCAGTTATTTTCGGCTGCGAAAAAATCTCCACGCCATCGGGCAAGGCCTCGGCAAAAAGAGGCTCGATCAAGGGATAGTGTGTGCAGCCCAGCAACGCCGCGCTCAAGCGCTCCCCTTCAAGGCGATGCCGCAATAGCGCCACATAGCGCCGGACGGCGCGGCGCAGGTCGGACAACGGGGCGCCCGCCTCGATAAGCTTGACCAGGCTCGGGCAAGCTTGCTGAACCACGTTTATCTCGGGCGCGCGCTTGGCCGTTTCGTCGACGAATATCCGGCTGTTCACCGTATAGCGCGTGGCAAAGACCGCCACCGTCTTGCGCTCGGCGCCGCGCCTGCCGGCATCGCACGTGACCAGCCAGGGAACGCCCGTCAGCGCCTCCACCATGGGAACCACGACGCCAATCACGCGCTTGTCGGGAAAATACACCGGCAGCCAGGTCTGCTGAAGCCGGCGCAGCCCCGTCGCCGCCGCCGTATTGCAGGCCAGCACGACCAGCGAGCAGCCCATGGCGAAAAGCTGGGTCAACGACGACAGCGTAAGCGCGTAGATCGAATCGGCATCCCGATCGCCATAGGGCGCGTTGCCATGGTCGCCGTAATAAATGAACCGCTGATCGGGCAGCGACGCGCGAAGTTCCTTCAGCACCGCAAGGCCGCCACTGCCAGAATCGAAAACCCCTATCACCGCACCCTCTTCGGTAAAAATCACTCAAGTCGCGGTATTGCACTCGATCTGGGCAAACGAATCAAGCTCTGGATCGAGCCCCGGGCTGCCGGAGCCAGCCCGGGGCGGCAAGCCGGCAATCAGCTAAAAAAACTTTTCACCCGATCCGTCCAGGATTCGCTTTTGGGCGAGTGTTTTTCACCGCCCTGGCTGAGCGAGGTTTCGAACTGGCGCAGAATCTTCTTTTGCTCTTCGGTCAGGCGCACCGGTGTTTCCACGGCAACGTGGCAGTAGAGGTCGCCGGGGTAGCTGGAACGCACGCCGCGTATGCCCTTGCCGCGCAGACGGAAGGTCTTGCCGGTTTGCGTGCCTTCGGGAATGGTGATTTCACCCTTGCCGCTAAGCGTGGGCACCTCCAGCTCACCGCCCAGGGCCGCGGTGGTGAACGGAATGGTCAGCTCGCAATGCAGGTCTTCGCCGTCGCGCTGGAAAATGCCGTGCGGCTTCAGGTGGATCTCCACATACAGGTCGCCCGAGGGGCCGCCATTGACACCCGGTTCGCCGTTGCCGGTGGAGCGGATGCGCATGCCGTCGTCGATACCCGCGGGAATCTTGACCTGCAGGGTCTTGTTCTTGCGGATGCGGCCCACGCCGTCGCAGACCGTGCAGGGATCGGTGATTTCCTTGCCCGAGCCATGGCAGGTGGGGCAGGTTTGCTGAACACTGAAAAACCCCTGCTGCATGCGCACGGCGCCGCTGCCGCCGCAGGTATGGCAGGTCTTGGGGTGCGTACCGGGCTTGGCGCCCGACCCGTGGCAGGTGTCGCAATTTTCCCAGCTGGGTACGCGGATTTCGGTATCGAAGCCGCTGGCCGCCTGCTCCAGGCTGATTTCCAGCGTGTATTTGAGATCGGCCCCCCGGTACACCTGGGGCCCTCCGCCGCCGCGGCGGCCGCCGCCGAAAATCTCGCCGAAGATATCGCCGAAGGCGTCGGAAAAGCCGGCGCCGCCCATGCCGCCGCCGGCGGAGTTGGGGTCGACCCCGGCATGGCCGAATCGGTCGTAGGCCGCGCGTTTATCTTCGTCGCACAGTATTTCGTAGGCCTCTTTGGCCTCTTTGAATTTTTCTTCCGCTTCCTTGCTGTCCGGGTTGCGATCCGGATGGTGTTTCATGGCCAGCTTGCGGTAGGCCTTTTTGATCTCTGCTTCGGTGGCGTTCTTGCCAACGCCCAGCACTTCATAAAAATCGCGTTTTGCCATGATTTTGATAGCGCCGCGGGCGCTTTCTTGCTCTTTACAACAAAAAAATGCGCCCGATCTCCGGCCAAACACCGGAAATCGGGCTCTGAACCATCAGGACGAAGCCTTACTGGTCGCGTTTTACTTCTTTGAAGTCGGCATCGACGACGTTGTCGTCGGCCGGCTCGGAAGCCGCTTGGCCGCCTTGCTGCGCCGCGGCCTGAGCCTGCATGTCGGCGTACATTTTTTCACCAAGCTTTTGCGACGCGGTGGACAGCGCTTCGACCTTGGCGTCGATGGCAGCCTTGTCGCCCTCTTTGAGGGTGTCCTCGAGGTCCTTGATGGCCGCTTCGATGGACTCTTTCTCGGAGGCTTCCAGCTTGTCGCCGTACTCTTCCAGCGACTTGCGCGTGGAATGCACCAGCCCGTCGGCCTGGTTGCGCGCCAGCGCCAGCTCGGCCACACGGTGGTCGTCCTCGGCATTGGCCTCGGCGTCCTTGACCATGCGTTCGATCTCTTCATCCGTCAGGCCGGAATTGGCCTTGATGGTGATCTTGTTTTCCTTGCCCGTGCCTTTGTCCTTGGCAGACACATGCAAAATGCCATTGGCGTCGATATCGAAGGTGACTTCGATTTGCGGCGTCCCGCGCACGGCCGGAGGAATGCCTTCCAGGTTGAATTCGCCCAGCGCCTTGTTGCCCGCGGCGATTTCGCGTTCGCCCTGGAATACCTTGATGGTCACGGCAGGCTGGTTGTCGTCGGCCGTGGAGAACACCTGCGAGAACCGGGTGGGAATCGTGGTGTTCTTCTGGATCATCTTGGTCATGACGCCGCCCAGGGTTTCGATACCCAGGGACAAGGGAGTCACGTCCAGCAGCAGCACGTCCTTGCGGTCGCCCGCCAGCACGGAACCCTGGATGGCGGCGCCTGCGGCGACAGCCTCGTCGGGGTTGACGTCTTTGCGGGGCTCGCGGCCGAAAAGCTCCTTGACCTGTTCCTGCACCTTGGGCATGCGGGTCATGCCGCCGACCAGGATGACGTCGTCGATCTCGGAAACCTTGATGCCGGCGTCCTTGATGGCGATGCGGCAAGGCTCGATGGTGCGCTCGATGAGCTCTTCGACCAGCGCTTCCAGCTTGGCGCGCGTGATCTTCAGGTTCAGGTGCTTGGGACCCGAGGCATCGGCCGTGATGTACGGCAGATTGATTTCGGTTTGCTGGGCCGAGGACAGCTCGATCTTGGCTTTTTCAGCGGATTCTTTCAGGCGCTGCAGGGCCAGCACGTCTTTCGACAGATCGACGCCGCTTTCCTTCTTGAATTCGGTGATGATGTAGTCGATGATGCGCTGGTCGAAGTCTTCGCCGCCCAGGAAGGT